>CAZYPC010000008.1:0-1911 GCA_964649165.1 uncultured Chryseobacterium sp.
TTAACCTTCTTTAACCGGCGTTGGAGTGGCTTAACAGCAGCAGCTTGGCGCTCCCGGTACGTTCGTGGCGCTCTCCCGGTCAGGACGTAACACCACGACGCGCCATGTTCCGCAACTTGCTTCTCGCCACACTGCTCATCACCGCTTCGGCCACCATCGCCCGCGATGCTGATGTGCTCCGCTTGAACTACCGCAAAGCCCCGGCCGCCAAGCCGGCGCCGAAGCCCGCCACCACACTGCCCAAAAGCACCGATGCCCTCCGCAAGGCACCGGCGCCCTGCGCATCGCTCACCGCATCAACGAAGCTGGAACCACGATAGGTTCGTTCTCGACCGCCTCCGGGCATAGGGATCCATTCCAGCGCAACAAGGGGTCGAAGGGCTTGTCGCAAGACGGGCCCTTCGATTTTGTACTCTCCCCATCGCCGGGAAAGTGGCTGGTCCACCGACGGGCGCC
The DNA here is from genome assembly GCA_964649165.1 of uncultured Chryseobacterium sp. Lineage (GTDB taxonomy): Bacteria > Bacteroidota > Bacteroidia > Flavobacteriales_F > PHOS-HE28 > PHOS-HE28. The sequence goes on from CAZYPC010000008.1 coordinate 457, forward strand.
ACGGGAATAACTTGGCGCCATGATCGATGTGCTGAACTGTATCGACGGGAGAATGGGCCCCGCATCAAGCCGCGCGTGGCTCGACGATTCCGAGCCCGCAACGGGCAGGGTATACGCGCGCATCGCCGACAGCGACGCCAGGGACGTGGACGCGGCGGTGATCGCCGCTGAGAAGGCCCTGCCCGGGTGGATCGCCCTTGGACGTGAGGGCCGGAGCCAGGCGCTTCTCCGCGTGGCCGCGCTGGTCGAGCGGGACCTCGACATTTTCGCGAAGGCCGAGAGCCGCGATAACGGCAAACCGGTATCGCTGGCCCGCGAGGTGGACATTCCCCGCGCCGTGGCCAACCTCCGCTTCTTCGCCACGGCCATCCTGCATTGGAGCAGCGAGTCGCACCTGATGGACGACGTGGCCGTGAACTACACGGACCGCCAGCCCGTGGGCGTGGCCGGGTGCATCAGCCCGTGGAACCTGCCGCTCTACCTTTTCACCTGGAAGATCGCCCCGGCGCTCGCGGCCGGCTGCACCGTTGTGGCCAAGCCCTCCGAGGTCACCCCGCTCACCACGCACATGCTCGCCGAGCGATGCATCGAAGCGGGCTTCCCACCAGGCGTACTCAACATCGTTCATGGCCTCGGGCCCAAGGTGGGCGCGGCCATCACGGCTCACCCGCGGATCCCTGCGGTCTCCTTCACCGGGGGAACGAAGACCGGGGCGGAGATCGCGCGGGTGGCGGCACCGATGTTCAAGAAGCTCAGCCTGGAACTCGGTGGCAAGAACGCCGTGCTCGTGTTCGCGGATTGCGACTTCGATCGCATGCTCGCCAATACGCTGCGCTCTTCCTTCCGCAACCAGGGACAGATCTGCCTGTGCGGTTCGCGCATCCTGGTCGAACGTTCCATCTACGACCGCTTCCGCGATGCGTTCGTGGCGCGGACAAAGGCCTTGCGCGTAGGCGACCCCTCAGCGGAGGACACGGATCTGGGCGCTGTGGTGAGCGAGGCCCACATGAACAAGGTCCTCGGTCACATCGCCATCGCCCAGGAAGAAGGAGGCACGGTCCTGTGCGGGGGTACGCGTGTGCGCCTTGAAGGCGAACTGAAGGACGGATGGTACATCGCTCCCACCGTGATCGAGGGCCTGGGGCCGCAGTGCCGCACCAATCAGGAAGAGATCTTCGGTCCCGTGGTCACCCTGCAGCCGTTCGACACGGAAGAAGAGGCGCTGGCCCTCGCGAACGCCACACCCTATGGCTTGGCCAGCGTGCTCTGGACGCGGGATACCCAACGCACCCATCGCCTGGCGCGCGCGCTGAACAGCGGCATCGTTTGGGTGAATTGCTGGATGGTGCGCGATCTGCGCACACCGTTCGGAGGCATGAAGCAAAGTGGCGTGGGACGGGAAGGTGGCGTGGAAGCTTTGCGCTTCTTCACCGAAGCGAAGAACGTCTGCATCCG
>CAZYPC010000008.1:2011-76345 GCA_964649165.1 uncultured Chryseobacterium sp.
AAGGTGGCGTGGAAGCTTTGCGCTTCTTCACCGAAGCGAAGAACGTCTGCATCCGATTGTAGACCTAGTGGCGTGACCACTAAGTTCATTAACCATCTCCGCCCCTCTTTCACCTCCCTGCCGCGTTGGAACATCGCGCCGTAGCGCCCGCTACGCCGTGCATGCTCCGCCTTGCATGAAGGCGAAATAGTGGCAGTTCTTCAGTTAACCAACTTAGTGGTCACGACACTGGACCCGAAGCCTCCGTCCAACAGTTCAGTATACCCGTGGCCTGCGCCTGCGGTTCTTCATTCCATTGGTGAAGAACCACCCGAAACGGTCGTTGAACCACCGTTCAAAACGATCCATCGCATCGTGGAAAAGCAGCAAGGCGGCGGTCATGGCTCCTGGTCGTGATGGAGAGACGCCCAATATGCCGCGATCATTGTCCTTGGGGCGTGCCACGGACACAGTGAACCTTGGCAAGCTGTTCGGCGCTCAAGTCACCGTGCATGTCGCATCGATGTGCCTGCCCGCGTCCAGCAGGCTCCAAGCAGCACGCGTTACAAGAAGGGCATCAGAAAATGGCGCGCACGATCACCAAGACCTGCTCACCGTCCGTCGGGAACATCTCCGCTTGCAGGGGTTCCACCGAGAGCCGGGCCAGGTCCAGCAGGTCCGCGCCTTCCGTCGCATCGCCGCGCTTCAGCAGGGCGTTGCGGTAGCGGCGGTCCAGTTCCGACCGGTCATGGCTGGCGAGCGCACGCACCTGCCGCACGGCCTCCGTCGCTGTGCGCGGGTCCAGCGCACGGCCTACCGCCAGGCTGTTGTGGTCCCCATCGCGCGAAAGCGCACAGATGTACCGCTCGCTCCCCTCTCCTGCGGATGCCAGGAAGCCATTGGCCGCGAGATAGGCCCGCCCACGAAGACCAGCGCGCCCCGTGTGGTCGTCCACATCTTCTTCCAGCATGCGCAGCACCGCCTCCTGTACGGCCACCGGACGTTCGCCGATGTGCAGAAGCAAGAGATCGTTCTGCACCACGGTGCCGTGCAGAACGGCCGCTTCCGTGAGCACCCCGTCATAGGCCCGTTCGGAACCGAGCCGCACTGCAAGAATGAACAGCTCGTGGTCCTCTCCGAGACCCCGTAACGTGTAACCGAGATCACTGCCCGAGCGCCGCGCCATTTCGATCAAGCCCAGGCCCGCGCCGCGACGCGGCTGGTCCGACGTGTGCTGCAGCCCCGAGAGGAACAGGTTCTTCAACTGCGACGGCTCCATCCCATGCAGCCGGTGCAACGCGGTGCGCAGGCCGAGCACATCGCTCTTCTTCACGGGGTTCACCGCCACCACCACCTGCTGGCCATCCGTGCCACAGCGCAGCAGGAAGAGGCTCCTCCCTTCGCCACGCTCCACCTGCGGCGGAAGCACGGCACGATGCCTGAGGATGTTCTGGTAGGCCTCCACCATGATGAAGGCCAACCGACCCCGCGCCGTTCCACGACCATCGCCGTTCACGGACGCCTCGCCCAACGCGATCAACCGGCCCGTGTGCTCATCATGGAACGCGCCGCTGTAGGCGAACACGCTGCGGTCGCCACGCAGCGCCTGGTACAGGGAGTTTGCGATGCGTGGATCCATGCGGCCCGGGCGAATATATCCCGGCGTATGCGGCCCGGAGCCCCAGCCGCATGCACGTAATACACCGCCTCTATCTTGGACGCCGTCCCATGCCTTCCTCCACCCTGGTCGAACGAGCGCGCCTGCATGTGCGCCGCCATTTCGCGCGCCACATGCCGAAGTGGATGGCCTTCCACGATCTGGAACATACCCTCGCCGTGGTGCGCGCTTCACAGGAGATCGGCCGGGGCATGGGTCTTACCGCCGACCAGCTCCGCACCTTGGAGATCGCGGCGCTCTTCCACGACGCCGGCTACGCGAGCACGTATCGCGGACACGAGAAGCGGAGCACCTCGCTGGCGAAAGTGTTCCTGAAAGAGCAAGGAGCAGGCGGCCCCCTCATCGAGCAGGTAGGTGCGCTGATCCTCAGCACGCGCATGGGCGTGGCGCCACGCACCATGATGCAGCGCGTGCTGCGCGATGCGGACAGCGCCAAAGCCGGGCAGGCTGACTTCCATGAGCGGAGCGAGCGGCTGCGTGCGGAACTCGAGCATGTGCGTGCCAAGCGCATCCCCGCTCATGCATGGAACGCCGAGAACCTCAAATACCTCCAGCATCACCGCTTCCATACGGCCTATGCGCAGCGCCGCTTCGCCAAGCAGAAAGCGCTCAATCTGCGGAAACTGACCGCACGCGCGCGTCTGCCGAAGAAACTGCTCGCCGTTCCCGTCTTCGGCGAGGAGCGGTTCTTCGACCGCGACCTCAGCTGGCTGGCCTTCAACGCCCGGGTTCTACAGGAAGCCCAGGACGAACGCGTGCCACTGCTCGAGCGCCTGAAGTTCCTCGCCATCCACAGCAGCAACCTCGATGAGTTCTATCGCGTGCGCGTTGCGCAGTTGCGCGGACTTCGCGTGCTGAAGAAGAAGGACCGGTCGGCGTTGGAAGTGCCACCGGAGAAACGCATCGCGCGGATCAACGCTGAAGCGCTCGAGCAACAGCGCGCTTTCGGAAGGCTTTACCGCGAGCGATTGTTACCGGCCCTGGAGAGGCATGGTGTGCGCTTCCTGTCCGAGGAGCGGCTCACGATACAGCAGCGTGAGTTCGTCACCCGCTACTTCACCGAGCGTATCGCACCGCTGCTGCAAACGGCTTCGCTCCGCGCGGGCAATGCCCCGTTCATCGAGGACCGCAAGCTCTACCTGGTGTGCGACCTGGTGCAGAAGGGGACCAAGAAGCGCAAGCGTGTGCTGGTGAACGTGCCCTCGGACGAGCTGGGGCGCTTCATCCTCCTTCCAGCGCGGAGCGGCCGCACAGACCTGCTTTTCCTGGACGACGCCATCCGGCTCTGCGCACCGTTGTTCTTCACCGGCTTCAAGCTGGCGGCCTGCCATGCCATCAAGCTTTCGCGTGATGCGGAGCTCTACCTCGATGAGGAATTCGCCGAGAACGTGGTGGACAAGGTGCGCCGCAGCCTGAAGAAACGCCGCACCGGCGTTCCTTCCCGCTTCCTGCACGATGGCGCCATGCCAACGGACATGCTGCACCAGCTCCGCGATCTCCTGGGCGTGAAGAAACAGGACCTCATCCGCGGCGGGCGCTACCACAACTTCAGTGACATGATGGGCCTTCCCGTGAAGGGACATGCCGACCTGCGCGAACAGCCGCTCCCACCCCTGCGCCATCCGGCGCTTTCCGGTGCGGCGGATCCCTTCGCCGTGATCAGTGCCGGGGACCAGCTCGTGCATCTCCCCTACCACGATTTCCGCGTGGTGACGGACCTGCTGCGGCGCTCCGCACGCGACCCCGCCGTGAAGAGCATCTCCATCACGCTCTATCGCGTTGCCCGCGGTTCGCTCGTCTGCGAAGCCCTGCTCGATGCGGCGCGCGCAGGGAAAAAGGTTACCGCCTTCGTGGAAGTGCAGGCGCGCTTCGACGAGGGCAACAACCTCTTCTGGGGAGAAGCCTTGGAGCAGGCCGGCGCCCAGGTCATCTACAGCCGCGAAGGGCTCAAGGTGCACTGCAAGCTCTGCCTCATCGAACGGCGTGAGGGCGGCCGCACACGGCACTACGCCTGGCTCGGTACCGGGAATTTCAACGAGAAGACCGCCCACATCTACGGCGACATCGGCCTGTTCACCGCCTACGAACCGATCGCCCGCGATGTGATCGCCGTCTTCGCTCACCTGCGCGACCCCCGAAAACCGCTCGATACGAAACACCTGCTTACCGCTCCGACCGGACTGCGTGGCGGTCTGGAGCGACTGATCGACCGCGAGATCGCCAACGCCCTCTCCGGCAGGAGCGCTTCCATCCTGCTGAAATTGAACAGCCTGGAGGACCGGCCGCTCATCCGCAAACTGTACGATGCGAGCCGGGCCGGTGTGCGGGTGCGCCTCATCGTTCGCGGCATCTGCTGCCTGGTGCCCGGTATCGTCGGCATGAGCGAGAACATCGAGGTCATCAGCATCGTGGACCGCTTCCTGGAGCATGCCCGGGCGTATGTCTTCGACAACGGTGGCAAACCCCTCGTCTACCTGGCCTCGGCCGATCTGATGGAACGCAACATGGACCGCCGGGTGGAAACCGCATTCCCGGTGCTGGACGCCAGCCTCCGCAAAGAGGTGCTCGACTACCTCGAGCTGCAATGGACCGACAAGGCCAAGGCCCGCACCATCGATGCCGCTCAACGGAATCCTTACCGCGACCCACAATGGAAGAGCCGCACCGCGCTCCGATCCCAGATGGCGCTTTACCAGCGCCTGGCCGGGCGAAAAGCCCCAGTGAAAAAGCCGGCGAACAACGTGCGTCGCAAGCGTGTGTGAAGCGGAACGGAAGGCGGGGAGAGCCTGCCCTACTTAACCCTACTGAGACAATTCCTAAGCAGGTCCTGAGTGTTCCGAAAACCCGGCCCTCCCCGTTGCCTTACGTCTGTTGGTCGCGATAATGGTGGTGGGACGACGACCCGCGAAGTCTCCCTCTTTTTGTCCGCAGCGCAAAGTTCTCCAAACCAATTACTTCCCGACAGGAAAAGGGTTCGAATTATGAACCGGTTTTCAACCCGGAAAATGAAAAAGCGGCCACAAGGACCGCTTTTCACGTGGAGAATACCGGAGTCGAACCGGTGACCTCTTGCATGCCATGCAAGCGCTCTAGCCAGCTGAGCTAATCCCCCAAGATGCCAACCCGTTCTTCAACGGGGACGCAAGTTTAGCACGATCCGGCCGAACTCGAACACCTTTGCCCCGATGCCGCTTCCCGGTTCACTCATCGAGCGCCTGTCCGAACAGATCAGTCGGACCATCGGGAAGCCCGTCGACATAGAACGCGACTCCGCTGTGGGAGGCGGGAGCATCAATGATGCTTATCGCCTGGACACGAACGAGGGCTGTTTCTTCGTGAAGGTCAATTCGGCCGATCGCTTCCCTTCCCTGTTCGAGGCCGAGGCGGACGGGCTCCATCGACTGGCTGCCGCCGGGGTTATCCGTGTGCCGAAGGTCATCGCCCATGGTGAAGACCACAACGACAGCTACCTGCTGCTGGAACACATAAGCGCAGGAGCGCGAACCGAGGCGTTCTGGGAGGACTTGGGCCGATCGCTCGCGCGATTGCACACGCACACGCATGATCGCTTCGGCCTTGCGCGGGACAACTACATCGGCTCACTGAAGCAGGTGAACACGCCCTCCGCGCGGTGGGAGGACTTCCTCATCCAGCATCGGCTCGAGCCCTTCGTGAAAATGGCCCGCGACAAGGGGCGCCTCGGCATGGGCGACGTGCTGCGCTTCGAACGATTGTACATGCGCATGCCCTCGCTCTTCCCCACCGAAGCCCCTGCCCTGCTCCATGGTGATCTATGGAACGGCAACTTCCTCTCCGATGAGCGTAACACACCTGTGCTCATCGACCCGGCCGTCTACTATGGCCACCGCGAAATGGATACCGCGATGTCCCGGCTCTTCGGCGGTTTCGAACCCGCGTTCTATGCCGCCTACCAGAACGAACGGCCGCTCGAGCAGGACTGGGAGGAGCGCATCGACCTCTGCAACCTCTACCCCCTCCTGGTCCATGTGAACCTGTTCGGCGGTGGGTATGCGCAGCAGGTCACCGCGATCCTTGGTCGCTTTGTCTGAGACCCGTCAACGCGCGGTGCACCCGACCTACCGCCGTGTGGTCATCATCTTGCACTGCCGGAACGTGCCGTTCGAATTGGTCACGTTCAACTGGTACACATAGTTGCCGTTCTCCAGGCCGAGTTCGGCGAGGTCGATACGCAGCCGTTGTTCCCCGGCGGGCATGCTCTCGCGCTGCACGACCGCTACGCGCTTGCCGGTCACATCGAAGAGTTCCAGCTTCACATCGCTGGTGTTCTTCAGCGTGAACGGCACGGTGGTCTCATCCGCGTAGGGGTTCGGGAAATTCTGGCCCAGGACGAACTGTTCCGCGTTGCGCAACTCCTCCAGGCCGGTGTTCAAGCCTGCGCCCTGAACGGTCACCTCCAGGAAACTCTCGTACTCCTGCGTATCCCCGTTGAACGAGAGCGTTGCTTCCTGGTACTGGTACCCATCGCTGAAGATCCCGTCCTGGCTGGGTGTTACCGGATCGGTGCCGGCGGTGTACAGGGTGGGATTGTCGGTATAGACCGCTTGCTTCTCGGCGATGGGGTAGGTGAGCTGGGAGATGGCCGCATAGCTGGAACTCACGAACACCTGGAAGTGAATGTGGCAGACCCGGCCCGGGTACCAACCCGGGAAGATGCTCAAGAACTCCGCCTCCCCGTTCGCATCGGTGAACTGGTACCCGCGCAAAAAGGTCAGCCCGGTGGAGTTCACGCCGCCGTTCTGGTTGGTGTAGCCGCTGTACACGCCCGCCGCATCGCAATGCCAGATGTTCACCCGCACGTTCTGCATGGGCAGGCAATCCTGCAAACCGAGTATGCGGAGCCGCAAGCGGTACGGTGCCCCGGCCCGGTCCTCCCGGATGTCCTGTCGGAAGTAGAACGCGTTGGCACTGAGATCAAGCGGGAACGGGCCAGGCGTTTCGCTTGGTATGAGTACGCAGCCACCACCGGGGGGTGTCGGGGCGGCTGGCGCATCCGGATGGTCGTGGTCCTCGGCATGCAGCGAGCCGGGGATCAAGCTGGTGAGACCGGCAGCGCCGGCGAAGCGGAGAAAGTCCTTGCGTTCCATGCGCGTCGCGTTGGTAAGTGGAAATTACCTGTTCACGGCAGTTGCTCGTTCACCAGGCTGTTCGGGGTGGTGGCGCCGACATTCACCAAAATGGGGTCGCGGTCGTTCCCTGTGCCCGTGTACTTGGTGGTGCCGTCCATGTTCACATCCTCGGGGTAGTAGCCTGCTGCCGACGCGTTCGGCGTGGTGCTGCCCACCCGCGTGAGGATGGGGTCGCGGTCGTTCGCGCTTCCGGTGTACTTCATCTGGTTGATGTTCCCATCGCGGTAAGTGTTACCGGCGCGGAGAGCGAGGTTGGTACCCACGGTCTTGCGCGCGTTGGTGCCGTACGTGGCCAGCGCGGAGCTGCGGAAGTCGAGCGCGGTGGCGCTGCTGCTCAATGCCACGGCGGAAGCGGTCATGCACCCCAGGTGATTGCGGTGGCGGATGGCCACGTAGTAGTTGCCCGCAGCGGCTGGCAGAGAGACCGCCGAAGTGCCATCGATGGCGGAAACGATGTCGCCATCGCGCTGCACCAGCGCATGCCGCGCGGCCACGATGGTCGACGGCGTGGTGCTCGAGCGCAGCTCCACGCGCACCCAGTCCACAATGGCGTTGTTGCCGGTAGCGCCGAGCACGTTCAGGTTCGTGGTCTCCCCACCGCCGCCCGCGTTCGGCCAGCCGGCCGCCGTGTACGGCTCCGTCAACGGCACGAGGCCCGCAGCGCGCAGGGCATCGCCCATGATGCCGCTGGTGCTGTCGAGCGGGCCTTCCAGCAACGCCTTCGGGTTCAGCAGCACCGTTTGCACCGGCGCGTTCACGCCGATGGTGAAGTTGCCCGTGTATCCGCCCTGGCCATTGCTCTGCACCGTCATCACCTCGTACTGCGGTAGCGCGGTATTGCCGAAGATGCCGTCGCCCGTGTTCATCGTGCGCGTGCCGGTGTGCGTGTAGATGGTCGGGTTCGCCGCGTAGACACCCGTGGTGAAACCGTCATCGAAGCACCACTGGCTGGTGATGTAGGTGGTGCCCGTTACGCGCACCTTGAAATGGATATGTACCGCACGGCCGGGATACCAGCCCGGATAGATGGTCTGAAACGTCGCCTGTCCGTTCGCATCGGTGAACTGGATACCGCGCATGAAGGTCATGCCTGTAGTGTTCAGCCCGCCTAGCTGGCCCGTGTAGCCGCTGTACACGCCGTCTTTGTCGCAATGCCAGATGTCCACCATCACGTTGGGGATGGGGTTGCAGTTCTCATCCACCACGTTGATCACGCACTGCAATGGCGCACCCGCCCGGCCCTCGGTGATGTTCTGCCGCACCAGGTTCGCGTTGAAGTAGTAAGGTCCCTCGGTCTCGCTCGGCGTCAGCCAGCAGGCCACGTCCTCCGGTCGTATCGGCTTCGGCGCGGCCTTCAGTTTGTCCAAGGGGATCGCACAGGCGGCGCCGATGGCGGCCATGCCTTTGAGGAAGTCGGAGCGTTTCATGGGTGAAGTGCTGTGGCCGCAGGGATAAGGACAAGGATACCAGCCCGAAGGCTGCGCTCGGTCTGTTCGTCCGGCCTTTAGCCTTACAGCAACGCCAAGGTGGAAGGGCGTGTTCTCCCGGGTCCGTCGTTTTCGACGGAAGGGACGAGTCGTTCGGTGAGGGCGAGCGAGGGGCGATGGAAGCTGGTCGAACCTGGTCCATTCACGCAAGGGCCCAGTGCCACGCGGTCGGGAACCGGGTGGAGTTGCAATCCCGTCATGAGACTCTCGCGAAGAACCCGAGGCTCGCTAGTCATACACGCCATGCGTTCAGAAGGGCGAATTCAATGGCAGATCATTGAATCCATCAGGCGGCAATGGTGTGCCCTTCACCAAACTGTTCATCTGGGGCCATTGGAAGATACGCGCAGCATATTCAGCGCTGAGCCGATCGAAGTCGCGTCGGAACGCCACATAAGCCCCGGTTCCGTGATAGAGCTTGACCATTGACTCGAAGTTCTCATGGAGCGCGGCGTTCGACATGTTGGGGCTTCCCATCCATACTTGCGCTCGTCGCGTGAAGGTGCCCTCGTACTCGTACTCACCGTCGATCAACACATACTTGGAATGTATGGCCACCTTGTCTCCTTCGTAAAAGATGCGCGCGATCATGAACAGTCGCAGCCGGTCCATAACCGACTCGATTCCGTCATCCCCTGCCAGCGTCGGATGTCGGGTAAGAATGCTGATCCGTGCACCAGCCCTGTGCAATCGCTCCAATTCGTCTATTACCCCAGTGCGTTCGTCACCCCAACGCGGCGTAACGATATGAATGTGGCATGGCGCTGATGAAGTGACGCGAACACGACCCAAGATGTTCTCAATCAGATCGCTTGATACCATGTTCGGCCTCGGGAACAGGTACAGCTTGCACAAAGCACCATCCTCAGTGACATCAACGCCCACATCCTCCTTTACAAGCGCCCGGATCAGGTCCTTCTTTTCCGCATAGTTCCCCCGTATTCCTTCTACCGTTGTTGCTGACACCTCTTCCTCCGTGGCAACATAGGCCCGTGCGATCTTCTTCCAGTGGTCCCGTATCACGAGCCCAAAGGCATCAGTTACCGGGACCAGGACCGCGCAATTGCATTTGGATGCATCGGTACCGCTCGGATGGGATGTGGCGATATACAAGGCACTGGTGTATCCTGATGCAGGCTGACCGTAGATTATGCCCTTGATATCGTCGTCCTCCCGCAGTCTCCTCATCCGGGCGAGTACTCGTTGCGGATCGGTGCTTTCGAAATAGATGAACTTGTGATGGTTCCTGCGAAGGGCTGGCCGCACCTTTCGAACTCCCCCGCCGTTCCTGTTGAACAAGCTCATGAGGTCGCTCAGATCACCGCCACCGGAGCATTCGAGACGAGGCTCATCCCCGTTGTCATTCGGGTCGAAGTCGCCGCTCAACAGATGCACACGCAGTTCGCGAAGGTCCGCGAAGGCCTTGACCTTGCCCGCCAGGTCGCAGCGATACCAGCGGTAGAAAGAACCGAACAATGAAGAGCCCCTTTCCGCAGAACGCACACAGCTCACGACGAGCTCGTTCATGGTCTCGTCGGATGAATCCTCCTGCGGATAGGCGAACGCACAGATGATGCTCATTATAGCGAGGGTTGTGTGCAGTATCCTGCTCCGACCCGTAATGATAACGCGATGTCTTTCTTTCTCATCGCCCCATGCACGCGCTCGCGTGTCGCGAGTGCGCATTGTTGTCTCTTCATTGTGAATGCTCCCTTGCTTGTTCATATCCGTTCAGTTCCACAACATTTTCCGGATATGGCGTTCAGAGATGTTTGAAAGATAACGACTAACGCACTCGCGACACGCGAGCGCGTGCTGCAGTGTTCGGAGCGCATGTCCTCCGTGTACATGCTGGAGAACGGGGTGTGGAAGAGCATCGGCATGGTGAGCAAGGCGCGGTTCACCGCTGCCGGGCTCATCACCGACAAGCAGTACTCTTTCCGCGTGGCCGCCGTCGGCCGCATCGGTGAGGGGCCTGTGAGCCAGGAGGTCACGGCGAAGGCCGCCTAACGCGCCAAGCGTTCCTCTCCACACCACACATGGCATCGCCCTCGGCTCCGCAAGGAACGGGGGGCGTGTCATTTTTCAGCCACCGATGTCGCCGATGGCACAGATGAACACCTGGCGTAATGGCTGACGGCACTTCCCTCCGACCGTCTGTGCCATCCGCGTCATCGGCCGAAGAACCTTCGCCGAAAGTCATACCGCCACCATTCCCCCGTTGATATCGCACCAGCCGGTCCCGCTCCCACAGGTGGGCACGGTGGTTGTTTTGCCGGAACGAACATGCGCGTGGGCACGACCCTGTTGAGCATAGGTGCGGCGGTGATGGTGGCGGTGGCGCAACCGGAGGGCCCGCTGGACAGTTTGCTGGCCACCTGGCCGGCCCGCGAGGCGCTGGCCCACTTGGGCGATCCGAAGGTGGTGAGCTGGGCGCCGCTGGATACCACGTTGAGCCGCACGCGCATGAGGTCCCTCGGAGCGGACCTGCCGATGTTCCAGGATGATGCGGTGGCGGACGCGATCCTGCTCTTCGGCGGCCCGCGCCGCAACGACACCGAGCTGCTACTCGGGATCGCGGCCCCTTGGATGGGGCTGATGGAGGCGGAACTACGCGAGGCGGGCCTGAGCACGGACCTGAAGTTCGTGCCGCTCGCCCTGAGCGCGATGAACCTCTCGGCCACCAGTGCGCACGGCGAGGCCGGCCCCTGGATGCTCACCTGGCCGGTGGCGGTGCGCTACGGCCTGCAGGTGACCGACACCATCGACCAGCGCCATGACATGGTGCTGAGCACCACGGCCGCCGTGAGATACATGAAGGACCTGACGGCTCGCTTCGGCAAGGACGAGGCGTTGCTCGCATTCCTCTGCGGCCCGGCGAACCTCACGCGCGCGAAAGCGCGGAGCCCTGGCGCACGGGGCATCGCCGCCCTGTATCCGTACGTGGATGGCGCGGAACGCGAGCGCGTGCCGGCCTTCATGGCGCTGCGGTACCTGGCGCACTACGCGGAGCCCCTCGGTATCCGGCCGGTGGAAGTGGGAACCGTGCCCACCGATACGGTACGTACGCGTCTGCCGGTGCGCGCGGACGCGTTCGCCCGCGTCATGGGCATCGATGCGCGCACGCTGGCCGAGCTCAACCCCGTGCTGGTGGGAACAACGCTGCCGGCCCATACCGTATTACGTGTACCCGGCGGTGGAGCGCAGCGCTACGCCCTCCTTGCGGACAGCATCGCGCGCGCTTCCACGACACCGACCACGCGCGATACCGCCGCAGCCCCTGGGCCGCTCACCATGGGCTATACCGTGGAGCCCGGCGACAACCTGGGCGCGATCGCGGAGGAGTATGGCGTTTCGGTGGCCGAACTGAAGGAATGGAACGAGCTGGAGGGGGATGGCATCCGGGCGGGTGCCGTGCTGCGCATCCGCGTGCCGGCGCCCGAGGTGGAAGCGCTGGAGCGCGAAAAGCCGAAACCGGCCCCGAAGACGGAGCCCAGGAAAAAGCCGGTGCCCACACGGTCGCGCATCTACGTGGTGAAAAAAGGTGACACCCTCAGCGCCATCGCCAAGCGCTATCCAGGGGTGAGCGTGAAGGCCATCATGCGCCACAACCACGTGGGCGAGAACATACGCGCCGGACAGAAGCTGGAGATACCGAAGCCTTGATGAAACCCTGGCGAACGCTGCTCTTCCTGCTCTCGGTGATCGGCGTACTTGCCCTCATCGGCCGCGCGATGCCGGAGGGCGGCCTGACGCTCGGCGGCCTGACGCTCGAGTTCCCCGACCCACGCGGGATGCTGTACACCGCCCCGGAAGAGAAGGTGGACATCTCGGACATCATCGCCTTGGAAACAGACAGCCTGAACGCTGACCGGGTCGACACGCTGGCGGTCGACACGCCGCGCGTGCCGGTGAAAGTCGCCCTCGCTTACCCGAACGACGATCCCGGCATGCTGCGGCCGGCGCTGGCCGCGCTTAGCAACGCAGCCAAAGGAGCACGTCCCGTGCGCGTGCTGCACTACGGCGATTCGCAGCTGGAGGGCGATCGTATCACGAGCTATCTCCGTAACAAGTTCCAGCTACGCTGGGGCGGCGGTGGCACCGGGTTGGTCCCCATCCTGGACGTAGGCCCTTCCTTCAGCGTTGACCGCGAACCCTCGGAGAACTGGCGACGGTACAGCGTGATGGAACGCCAGAAGCCGGCTCTGACGCATGAGCGCTTCGGGGCCTTGTGGTCCTTCTGCCGCTATACGCCCGCCGTGGCGGATTCGCTCATCGTGGATTCCATCGCCCAGGAAGGCAGCATCCTCTTCCGCAAGGTGAAGCGCGCGTATGGACGTTCGCAGCAGTACAGCCGCTGTCGCGTGTTCTTCGGACACAACCGCCGGCCGCTCACCGTGGAACTGAGCGTGGATGGAGGCGTACCGGAATCCAAGGAGTACGAAGCAGGGACGGGTCTGCGCATCGCCGACTTCGCCCTGGGCTCTCCATCCTCGGTGAAGCTCGCCTTCAAGGGCGCGGACAGTCCCGAAGTGTACGGTGTCTCTTTCGAAAGCACGAACGGCGTGGTGGTGGACAACATCGCCGCACGCGGTGCCGGCGGCACCGAACTGCGGAAGATCGACAAGGGGCTGCTGCGGGCGATGTATGATGCGCTGGACGTGAAACTCCTCATCCTGCAGTACGGCGGCAATGCCATCCCACACATCGAGAGCGCGGACGAGGCGGACGAATACGCCTCGTGGGTGGCCTCCCAGATCCTCGTGCTGAAGAAGCTCTGCCCCGATGCGCCGGTACTGTTCATCGGCCCGAGCGACATGAGCATCAAGGAAGGCACCACCTGGGTGACGCGGCCCTGGGTGGAGGAGACGAACACGGCGTTGAAGAAGCATGCGCTGGCGAACGGTGCGGCGTACTTCGACCTGTACACGGCGATGGGCGGTCGCAACTCCATGGTGAGCTGGGTGGAAGCGGACCCGCCGCTGGCCGCCCCCGACTACACGCACTTCAGCCCGCAGGGAGCGAGCAAGATGGCGGAGCTCTTCTGCACCGCCCTGTTCAATGACCTGCAAGCGCTGACCCGATCCCAGCCGGAACATGTGGAATGAAGGACGCTTGATAACGTTACTTCGGTACCTGGCCTTCGAGCTCACGGCCTTGTTCGCCTGTGCGGTACTGGCCCAAAGTCCGAGCGACCCGCTCATCGTGCCGGACAATGACCTGGTGGACCTGTCGCGCAACCGCATCCAGCTCCCGGGCGACAGGAAGGCCTGGGACGGCTTCAACGACAAGCTGGACAAGCTCTTCTTCCAAGGCGAGGGCCAGGTGAACATCGTTCACATCGGCGGCTCGCACATCCAGGCGGACATGTGGACCGCCGAGCTGCGCGACCGCATCCAGCGCGTGGCGCCGGGCACACGCGCGGGACGCGGCTTCATCTTCCCGTACAACATGGCGGGCAGCAACAATCCGTACTGGTACGAGCCCGTGTACACCGGCAAGTGGACGATGAGCAAGAACACCGTGCGCGCCGATACCAGCCAGTTGGGCCTCGCCGGCTATTCCGTTACCACGCGCGACCCTCAGACCTCGCTACGCATCTCCTTCCGGGGCGACCTGTACCCCGGCTACACGTTCACCCGCGCGACCGTACTGCACGGCCGCGACAGCAGCTTCGTGGTGAGCGCCCTGTGCAACGATACCGATGTAGTGGTGACCTATGCGACCGACGTGGCGCGGGGCCTCACGGTCTTCGAGTTCAGCAAGCCCGTGGATACCCTGAACCTCCGCTTCGAGCAGACCGATACCCTCACCCAGCGGTCGTTCACCCTGCGCGGCATCGACCTGGCCAGCGACGATCCGGGGATTTACTACCATGCCTCCGGTGTGAACGGCGCGGCCACATGGAGCTGGCTGCGCTGCCAACGTTTGGAGGAGGAGCTCGCCCTGCTGAAGCCCGACCTCGTGGTCTTCTCCATCGGCATCAACGACGCGCACGATCCCGACTTCTGCGCATCCTGCTACGAGAAGAACTACGAAAAGCTCATCGCGCACGTGCGCAACGTGAACCCGGATGCCGCCATCCTGCTCGTGACGAACAGCGACAGCTATCGCAAGCGGCGGTACCCCGTGCGCAACGCGGACGATGTGCGCGATGTGATGATGCGGCTCGCTGCGAAGCATGGAACCGGCGTGTGGGACCTCTATGGCGTGATGGGTGGGCAGGGCTCGATACGCCTCTGGCAGCGGCAGGGCCTGGCCAAGCGCGACCTCATCCACTTCACGCGGCAGGGCTACACGATGGTGGGCGACCTGATGTTCACCGCGATCATGAAGGAATACGGGGAGCACCTGAAAGGGGCATCATTGACGAAACCGGAATGATGACGATGCCAGTGATGAGTGGAAAGTGGAAAGTGGTAAGTGCCGCTCGCGATGGTCGGCACTTACCACTCTCTACTTTCCACTTTCCACGCCGAACCGAGCGTAAGCGCTGCCCATGAGCGACCTCTCCGGCTTCTTCCGTCTGCTCTTCAGCTACGAGGAGGGCCTGCCTCTCACCTTCACGCAGCGTTTCTTCTGGGGCTTCTTTGTTGTAGTGATGACGGGCTTCGCGCTCGTTCACAAGCAGCGGGTCATGCGCAGTGCATGGCTCTTCCTGGTCAGTCTGTTCTTCTACTACAAGACGAGCGGGCTCTTCGTGCTCATCCTGCTGTTCTCCACCGTGAGCGACTACAGCATTGCGCTGATGATCCACCGCGCGACCGGTCTCACGGCCAAGCGGCTGTGGCTCTCGCTCAGCGTGACCGTGAACCTCGGGCTGCTCTGCTACTTCAAGTACGCGCACTTCCTCACCGAGAACATCAACCTTGCGTTCGGGACGCACTTCGTGGAGGTGAACTACTTCGCCCAGTGGTCCAACGGCCTCTTCGGCACCTCGCACATCGTGGACCGCATCCTGCTGCCCGTGGGCATCAGCTTCTTCACCTTCCAGGCCATCAGCTATGCGGTGGACGTGTACCGCGACCACATCAAGCCGGTGCGCAACATCCTCGATTTCGGTTTCTTCGTCAGCTTCTTCCCGCAGCTCGTGGCCGGCCCGATCGTGCGCGCGGCGGACTTCATTCCGCAACTGCTCGCGCCCTATCACCTCTCCCGCCGCGACTTCGGACTGGCCGTGTTCTGGATCCTGAACGGCTTGGTGAAGAAGGTGGTTATCGGCGACTACATCGCGCTCAACTTCATCGACCGTGTGTTCGATGATCCGGTGCGGTACTCGGGCTTCGAATGCGTCATGGCGCTCTTCGCGTATTCGTTGCAGGTGTATGCGGACTTCAGCGGCTACACGGACATAGCCATCGGCGTGGCGCTCCTCATGGGCTTCAAGCTCGCCACCAATTTCAACAGTCCTTACAAGGCCGCGCACGTTGGTGAATTCTGGAAGCGCTGGCACATGTCGCTCAGCACCTGGCTGCGCGACTACCTGTACATCCCGCTCGGCGGCAATCGCGGCGCGACGTTCGGGACGTGGGTCTGCCTGGGCATCCTTGTCGTGGTGGCCGTGCTGCTGAACAAAGCGTTCTGGTTGGTGCCGCTGGTCTTCAGCGTCGTGGCGGCCTGCGTTGTGCTCGTGCGCTACTTCCCCAAGTTCAAGGAGGGTATCACCACGAACATCAACCTGATGATGACGATGCTCCTCGGCGGCCTGTGGCACGGTGCCAGTTCGATGTTCATCATCTGGGGCGGACTGAACGGCTTGGCGCTCGTGTTCTATAAGGGCTGGTACAGGATCAGTCCCTGGAAGGATGACAAGCGCTGGCCCGTGCATGCGCTCGCCGTGGCGCTCACGCTCACCTTCATCACGTTCACACGCATCTGGTTCCGCAGTCCAACAAAGGATGTCGCGTACAGCATCCTGCACCAGATCGGCAATGCCTTTTCCCTCGGGGTCATCCCGGCGGTGCTTATCGGCTTCAAGAACGTCTTTCTGTTGATGCTGCTTGGCTATGTGATCCACTGGCTGCCGACGACCTTCAAACAGCAGTACCGTGAACGCTTCGCCGATCTGCCGCTCTGGGCGATGGGACTGGTCAGCGTGGGTGTGGTGTTCGTGACCTACCAGTTCGCGGCGGCAGGGAGCGTGCCGTTCATCTATTTCCAGTTCTGAGGAGCGACTGGTGGCTGGCGTACAAGTGTTCTACACGGCTCGGAGGCGCTTCCGGCGGCGCCACCAGAAGAAGCCCAGCGCGGCAACGCCGAGGAGCAAGCCGAGCTTCACCCAGATGCTGCGCATGAGGCTGCCGATCGCGTAGCCTACCCGATATGTATTGGATAGAGACTTGGGTCCAAGATCTACTAGAGTATTGCCATAAACCTTTTCAACGTCGAGCATGTATAGGACGGCTGTTGGGGTGACAGGATAACGCTCGAACTCCCTGCGCGTTCGATGATTGGTGAGGACCATTCCATTTCCAATGGGAGCGGCATAGCCCTGCTTCTCCAGTGCAATGGTGTTACCAACGACAATGGCGAAGCCATCTTCTGTCAGGCTGGAACGCCGGAGCAAGGCGCAGTTCTCCGCAGTGGGAATGACCTCATTGTAACGGGTATCACTGACATTGACAGTGTTCCAATAGACATCTTGATTGTCCACGCCATCCTTCCTCTGAACCAGAAGCGTTCTAACATCACGCACTTCGGCTCCTACGGAAAATACACTCATGGTGTCGGTAAGAATCCAAATCGCACTATCACGCCGACCACCTTCTGAAAGAATACTCCCAAACCCTTCGCCGAATAGACACCTTCCCCCCTCCTCTCCTTGGCGATGAGAACGGCGATGCGCATTCAACCGGGTCCGTGCAACCTTGAGGTATGACCCTTGTTCATTCAGCGTATCTAAGAACGAGGCATTCAGAGCAAGAGCACTGATCTCCTTCAGCGAATACGACTCAGGGAACGACACAATACCAGTCGAATCCCAGATGCCAATACCACTCGAGGAGTTGGCATATAGCACGGAGCCATCAGGAGCCAAACAAGCTTCGGTCATCGCCGCCTCGGAACGGGGCAGTTCAATCCTCACTTGATTGGTACCATCAATCAGCCAGTAGCTATCGGACCCGTGACGATACTGGAAGCAGGCTTGCTCACCAAGTCCAAAGACCAGATCAATTTCCCTGGGATTGAGCACATCACTGTGAAAATCGCAGCTCTGCTTCAGTCTGAAGCTGTCTTCCTGCAGTTCATACAACTTTACTCCTCGTATTGCCGCTCTCATGCCTCCAGCGCCAAGCACCGATTTCACCTTGCAAAAGACGCGGCCCCGCGATGGGTAAATGGTCAGATTGTCCATCCATTCGCGGTACCAGCCCGTAACTGCCAAGAGGTTCCGCTCCATTCTTCGCTTTTCAGGAAAGCTCGTGATGCCACCAACTAGCGCCTTGCTCAGCCCCAACCTATCTATGCCCCCTGGTCTGGAAAGAAAGTAAGCATCGATTCCATCACCATCGGGCATAGAGCTTACCCGCGCCTTCGCCACTACTGTGTTCGAAAGACCTGGCAATGTCTCCTTAATCTGAAGCACGCTGTCAAGGATCAAGAGCCTCGGATCATCCCTTTCCACATCAATCATGCTCAGTACAGAACAAGCTCCACCCAAGAGCTTCAGTCCATCCTTCCCAATGCTTCCCGAGAAACTCCCGGTGTGATCATGCTTACTGAAGATGATTTCGCTTGAGTTCGCGGAATAGGATTTCTTCTGAAACACCCTGACGGTCCGAAATCCTACAGGGAAATCCTTCGTTGCGGTGATCTCGTAACCCGTGCTTCCTTCCATTCCAACCAATCTGCCGTATTCAACACCATCCATCGTGAATCCCCGATACTCAAGAAGATCCTCCCCTGGGAATACCAGAGCACGGCTCAACCTGGGTGTCCACGCAGACACTGGATCGGGTCGAACGGTGCAATACAACTCGCCTTTGGGAACACCACTTCCAAACGAGGCGGACAGAACTCCGAGATCCGCATTCTTAACAGTGTTGCTCTCCCATTCATATACTCTCATGGAATCGGTCATGAACCGCACGCGCGAGCGTCCGAGTTGGTCATTGAAGCCAAAGAACGGCCTTTGAACTTCCTTGATCCACGCCAACTCCACATTACGGGCGGTTCCGGGAACCTGAAGAAGTGTTTTGAAGACGAATCCAGTGTCGGACTGCACTATCTCGAACAGCCCTTCATCGTCATAGAAGCGGAACTCCCCATCCCAAGCAAGGTAGTCAACAGAGCTAACGGTTTTGACCGACCGCATAGGGTCGGGGCCAAACACATTGGGAATCGGTAGGGCCTCGCGTCGAATGATCTTTCCTTGGTCATCGAACTGATAGAATGTAACCGAGGATTCTCCGAGCTCAAACACATGCCTCGTATCCCACAGATGCAATTCACGGACTCCCGATGAGGTCGAAAAGCTCGTGTCCGAAAGGTCGATTTTGGCGATGGTGCTTCCTGCATCAGACAAAATGAAAATCGCGCTGTCCGCCGTCAAAGTGAAATAGGGTGACCCTTCATGGGAGTGTCTGAGATCGGAAATTCGTGCTAGGGATCTGAATGGGATTTCGCGGATGACATCCCCGCGTGGTGTCATCAACCTCATTTTTCTATTCGTGGCTTGGCATACCACTAAACTGTCGGCAATCGCCTTGAGGTTACCGTTGACTACCATCGAGTCGATCGATGCCACCTGCTCAAACGCAGAATCAAAGAACTTGACCGTATGGTCTTGTTCATTCCCGACCGCGAAGTACTGCATGGAAATCGGCCAAATCAGCATGTTGCCTTCGTACCGGGCGAGTTCATTGTACCCCAGGTCGTACGCTCCGGCGAGCGCCTTCACCGTGGTCGCATTCGAGTCCTCAAGGAATGCTTGTCGCGCGAATGCCAACCCCTTGATTGGGTCGGTTCCCAGCAAATCATCCGATCGCTGTGCCAACTCAAGGCTGTAATTCTTCCGTTGGACTCGATTCAACTCTTTCACTTTTCCGACAGTATACCAACTAGCCAGAATTCCAAATCCAAGCGCCCCGAAGGTCAGCCAACGTCTTTTACTGCGCCTGTCCCTTGCCTTCCTCTCCTCCTCCCCGAACGCCCCCTCCACAAACCCCCTCACCTCCCCCTTCAAGTGCAACTGGTTCCTGTACGGCCGCAGGTAGGTGAGGTCATTCGCCGTCAGCTTCACCCCGCGCTTCAGGAATTGCCCATGGGCCTGCTGCACGAATTGCCGCACCTCGATCAACTCTTGCTCTGCACGTGTGATGCGCTGGAAGATCTGCCGGGCGAGCGCGTCGTGGAGTAGTTCGTAACGCCCGCGTTCATCGCGTTCCTTCAGCAGGCGTTTGGTCACGAAGACCTGCAGCAGCCGTTCCACATCGGCGAGATCCATCGTGGTGCCGATGGTGTTCACCCATTCATGCGCTTCAGCAGAAGTCAGTTGCCGCTTGGTGCCTTGGTCACTCACGAACGTCTTCAGCAGTGCTTCGGCGCGTTGGGGTTCTGATGTATCGGCGACCTGTTCATCCAGGAAGGCGCCGAGCAGGTCATCGACATGGCCTATCCGCTCCAACAGCGCGGGAGAGAAGGGCTCGTCGCCTTGGCGTGTACGCCAGCAACGGTCGAGGAAAACCTGCAGGTAGCTGAGTTCGATGCCGTGACTTTCTGGATCGAGGCGCTCAACCAGGGCAGAGGCGAAGCCCTCGGTGCAGGTGATGCCATGTGCGCCGCATAGCTGTTGCACCACGTTCATCGCGTGGTGGTGGCTGAGCCGTTCCACGCGGTTGCGGTTCTCGATCAGCCCGGGGATGACCCGCTCATAGCGCGTGAGTTCCGCGAGGTATTCCTCGCGCACGATGAAGATGCAGCGGGCATT
Organism: uncultured Chryseobacterium sp.; assembly: GCA_964649165.1. GTDB lineage: Bacteria > Bacteroidota > Bacteroidia > Flavobacteriales_F > PHOS-HE28 > PHOS-HE28. The sequence continues at coordinate 22,253 of CAZYPC010000008.1, forward strand.
CCGCTCCCCTTCGACCAGTCGTGCGATCGCCGTGAAGAAGTCCTCGGCTTCGCTGTGTGTGCCGAAGATGAAAAGCTCCTCGAACTGATCGAAGAGGAACCAGATGGGCTTGAAGTGGTCGAGGTAGAGGTTGGTGACGAGCTCGGCGAGGTCGCCTGTGCTCTTGGGTGTGAGGGTGTGCTCACGCACGGCCTCGGTGAGCGAGGAGAGCATGTCACCGGAGCGGCGCACGGGCACGGGCAGCCAGTCGCTCTCCTGGAAGCGCGAGGCGAGGCCGCATTGCACGAGACTGGTCTTGCCGGTACCTGATCCGCCGTAAACGATGAGGATGTTGGAGAGGAAGCAGCGGCGGAAGAGCTCATCCGTTTCCTTCTCGCGCCCGAAGTAGGAGCCGATGTCGGCGCGGGTATAGCTGTCGAGGAACTTGAAGGGGGAGGCGCTCATGATCGCTCAACTGCGATGATCAAAAACAACAATGCGTCCCGGAAGCCCGGCGACGCGCAGCGTCGGGAACCGGGCTGTCCGGGACCTCACCCGATACTGCGTGGCATCATCGGGTGAGGTCCCGGACAGCCGGGGCCCCGGCCGCCTTGGGGCGGCCGCCCGGCTTCCGGGACGGCTCAGTGGAATTATTGGCAGTAGCATCATGCAGTAGCCTCGATCAGTTCTGCCCGGGTCCGGTGATCGCCAGCATCATATCGCGGTATTCTTCCAGGAGATCAGCGTAGTTGCCGAGGGCGCGCAGGTCGCACTTCTCGGTGGCCTCGGTGCCGGCGTACATCAGGTGATCGCCCTTGATCTTGGTGTACAGGAAAATGTCCTTGCGGATCTCCAGCTTTTCCTTCGCATCGATGGCCTCGCTGTGCGTGTCGATGATGAGCGGCGAGAGGTTGAGGTACTCGTCGATGGCCTTCAGGTTGCGCAGCAGGAGCACGGCGTGGCTCTCGGTGAAGCGGATGCCGTCCACGTCGCTGGCCTTGAAATCGGAATCGGAGCTGTTGAGCAGGTCGATGCGATGGTGGAAGACGGCGTCCTTGAAGCGCGGTTTGTGAACCTGGATCTCGCGCACGCTCACGAGCCTGTACTTGCAGAGGAAGGCGAGGGCGGAGAGCAGGTCGCCGAGACGGTCGGTGCATTCCACGCAGCGGCGCTCGATCTCCTCCTGGTTGAGGTTGATCTGGTAGTGGCCGATCTCGTTGCGCTCGGGCACCCAGAGGTCGAGGCTCGCGTAGAACTTGTTGTTGAGCACCTCCTTCAATTCGGGGAGGAAAAGGTTGACCTCGGGCGCGGCCATCACCTTGCCGAGTTCGCGCACGAGCCAGGTGAGGTTACCGAGGGTGATCTGCTCGAAGCGCCGCTCGAACTCCTGGATAAAGGCTGGGGAGAGCTGGAGGGTGCCGGCCTTGCGCTCCTTCCACGCTTGGGCGAGCATGACGAAGGCGAGGAACTGCAGCGAGCGCTCGATGGTCTTGAAGAGCTGGTCCAGCCGGTGGCGGTCGGCGTTGCGCATGCCGCCGGAGAAGAGGCGCCGCAGCTCCACGCCGATGGGCCAGGGGAAATTGCGGACGATCTGGTCGGCGAGCAGCCGACGGTCCACCTCCTGACCATCCTCTTCGCCCATGGCCAGCACGGCGGCAAGGGAGGGCTTGTGCGCGACCATCGCATGGAACACGCGTTCCACGACGGTATCGTTGGCGGTGGTGGGGCGCATTGTGTCGAAGGTAGCATTTCCGCGCACCGCCGCAAGAGGCAGGGAACAGGGCTATTTTGGCGACCATGCCGAAGCAGGAAACATCCCGCAAGCCCGCGCCGTCCGAAGCGGTGGAATGCAGCTTGATGCTCATCGATGTGAGCGGTTTCACTCAGCTCCTGTACCACTCGAGCTATAAGGAAGAAGTGATGCGCGTGGTCGCTCTGGCCATGAAGCGTTTTTTCCAGGACGCCGCCGATACCGCGAAGGAGACGCGCGATGTGGAGGTGATCAATACGACCGGTGACGGCTTCATCGCGATCGCCACAGGGGCCACGCCATCACGCACAGCGGTACGATTCTGCCAGGGCATCCGTGCGCATTTCGACGAAAAGGTGAAGGCGATGATCCATTCCGTACCGTTCCGCCAACGCGTGGACCTGCGCATCGCCCTGCACCACGGCACGGTACACCGCATCGCGATCACCGGGCTCACCGCCGGCGATCATCCGGTCTACATCGGCGATGACATCAACCTGATCGCGCGGGTGATCAACAGCCAGGTCGCCCGGCGGTATGGCATCGCGGTCACGCGCGCCTTCTACCGCCGGCTCACCATGACGAAGGGTGATGCGCCGATGGCCGACGAGGTGATCCTGGACCGCAACCGCTATCCCGAGCAGATCGAGATCTACAAGCTGCCCACCGACATTCCGGACATGGCTGTGAAGAAGCGGCCTCATCCCGACCCGTCGGCGAAGCGCTGACCTGTCGCACCTACGGCTGGTGTATTCTGGCATGGACGCTTGCCGGAAAGCAGGGCGAGGGGGGTACTTTCGCAGCGGACTTCGCGCAGAACGATCGCCGCCCGTACCATGCTCAAACAGAACCTGTCCTTCAAGCTTCAGCAGAAGCTCAGCCCCCAGCAGATCCAGCTGATGAAGATGCTGCAACTGCCCACCATGGAAATGGAGCAGCGCATCAAGGACGAAATGGCCGAGAACCCCGCGCTGGAAGAAGGAGAAGAAGGCGACCAGGACGAGCAGGATGAGGAAGCGGTGGAGCAGATGGATTCCGAGGAGAGCGAGAAGGATGACGATCGCGACGACATCGACCTGAGCGACTACTACGATGACGACACGCCGGACTACAAGCTGCAGGTGAACAACAAGGGGCGCGACGAGGAGGAGCGCGAGACGCCCCTGGCCGGCGGCAACACCTTCCAGGACAACCTGCGTTCGCAACTCGCGCTGCGCGACATCGATGAGCGCACCGAGCTGCTGGGCGAACACCTGATCGGCAACCTGGACGAGGACGGATACCTGCGCCGGGAGCTCGACGCCATCGTGAACGACCTCGCCTTCACGGCGAACATCATGACCACGAAGGAGGAGCTGGAGAAGGCGCTGAAGGAGGTGCAGGCCCTGGACCCGGTCGGCACGGGCGCCCGCGACCTGCGCGAATGCCTGCTGCTCCAACTGGAGCGCATGCCGCACGCCGTGGACACGCTCACCGCCAAGGCCATCGTGGACAAGCATTTCGACGCGTTCACCAAGAAGCACTATGACAAGATCATGGAGCGGCTGGAGATCGATGAAGAGGCGCTGCGCGCGGCTGTGGAGGAGATCATGCGCTTGAACCCGAAGCCCGGCAACACCGACCGCGCTACGGACAAACCGATCCAGGAGATCGTTCCCGACTTCATCATCAATACCATCGACGGGCAGCTGGAGCTGCAACTGAACAGCCGCAACGCTCCCGAATTGCGCGTGAGCAGGCAGTACCGCGACATGATCGCCGAGTACCAGCGCAACAAGAAAGACCCAGCCGCCAAAGATGCGCTCGTCTTCATCAAGCAGAAACTCGACAGCGCCAAGTGGTTCATCGATGCCATCAAGCAGCGTCAGCATACCCTGCTCGTAACGATGGAGGCCATCATGGAGCATCAGCGTGATTTCTTCCTCACCGGTGACGAGACGAAGCTGAAGCCGATGATCCTGAAGGACATCGCCGAGAAAGTGGGCATGGACATCAGCACGATCAGCCGCGTGGCGAACAGCAAGTACGTGCAGACCAACTACGGCACCATCCTGTTGAAGTTCTTCTTCAGTGAGAGCCTGACGAACCAGGAAGGCGAAGAAGTGAGCACGCGCGAGGTGAAGAAGATCCTGAAGGATGCCATCGAAGCGGAGGCGAAGAAGAACCCGCTCACCGATGAGGAGCTAACCGACCTGCTGAAGAGCAAAGGCTACAACATCGCCCGGCGCACCGTGGCGAAGTACCGGGAGCAGCTGAACATCCCGGTGGCCCGTCTGCGGAAGGAACTTTGAACAAGCTTCAAGTCCCTGGATCCAAGGCTCAAGCCTCAAGAGTGCCTGAAGTCGAGTTCGTGTCTTGTAGCTTGAGCCTTGGGACTTGAAGCTTGTCATGCGCCCCCTCGCCAACCTCCTCTCCGTCCTGCTCCATCCGCTATGGATGCCGACGATCACCATCTGGTGGTGCTTCCGCCTGGACCCCTACATGAGCTACGGGTATTCAAAGGATCTGCTCCTCCTCCTCTTCGGGATGGTCTTCGCGATGACCGCCGTGTTCCCCTTGGTAAGCGCCCTCCTCATGCGCCGCAGCGGGTTGGTAAGCGATCTGACGATGCCACACCGTCAGGAGCGCATCCCGACGTTCATCATCGCGTTGATGTACTATGGCATGTGCTGGTTCCTCATCCGCCGTACCACGGAAAACCCCATCACCACGGGCATTTTCATGGGCGCGTTCATCAGTCTGCTCCTTGTGTTGCTCATCACGTTGCGCTGGAAGATCAGCGCGCACATGGCCGGCATCGGCGGGCTCATAGGTGCCGTCCTGGCAGTGATCATCATCGACGAGCGTGAAGCCCCGCTCACGCTCTGTCTGCTCTTCGTGCTGGCCGGGGCGCTCGGAACGGCCCGGCTGGTCGCGAGCGATCACACCCCTGCCCAGGTGTATGCCGGAGCGTTGCTGGGTTGCGCCTGCGTGTATGGTTGCTCGGCCTTCGGCTTCGCCATCTAGCCTGCCGACCATAAAGGCCGATCCGCCATCTTCGGTCCGTGCTACGCGCAGCGCTGATCACCACGATGCTTCTGAGCTGGGAGGCCCGTGCCCAGGGCCCGGTCGTGCTGCATCATTGGAGCGGAGCGCTCGAGGCGACCAGCATACGCGTGCACGCCCTGCTCTCGGCGCCTTGCGACAGTGTGCGGCTGTTGGTGGATGATGACCCGGCCTTCAATTCGCCCACCTGCTCCATCTTCATGTCGGCTGATAGCGCGCACGGGCTCGTGGCCCGGTTGCGCCGCGGTGGGTTGCTTCCTTCCACTTCATACGGCTATCGCTTCGAGGTGGCAGGGATCATCGACACCAGCTCAGCCCACATCGGGCACTTCCGTACACCTGGCCTGGGGGCTTCATCCTTCTCGGTCATCGCTGGTTCCTGCAATTCCAACAGCGACCATCCCGTGTGGCAGAGCATGGCCTGGCTCCAACCCCACCTGTTCATCGCCATGGGTGACCTGCACTACGCCGACCCCACGAGCATCGATGTCCAGGCCCACCGCGATGCTTACGTGCAGAGCGTCTACCAGCATGCCCCGGCCATGGACTTCCTGCACCGGGTGCCCATCGCGTATATCTGGGACGATCACGACTTCTGCGGCGACGGTTCGAACGGCAACGCACCAGGAAAGGCCGCAGCGGCCCAGGCGTACCGCGAGCATGTCCCGCACTACTACCTGCCCCACGACACCTCCGTCTTCCAATCCTTCACGATCGGACGTGTGCATTTCATACTGAGCGATCTCCGCTCTGCGAAAACGGCGGAGCGCATGATGGACGAACACCAGCGTGCCTGGCTCCGGGAACAACTGTTGTTCGCACGGGACAGTGGACTGGTCGCCTGCTGGGTAAGTCCGATGACGTGGAACGCGGAGGCCTATCCCGAGAACTGGGGTTGTCAGCCGCAGGAGCGCGCCGCGATGGGCGATTGGCTGCTGGAGAACCACATCGAGAACCTCTTCATCCTGAGCGGCGACGCGCACATGCTGGCCATCGACGACGGGGTGAACGCCGACTTCAGCACGGGACATCAGAGCCCGTACCGGTATCCGATCTTCCAGGCGGCCGCGATCAACCGCAGCGGGTCCTACAAGGGAGGCACGTTCAACCAAGGCGGCTACTTCCCCAACCCCGAAGCATGGATCGGGCAATTCGGACAGGTGCTCGTGCAGGATGACGGCGAAGAGGTGTGCATCACCTTCAATGGCTGGCGTACCGATAGCATGAGCGCCGCCATCAGCCTTCTGAACACCTATACATTCTGCCGTCAACCGCAACCTTATCACACCGTTGATGAACCGCCGCGACCGGAAGAACTACGGCTCTGGTACGATGGATCACAGGACCTCGTGATCGAGGGACTGGACCCGGCCGAGCCCTTGGACCTGCGCGTGATCGATGTGGCGGGCCGGGTGCTCATACAACGTGGTGACACGCCGGGTGACGATCAGGAGCATGTGCTCCTGGGCCATCTCTCTTCGGGCAGCTATCTGGCCATCGCCCGCAATGGGGACAACGAGGTCAGCACACGATTCTTCGTTCAGCAATGATGAAAGGTCCCACCACATTCCATCGGAAAGCCCAACGATCCGATGGGGCCGCCTCGACGTACCCCCGCGTGATCGATCGCCTGGCGGCCCACGTACTGACCATCTCCTTTCCGCTTCAGCTGATCGCCCAGGCCCCGTACGTGCCGCCGTCCGACCCGCTTGTTGAACAGAAGCTGGAACACTGGAAGGACCTGAAGTTCGGATTGCTCATGCATTGGGGGCCATACAGCCAATGGGGCGTGGTGGAGAGCTGGAGCATCTGTCCGGAGGATGAGGACTGGTGCAGGCGCAAGCCCGTGCACGGTGCCACCTATGCCGAGTACGTGAAGAACTATGAAGCGCTGCAGACCACCTTCGATCCGGTGAAGTTCGATCCCGCCAAGTGGGCGCGTGCAGCGAAGGACGCTGGTATGAAATACGTGGTCTTCACCACCAAGCACCACGACGGCTTCTGCATGTTCGACACCAAGCTCACGGACTACCGCGTCACCGACCCGAAGTGCCCCTTCCACGACGATCCGCGCGCCAACATCGCGAAGGAGGTGTTCGGTGCGTTCCGCAAAGAGGGCCTGTGGACCGGCGCCTACTTCAGCAAGCCCGACTGGCACAGCCCTTATTACTGGTGGCCCTACTTCCCGCCGAAGGACCGCAACGTGAACTACCTGCCCACGCGCTACCCCGAGCGCTGGCAGCAGTTCAAGGACTTCACCAGCGGCCAGATCGAAGAGCTGATGACCGGCTATGGGCCCATGGACATCCTCTGGCTCGATGGCGGACAGGTGCGACCGCTCGGCACGATCGACACGAGCGTGAGATGGCAGAAAGCGATCCTCATCGACCAGGACATCGACATGGCGCGCATCGCCGCGATGGCGCGGAAGCACCAGCCCGGCCTGCTCGTGGTGGACCGCACCGTGGGCGGCGAGTACGAGAACTACGTGACGCCCGAAGGCCACGTGCCCGATGCGGACCTCGGTGTGCCGTGGGAGACCTGCATGCCCATGGGCACGAGCTGGAGCTGGGTGCCGAACGAGAAGTACAAGAGCACCGACGAGATCATCCGGACTTTGGTGAGTGTGGTATCGCGCGGGGGATCCCTGCTGCTGAACGTGGCGCCAGGGCCCGATGGGCAGCTCGATTCAACGGCCTATGTGCGCTTGAAGGAGGTGGGCGAATGGCTGAAGGTGAACGGGGAAGCAGTATATATCAAGGATGCCGACACCTGGTCAGTATCAAATGGTGCGCTTAATTTCCCTGAAGGTGGGAGCTTCATTGCTGACACAGAAGTAGAGGCTATTGATACGCGCCGACGAGACGATCAGTACAACTACATCTTCATTGACAGCGCGAGTTTGGGCGAACTCGATCTTGGTTGCCGGTCGGACAAGCTGATTGGTCGACCGACCATCTTGGGCAACTCCAAAAGACCACGTACTACCATCAAGGATTGCCGTGTCGTGATTCACTTGACCAAGGAAGACCTCTCTGGTCCAGGAGGCATCAAGGTTATCCGGGTTCACCGCAAGAAGGATAGGATCGTTTAGCTTTCTTATCATGATTCGCTCGCGGCTGTATCGCGTTCCTGTACGTTCTCTGCACCTCCTCGGGAGCCTTGCATTCGCCCTCCTGCCCCTCCTCCATTCCGCCCAGGAATCCTCCCCCTTTTCCTTCCGCATGGTCTTCACCCACCAGGCCACCGACAGTGCATACGCGGCTGAGCATCTTCCACACCTTACATTTGAAGAACGAGCGGCAAAGCCATGACCTACCTGATGGACCGTATCACCGTTGATCCCGCTGTGTGCGGCGGTCGTCCGTGCATCCGGGGCATGCGCATCCGGGTCACGGACATTCTGGACCTCCTGGCTTCCGGACTTTCCGCGCAACAGGTCGTTGAAGAGCTTCCCGATCTCGAATTGGCGGATGTGGAGGCTGCCTTGAAGTTCGCCAGTGGCCGTATTGACCACCCCATTCTGGCCGCGTGACCATCTGGCTTGATGCACAGCTCTCCCCGGTGCTGGCCAATTGGATCCGGGCAACGTTCCAAGTGCAGTGCTTCCCGATCAGGGACCTTTGTCCGCTCACCATGCCGGATGAAGCGCTCTTCCTGAAGGCCAGGGGCATGGCCGATGTGGTCATCACCAAGGATCTGGACCTGGTGAACATCCTGCAGCGCCTTGGCCCTCCACCGCGCATCCTCTGGCTGCGCATGGGCAACGCCACCAATGCCCGGTTGAAGGAGGTGTTCGGCAAGCGGTTGGCCTCGGCTCTGCGAATGATCGAAGAAGGTGAACCCTTGGTGGAGCTGACGGATTAGCCGATGAGAGCGGTATTGGTCGGTGCCTTTCTGATCTGGGCGTTGGATATCACCGCCCAAGAAGAGCCCATCATCCTCGTCGAGAATGGGAGGAGCCAATGGCACATCGTACCGTTGGACGGCGACAGTGCAATGTCCACGGGTTTGTTTGTCCAGGCCGCGATCTCCAAGCTCTCAGGCGTATCGTTGCCCATCAGTGATTCAAAGCGAGGCTGCAGCATCGTCATCGGAACTCGGGCTCGCATCAAAGAAGCTTACAAACGCGAGGAGCGGATGTTCACCTACGAAGTGGACCAGCTCGTGGCGCCATTCGGTGATCACATCTGCATTGCTGGAGATGATTGGGAGAGCCTGATGTGGCCTGCTCGAGAGTTCCTGATGTACCTCAACGGTACTGAGATGTTGGCCCCAGGCGTGATCTCCTTCAGGCACGTCGACACACTGCGTTTCGGCGATCCAGAGCTCAAGGGCAAACCTGCATTCAGCTTCCGAATGCCCTATTACTCTCCGGCCCGCGATCATGAATATTCCCTCTGGAACGGGATCGATCAGATCGGATTCGGTGCTCCTCGTGAGCTTCATTATTCATGGGGCCTCTGGGTACACACCATGCACCGCTTCGTCCCGCCCGCGCAGTTCGATGCACACCCGGAGTACTTCGCGGAACGCAACGGCACCCGCGTTCCCGACCAGCTGTGCCTGAGCAACCCCGAGGTACTGCGCATCACCGTGGACAGCCTGCGTGCGATGATGGCCGGCAAGCCCGCTGCGCGATACTGGAGCGTGAGCCAGATGGACAACTTCAACCACTGCCAGTGCGCGCAATGCCACCGCACCGACAGCATCGAGGGCGCACCCAGCGGCACCATCCTCCGATTCGCGAACGCTGTCGCCGACAGCTTTCCCGACATGGTGATCAGCACACTGGCCTACCAGTACAGCCGCACCGCCCCGAAGGTGACGAAGCCGCGGCCCAACGTGAACATCATGCTCTGCAGCATCGAGGAGGACCGCAGCCGGCCGATCGCATCGCGGGATCAGCCCGGTTCCTTCACGTCGGACCTACGCGCGTGGTCTTCCCTTACCCACAACATCATCGTGTGGGACTATGTGATCAACTTCTCGCACCTGGTGATGCCCTTCCCAAACTGGAAGGTGCTCGCGCCCAACCTGCAGCTCTTCCGCGACAACGGGGTACCGATGATGTTCGAGCAGGGGCTCTCTTCTCCGGGCGGAGAGATGCCCGAGTTCCGCACCTACCTGCTCGCCAAGCTGCTCTGGAACCCCGACCTCAACGTGGACTCGCTGCGCACGCACTTCATGGACGGGTTCTATGGCGAGGCAGGCACCTACCTCGACAAGTACACGCACCTGCTTGAAGAGGAGCTGGACAGGAGCGGCAAGGCGCTCACGCTTTACGAACACCCGCAATCACACAAGAACGGCTACCTCAGTCCGGCGAACCTCGCGAAGTACAAGATGCTCTTCAACAGTGCCGAGGCCGCAGTGATGGACGAGGACACCATCTACCAGTGGCGCGTGGAGGATGCGCGATTGGGGATCATGTACGCCGAGCTGGAGATCGCGCGCGCCATGCCACATGCACCGAACGGGCTCTTCGAAAAGGATAGCACGGGGAGCTGGCGCGCGAAGCCCTACTACACGGAGCTGCTGGAGACCTTCGTCTCACGGGCGAAGAAGCACGGGCACCGGCTGTTGCACGAGACGCGGCTGACACCGGATGAATACCTCGCCGAATTCAGTGCGCACCTGAAGCACGGCGCGCGATCACATCTGGCCGTCGGCAAGACCATCACCTTCGCCACACCGCCGGATGAACGCTATCCAGGAGGTGGGCCTGATGCGCTGATCGACGGCTTCACGGCCAGCACCAATTACCAGTTCGGTTGGCAGGGGTGGTATGGCAAGGACATGGTGGTGACGATCGATCTGGGCGCATCCCATCGCATCGATTCAGTGAGCATCGCCTTTCTGCAAGACCAACAGAGCTGGATATTCCTGCCGGGTGAAGTCCGATGGCAGGCCTCCATGGATGGGAGCGCCTGGCATGAATTCGCAGCTGACCGCAAGTCATCAGCTTCGATCAAGGGCGATCTGAGCGTACACATCACCGATCACCTTCGAGGAACCCAGGCCCGTTACATCCGCATCATGGCCAAGAACCTGGGCGACCTGCCCGCCTGGCACGGCAGCAAGGGCAAGTGCTGGTTGTTCTGTGATGAGATCGTAGTGCGATAGAAGGATACCGCAAAGGACACGAAAGACGCAAAGGAGCGCGGGCTATCGGAGTTCCCTCTTTGCGCTCCTAGCGCCCTTGGCGGTACCAACTCAGTACCCGCCCGCCCCTCGGTACAACCGCACCGGTCCGTCCAGCCTCACCTTCAGTACCGTCATCCACGGATCGGCCGCCTCCATCGGCACATCGATGAAGACCAGCCCGGGCACCTTGCTCCAGCTGATCTTGCCCACTACGCGGTGCGCGAGCGGCATCGAACGGCCCACGACTTCCACCGAGAGGATCTTGTTATCCAGTCCCTTGATCTCCACGCTTCCGCCTGCGGGTTGAGGGAGGAAGAGATAGAGCGCGGTGCTGTCTTGCGATAGCGTGCTCGGGCCGAAGAAGTGGCCGTTCGGTAACCCGGCTCGTGTGCCGTAGATCGCCTCCGCGTGTTTGCTCGTCCACTGGCCGATCTGTTCCAGCCGCTCGACCTGTCCAGGTGGTATGGTACCATCCTCCTTCGGGCCGATGTCAAGCAGCAGGTTGCCGCCATGACCGATCACATCGGCGAAGATGTGGATCAGGTCGTGCGTGCTCTTGTAGTTGGTATCCTGCGGTTGCCATCCCCATTGATCGCCGATGGTCATGCATAGTTCCCATGCGGGTGCCGTCGGTGTTTCAACGGGGATGTTCTGCTCGGGCGTGGCATAGTCGCCGAACCCCGCGAGCCTCCCATTGATGATCGCCTTCGGGTTCTTCTCCAGGATCATCGCGCGCACCTTGGCCGCTTCCCATTCCTCGGCGCTGTGTTCCCAATCGCCATCGAACCACCAGAGGTCAGGATCCAGTTGTGTTGCGATCTCGTTGATCTGCTGATGGAACTCCGTCCTGAACAACTGCCACCGGGAGGGATCATCCTTGATCGTGTACCTCGTGCTGTCTTTGGTGAAGGCCGGATAATTGAAATGGGACCAGTCGATCAGCGAGAAATAAGCTCCGCGCTTCAATCCGGCCTCGGAAAGCGCTTTGAACAGGGGTGCGACCAAGCCCATACGGCCAGGAAGCCAGTTCGTATTCCCATGGTCCAGCGTTGGCGGCATTCCGTCACGGCTTGTCATCCAGTCGGTTTTCCACATGGGTACCCCGTCATGGTGCTTGGTGGTGATCACCGCGTACTTCGCCCCGCTCTTCGCGATCAGATCCGCCCATGCTGCCGGATCGTAGTTCTTCGCCGTGAAGCCCTCGAGCTGCTTCATGTAATCGGTGTGTGACCTCTTCTTGTTGTAGAAGGCCCAGCTCTCATCCACGCCCTGCACACTGTAAATACCCCAGTGGATGAAGATGCCCAGCTTGGCGTCCTGGAACCAGCGCAGTTCCTCGCGCGCTGGTCCCTGCGCGATCAGATGACCAGGGAATGAGATGATCAGAAAATGGAATGCCAGGCACACGAAGCGCTTCGCGCGCCCAGCGAAGAACGGCTTCGTCCAGCAGGCATTCGGATCATCTGGCTGCCCGATCATCCGATCTTCTGATGGGACAGTCCCTGCTGCCAGCGCCATGCATCGCGCAACGCGTCGTGCAGTGTGAGGGTGGGCGCCCATCGGAGCACATCGCGGCTCTTGGCCGTGTCCGCATAAACGGCCGTCGCATCGCCGGCCCGCCGAGGACCGATCACGTACGGCACCGGCGTAGCGGTCGCCTCCTTGAAGGCTTGTATCACTTCCAGCACGCTGTTCCCTTTGCCGGTGCCGATATTGAATACTTCACAGGCCGCAGCCCCGGGCTCCTCCATCCATTGCAACGCGCGCAGGTGCGCTTTCGCGAGGTCGACCACATGGATGTAGTCACGGACGCAGGAACCATCGGGCGTGTCATAGTCGTCACCGAAGACGGTGAGCTGCTTGCGCAGACCTGCGGCGGTCTGTGTTACGAAGGGCACCAGATTGTTCGGGACGCCGAGCGGGAGTTCCCCGATGTGCCCGGAAGGATGCGCGCCCACCGGATTGAAGTAGCGCAACAGCACCGCCCGGAGCGTGGGGTCGCTCGCCGTGGTATCGCGCAGCATCTGTTCGCAAGCGACCTTGGTGAAGCCGTAGGGCGACACCGCGTTATGGTCCGGAGCTGACTCGGTAACGGGCAGATGTTCGGGCTGCCCGTACACCGTGCAACTGGAGGAGAAAACGAGGCGCTTCAGGCCGTGTTTGCTCATCAGTCGGAGCAGCAGCACGAGCGAGCCGATGTTGTTGTGGTAATACTTGAGAGGATCCTGTACGCTCTCGCCAACAGCCTTGTCGGCAGCGAAGTGGATGGCACCGTGGATCGGCCCTTCGGCAGCGAACATGCGCTCCATGGCGTTCGCGTCGCAGCAATCGATCCGATGTACGGCCGGTTTGCGGCCGATGATGCGCGCGATGCCCTCCAGGGCCCGTTCCTCGCTGTTGCGCAGGTCGTCCACGATCACCGGCTCGAACCCGGCGGCGGCCAGTTCCACACAGGTGTGACTTCCGATGAATCCGGCCCCGCCGGTCACAAGCACCTTCTTCATAGTGGTGGCGAAAATGGCGAGAATGGAGGGAACGCCGTTCGGCTTCGCACATTCGCGCCGCATGTTTCGCCGGAGACCGTCGCCATCCACGCTGGCCATCCTGGCGGTGATGGCCTTCTTCGCCATCATCACCTGGCGATGGAGCTGGAACCAGGGTCCGGCGGTCATCCGCAGCGATGCCGAGGGGTACTACGGCTACCTCCGCGCTGTCTTCATCAACCACGACCTGGGACACGAGCGACCGAACGGGACCTACCTGCACGAGACGCCGGATGGTACACTGAACAAGTATTTCGCCGGCGAGGCGGTGATGCTCACGCCGTTCTTCCTTGCCGCACATGCTTGGGCACACTTCGCAGGCGCTGCCACGGACGGCCTTTCCACGCCGTACCTCCGCGCGGTCGGTCTGGCTGGGCTGATCTATGCTTGGCTGGGTCTGCTCGCGTTCCGTGCCCTACTGAGGAGATCCGGCATCGGCGAGCCGGTGATCAGCGTTCTGCTCCTCACCATCGGCTTCGGCACACAACTCGTTCAGTACGCCAGCATTCAGCCTGGTTGGTCGCACGTGTACTCGTTCTGCATGGTGAGCGTGTTCCTCCTGCTCACGCTCCGGCTCGTGGAAGCGATGAACGTCCGACGCTCCGTGGCTTGGGGGCTGTCGTTCGGTCTTGTCGTGCTGCTGCGCCCGGTGAACGGACTGGTGCTGCTGGCGCTTCCGGTGGTTCTTGGGATCGGGGTGTGGGCATTCATTCGAACACTCTTCACGCGATGGGAGCGCACGATCGCCGCTGTCCTCGCCTTCGGATGTGTGATCTTCATCCAAGGCGCGTTGTGGTACGCACAAACGGGACATCTCATCGCGGATGGATACAAAGGCGAAGGCTTCCATTGGGACAGACCGGAGGTCCTCCAAGTACTGGTCGGATTCCGCCGCGGACTGTTCCTGTGGACGCCTGTGCTGCTCTTCGCCGCCCTCAGCTCGCTGCTCTTGTGGAAGACCGATCGCACGCGCGCCCTCGCGTCGCTCGCGTACTGGTCGGCGAACACGTTTGTGATCGCGAGCTGGTGGATCTGGTACTATGGCAGCGGATGGGGTGCGCGCGTCTACATCGATCACTATCCGGTGCTCTTCCTTCCACTGGCCTTCGTGCTGTCGCGATGGAAAAGCGTTCATCCCTGGCTCTGGCGAGGCACCGTTGCGGGGCTAGCGGCCGCCTCGCTCTTCACCGTGGCCCAATTCTACCAGTACAACCACCGCCTGCTGCATGTGGAGTGCATGGACGCACGCAAGTACGCGTACAGCTTCATGCGGTTCGATGACGCACATCGGGACCGCTTCGGTGGCAACTACCGCATCGCTCCCTTCAACCCGAACGGACTGGACACCCTGCTCCACGAGAAGTGGAACGCGGAAGGAACCTGGTCGCACTGGCAGGGAAGACGCATCCGGATGCAAGGCGCTCCGAGTCCCGATCACGCGGTGGCCTGCGACCTGGTGGACGGCTTCGGGCCATCCTTCACCATGCGATCATCCGAACTGCCCAAAGGACGCGCGCTCTTCCTGGCCATCGGCTTCGAGCGCTACGTGGAGCACATGGACGACACCCGGACCATGCTGTGCGTGACCGTGCTGGAGGATACCAGCGGCACGCAGTCGTTCTATGAACCGTTCGACATGGAGCCCCTGCCCCCCACCAAGGGCGTTTGGGAACACGTTGAATACCGCATTTCCATCCCGCCTCCGGAAGAGGGGGAAGACCTGAAGTTCTATTTCTGGAACAAGCAGAGTGCCGCGCGATTCCGTCTCGATGACCTGGACGTGACGGTGATGGCCGTACGCCCCTATTGACGCTTTACATGTCGTGGGCCCAGCAGGATTTGAACCTGCGACCAACGGATTATGAGTCCGCTGCTCTGACCGCTGAGCTATAGGCCCGGTCGCCTCCACCGAAGCCTTGGGCCGGGCGGAATGAGCGGCGAAAGTAGCTGGACGGGCGTGTGGATACATTCGCGGCCCGTGATCGATACCCTCCTGCTCGACCTCGGTGGCGTGCTCATCGACGTCGACTATCACCGGACGGCCGACGCGTTCAATGCGCTCGGCTTCGACGGTTTCGAGGCCATCTACAGCAAAGCGCAACAGGACCATCTGTTCGATGGATTCGAGATCGGCGCGCTCTCACCGGACCAATTCCGCGCGCGGATCCGATCGTTGCACGGCAACGGCATCACGAATGCCCAGGTGGACCACTGCTGGAATGCCATGTTGGGCCGGATCCCGCCGGAGCGCATCGAATTGTTGAAGCGGTTGCGCTCGCGGTACAAGCTGCTTCTGCTGAGCAACACCAACGCCATCCATGTGCCCGCCTTCGAGCGCATCATCGCCGAGCACAACGGCATCGCGGACTTCAAGGCGTTGTTCGACGGCGCTTACTACAGTTGCGAAATGGGCCTGCGCAAGCCGGATGCGGAAGCGTTCCACCATGTGCTGTCACGACATGGCGCGGAACCTTCCAGCACCTTGTTCATCGATGACAGCATCCAGCACGTGATCGGTGCGCGGGAGGCCCGGCTGCAAGCCGAGCATCTGGACCTGCACCAGGAGGATGTCATCGGGCTGGTGCGGCGCCTTGACCTCGACAATTGATCACTTCCGCGCCGCCTTCCTCCTGCTCTCCGGCAAAGGCAAAGCGCTGGCGACGCGCAGTAGCAGATCCGGCAGCTTTCGATCGCCCGTGATCACATCCTCCGGAACCAGGTAGTAGTCCTTGGATCCCGGGTACGCCGGCGCGCGTTCGCAACGGCGTTCGAGCGCGGCGCTCTCCTCCATGATCTTCACGAAGAGCTGGTCGTCGCAGATGAACGCTACGGGTTTGCCATCGGCGTACAGGGCGAATTCCCCGAACATGGAGCGCACGCTGAAGCGGTCCGGATGTCCGAGTTGTTCAACAATGAACTCGGCCGTGGCCTTCTTGGTCGCCATCGACTAGCGGATCTCCTGCGTCAGTTCCACGAGCACGCCGTTCGCGCTTTTCGGATGCACGAAACAGACCAGCTTGTTGTCAGCGCCCGGCTTCGGCTCATCGCTCAACAACTGGAATCCCTCGGCCTTCAATCGCGCCATCTCCGCCCGGATATCCTCCACTTCGAAAGCCACATGATGGATGCCTTCGCCGCGCTTCTCGATGGCCTTGGCGATGGGTCCATCGGGTCGCGTGCTTTCCAGCAGCTCGATCTTGTTGGGTCCCACCTGGAAGAAGGAGGTGATCACTCCTTCACGTTCCACCGCTTCGCGTTTGTAAGGGGCCACGCCGATCAATTTCGTGTAGGTCTCCTCAGCCTTGCTCAGGTCGCTCACGGCGATGCCGAGGTGTTCAATGCGGATCATGGGACAAGGTTAACCTCGACGACGCGACGACGACCCGGGGTGAAGCACGGAACGAAAAGAAGAAAGCCCCCTGTTCGGAGGCTTTCGGATGGATCGATGCCGTAGGACCATCAACGCTTGATGAAGGTCTCCCCCATCTTGTTGTCGTAGTTCAGGTAGTACATGTCCTTCTTCAGGGTGCTCACATCGAGCTTGTTGGCGTAGCCACGTTTCACGACGTTTCCGTACTGGTCATACACCTCGTAAAGCGTGTTCCCGCTGAAGATGATCTCGTCCTTCGGTTTTTGCGGTTGCCAGGTGATCACGGCCACCGTGGGATCCGTGTAGTTGACGCTCTGGCTGTAGCGCGCCTTCTTGGTGAGATCCACCTGCTTCACCCGGAACGTGTTCTCGCCGCTGTGCGGTGTCACTTTGAAGGAGTACGTATGCTCCCCGGGCGTGCCGGCCCCGGGCACTTCGCCCACCTTCACCCACTTGTTCCAGCGCTTCTGTTCCACAACGAAGGGCAGTTCGCCGGTCTCGTTGCTGGTGACCCACGAATAGGTGCCGTCCGCAGTCACCTGTTGTTTCACGATGTCGAACGTGCTCTTGGGCTTCAGCACCTCCGGATTGAGCACCAAGGGCGTGCATCCATCCTTGTGCTTGATCTTCACCGTCACCTTGTCCCCGAGCTTCAGACCGAAATTGGCCATGTCCACCTCGAACGCACTGGAGTTGATCTCATCCGTCGCGATCTGGTCATTCACCGTCACTTCGTAAACGCAGAAACCGACGCCCGCTTCGGAGAAGGGGTTCTGGATGAAGAGGTTCTTGCCTTGATAATTGCCTTCCAGCACTAGCGTGCCCGCCGATGCGGACAGCCCCATGAGGGCTACCAAGGTCAGTAAGGTTGCTCGCATCAAGGTCTGGGATAGGGGTCGCAATGTTAGCAATTCGGGTCCGCTTGGCCTAACCCGATCCGACCGGGCAAAACCTCTGCGGATCAAGGGTTTTCATGAGCATGCCTGCGGACTCATGCCGGAGGCTTGGGGGAAATGGCGGCCATCATCCGCTCGATGTCCTGCTGGTTGAATGTCCCATCATCGACATCCTGCACCACGAAGCTCCGATCACCCGCGTGCACCACCTGGCAGTAGTGCATGAAGACCAAGCTCGGATCATCCGGGAATTCGCTCCGGTAGATGAGCAGTTCAGGCGTTTCGCGCAGCACCGCGTTCTTTTTCAATAGATCCCGCTCCAGCGAGGCCTTCAATCGGGGTATATCTCCCGGCTCCTCGCGGATCATCAACCCGAAGTGCTCTCCGGCCCGGATCTCCAACGTTCCGGTTTCGTCCTTCCAGACGATGCTGGGATCCTGTCCGGCGGTCAACTGCTTATCCGGCGGGGTGAGCAGCAACGGCAGGTCATGGCTGGACAGGTCGATCACCGGAACAGCGGACGTGGTCGTGCTATCGGCAGCCGTGGCGGCTTCCGTGGCCGGGGGCGCATCGCCACAAGCGGCGATCAGCATCAGGGCGAGCGCGTGCAGTAGGTGCTTCATCGGTGGCGAAGTTCCATGTGGCCAGGACCATCCATCCATGCCCTTCCTCGGCTTCTGTTCACGGCCGCCAGTGGGATCCGTTCCGCAAGCGCCCCCTATATTCGGACCACACCACCAAACCCGTGTTCCCATGATGCGCTCCTCTCTCGTGATCGCCAGCCTCCTGCTCTTGGGCGTCCATTCCGCTCACGCCCAAAGCGAAGCCGTTGTGACCAAGGGGTCCGTGTGGGAGGTGCGCATGGTGAAGACCGTCGCCCACTCCCAGGAGGATTACCTCGCCCGCTTGAATGCCTTCTATCTGCCCGTGATGCGCAAGGCACAGGAGCAGGGGCTTATCAAGTCCTTCAAGGTACTGGCCGGTACGGCGTCCAATGCGGACGATTACGATGTGATGCTGCTGGTGGAGCACGCCGGCATGGGTTTCTATGACCCGGACGCATCGCGCGACGCCAAGTGGGACGCCATCGAGAAGGACATGGTCGCGGCCATGGGTGGAGCGGAAAAGCGCAAGTCCTTCACAGCGGGTCTCGATGAGATCCGCAACTACCAAGGCGAGAAATACATGCGGGAGGTCACGGTGAAGTGAGCATGGTCGATCAGGGCGGCAGTGGCCCGTTGTAGCGTACACACGGCGTGGCATACCACGGGCACTGGTCGAACAGGGGTAGTTCCGCATGAGCGGTATCGCCACCAACGACCGTGAT
This sequence comes from uncultured Chryseobacterium sp., assembly GCA_964649165.1. Taxonomy (GTDB): domain Bacteria; phylum Bacteroidota; class Bacteroidia; order Flavobacteriales_F; family PHOS-HE28; genus PHOS-HE28. Next base: position 41,310 of record CAZYPC010000008.1, read on the forward strand.
CACACCGAAAGGTCCGAACAGCCAGCGATCAAGGCACGCCTTGTCGATGGCCTCTGTGTAGAGGGCCGGTTGGGCGTGGTCTTTCAGGAGTTGTCGATATCGCTCGTCATCCACACGCTCCCTGTCCAGGATAAGGTAGTTGCCTGCGGGCACCGTAAGGTAGCCATGGCCCATGCCGTCGGTATGGATGGTATCGAGCACGGGCTCTCGCAGTTCGTTCATTGCCAGGTCACCACTGTCCGCATGCACTCTGCGAAGGAACATGCTCCCCTCCCAGGGTTCTGGTCGCGGCATGCCTTCCGGGCCGGGGTCAGCCCCACCGCAATAGGCCGATGTGCGGGTGACGTGGAGGTGCAACTCGCCATGCGTTGGAAGCAATGCTGCGGGCTGTGGCTCTTCAACCGTTCGGCGGGAAGCGGTGCAGGCCAGCAGGAGCAGGATGCCGCTCATGGCGATGGCGCGCATCATGCTCAGAGGGTGGCGATCACCTTCAGCTCGATCGCGATGGGCGTTGGCAGGCAGTTGATCTCCAGCGTCGTCCGGCATGGCGGATCCTTCTCGAAGTACTCCTTCCATAACCGGTTGTAGGTCTGGAAGTCGTCCTTCATGTTGGTGAGGAACACGGTCACGTCCACGATCTTCTCCCAGCTGCTGCCGCTGTCCTCCAGGATCCAGCGTACATTCTGGAACACGCTGCGCACCTGCGTTTCGATGTCGTACGAAACGATGTGGCCTTGCGCATCGAGTTCCACCCCCGGGATCTTCTTCGAGCCTCGTTCGCGCGGGCCCACACCACTGAGGAAGAGCAGGTCGCCCACGCGGCGAGCATGCGGGTAGTGGCCGACGGGTTCGGGAGCTTTTGAAGAGGAGATCGAGGACATGTTCGTAGACGTTGGGATAAAGATGCGGCGATCATCTCTGCCAGATCGCCAGCGAACAGGATCGGCACCATGATCGCCCCTATCGGCCTCATGGAAACCCTTTTCGTGGAGGCGAACGACCTGGAGCTGCTGGATGCCTACAGCCGAACGGTCACGGGCGTTGTTGGACGTGTGGCGGAAGCGGTGGTGCATGTGCAGGTGAAAAGAACGGCGAAGGACGCGCGCAGTGGGCAGGACCGCGCGCAACAGGGAAGTGGAAGCGGGTTCATCTTGAGCAGCGACGGCTTCGTTGTTACCAATGACCACGTGGTGAGCGGTGCGCAGCAGATCCTGGTAGCCCTGCTGGACGGCCGCATGCTGAGCGCGGAAGTGAAAGGCACGGATCCCAGCACCGACATCGCCGTACTGAAGATCGATGCGCCAGGCCTGAAGGCGCTGCGGTTCTCGCGGGATCCGGTCCAAGCGGGCCAGATCGCCATAGCCATCGGCAACCCGCACGGGCTGCAGCACACCGTGACGGCCGGTATCGTGAGCGCGACCGGTCGCACACTGCGCGCGCAGAACGGCCGCTTGATCGACGATGTCGTCCAGACCGATGCCAGCTTGAATCCCGGCAACAGTGGCGGTCCCTTGATCGACAGCGCCGGTCGTGTGATCGGTGTGAATACCGCCATCTTCCCCACAGCGCAAGGCCTTTGCTTCGCCGTAGCCGGCCCCCTGGCCGAACGTACCGCCGGAGAACTCATCATGCACGGCCGCATCCGCCGCGCCTATCTGGGCATCGCGGGGCAGCCGGTGAAACTCACCGATCGCATCATGGCGGCGAACAAGCTGGGAGTACGCACGGGGGTCTATGTGTTCGAGATCAGCCCGACGGCCGGGGTCGACGTGTCGGCGCTTCGCCTGGGTGATATCATCATCGGCTTTGATGGCCGGCCTGTCGCGACCGTCGACAACCTCCACTTGCTGTTGGGGGCGGACCGCATCGGGCATGCCGTGAAACTGAAGGTGCTCCGTGCTGGGGGCACCATCGAATTGTCCATCACACCGGGGGAGCTACGCTGAGTTGTACAACTTCGCGCACCAACGGTCCTCGGTCCGATCGCCCCCCTTCTTCACTCCTCCTCCGCTCATTTTCTACCCATGCGCTATCGCCGCCTCGGCACATCCGGCCTTCAAGTGAGCGAAGTCTCGCTCGGTTCATGGCTCACGTTCGGCAAGCTCATCACGGATGACACCGCCGAAGCGTTGATGGAACTCGCCTACGACAACGGGGTGAACTTCTTCGACAATGCGGAGATCTATTCCAAGGGCGAGAGCGAGCGCGTGATGGGGCGCATCCTACAGAAGATGGAATGGCCGCGCGATACATGGACCGTGAGCAGCAAGGTCTTCTTCGGGGCGGGCGGAAAACTGCCGACGCAGGTGGGGCTCCATCGCAAGCATGTGTTCGAGGCGTGTCATGACGCGCTCAAGCGCCTCCAGGTGGAGTACCTGGACCTCTACTTCTGCCACCGTCCCGATCCGAACACGCCGATCGCCGAGACGGTATGGAGCATGCACCAGCTCATCCTGCAAGGCAAGGTGATGTACTGGGGAACAAGTGAATGGAGCGCGAAGGAGATCGCCGAAGCGCATGCCGTGGCGCAGAAGCACCACCTCATCGGTCCGGTGATGGAACAGCCGCAGTACAACATGTTCCACCGCGAGAAAGTGGAGCAGGAGTTCGCGCCGCTCTACGATACCGTCGGGCTGGGTACCACTATATGGAGTCCGCTCGCGAGCGGCGTGCTCAGCGGCAAGCATTCCCTGGAGGGCGATACCTCCTCACGACTGCGCGCCGCCGGTCTCGACTGGTTGCGCGAACGCGAGCTTACCGAAGCGCGCTTGAAGAAGGTCGATGAATTGAAAGCGCTCGCGACAGGTCTCGGCCTTTCCCTGCCCGTGCTCGCCATCGCCTGGTGCCTGAAGAATCCTCGCGTGAGCACCGTGATCCTCGGCGCGAGCAAGACCGCCCAGTTGGAAGAGAACCTGAAGGCGGTGGAGGCCCAGGACCTGCTGACGCCCGATGTGCTCACGCAGGTCGAACAGACATTGTCCGGGGCGAAGCTGAGTACCTGGTGATGGCTCCCCGCTGGACAGGACCTGGGGGGTGCCTGTTGCCGCAGTAGCAAGAACATGATCACGTATCCGTGGGTGCGGTAGTTCGCGCGGGATGCTGTCCACCTCCGTTCACCGCGATCCCGCTGCTGTTCACATGGGACTCCGTGCTGCACGCCCTTGGGTGGCATAGGTTGCCGTCCCAACCCTCAGGGCCATGCGTGCGCAATCGCTTCTCCTCACATTCACGTTGATGTTCATGCTGAAAGCCCAACCCCCCAGCCTCCATTGGGCACAGGCGACCGGGGGTGCGGGCCAGGAGACCTGGAAGGACGTGGCGGTCGATGGGGCCGGGTCGATCGTCACCGTGGGCAACCTGCTCACCAGTGGAACACCCATCGACCTGGATCCGGGCCCGGGCCTGTTCAACGTGGTATCCACTGCCGGCAGCTACGACGTGTACTTCCGCAAAATGACCGCTAACGGCGACTTCCTCTGGGGCGGGGTCTTCGGAGGGACCACCACGGACAACGGGTTCTCCATCGCTACCGATGCGGCGGGCAACGTGTTCCTGGCGGGCAACGTCGTCGGCTCTAACGTTGACCTGGATCCCGGCGCAGGGGTTTTCCCGGTGACCACGAGCAACGGTGGGTACGACGCGTTCGTGGTGAAGCTCTCCTCTTCCGGCGGTTTCTTATGGGGCCGGATCTTCGGTGGCCTGGGCACGGACGCGGCCAATGCCATCGCTGTGGACGGCGCCGGCGACGTGTGGGTCACCGGCGTGCTGGGCAACGGCGGTGATCTGGACCCCGGAACGGGCAGCTTCACGGTCGCGGGCAACGGGTTGCAGGACATCTTCATCGTGAAGCTGGACGCGAACGGTGGATTCGTCTGGGGCGGCAGCGTCGGCGGTACGACCAACGACATCGGGCGCGGCATCGCCATCACACCGAACGGGCACGCGGTGGTCTGTGGTGAGTTCCGGGGCTCCGCCGACTTCGATCCAGGGGCCGGTACGCTATCGCGCACCTCGGGAGGGGATGCGGACATGTTCGTGATGCGGCTCGATGGAAGCGGGGCGTTGCAATGGGCCCACCGCTTCGGAGGCACCAGCTTCGAAACGGCGCGGAGCATAGCGGTGGACGGCAGTGGTGACATCGTATTCACCGGGGAGGTGAACTCGATCACTGACATGGACGTCGGGTCGGGCACAGCGGACCTGGCGGGCTCGTTCAACGAGCCCTCTTTCGTGGCCAGGCTCGACGGCGGCGCGGCGCACCAATGGTCCTTCCTGCTGCCCGGCTTCATCAACAAAGGCAACGGCGTGGCGGTGGACGGCCAGCGCGATGTCTACGTCACGGGATCCTTCGGCGGCACCATGGACATCGATCCCGGACCCGGGGTAACGAATCTGGTGCAGGCCACAGGTAGCGACGGATATGTACTGCGCTACTCATCAGCCGGTACCCTGGTGTGGGGGTTCAAGCTGGACGCGACAACCGCGAATATGCTGGCGGAGAGCATCGCGATATCGCAATCGGCGTCCGTGGTGGCCGTCGGCGCTTTTCCCGGCAACATGGACATGGACCCGGGCGCCGGCACCATCAACATCACTTCCGCCGGCAGCACCGACGCGTACACCGGTGTGTACACGCAGACCCAGCCCTGCCAGAATGCACAGGTGACGCTCAGGGCCCTGCTGGAAGGGCCGTACCGCTCGGAAACCGGGCTGATGGTGGACTCCCTGCGCGTGCTCGGCCTCCTGCCCCTCAACGAACCATACAGCGCTCAGGGCTTTGCCATCACCGGCGGAGGAACGACCACCCCAGCGGTGATGGCCGTGACCGGCACCGACGCGGTGGTGGATTGGGTGCTGGTGGAACTGCGGTCCGATGCGGACGCATCCATCGTGGTGGAACGGCGCGCGGCGCTCATCCAGCGCGACGGTGACGTGATGGCCCCGGACGGCACCTCGCCCGTGGCCTTCTGCGCCCCTGACGGGAACTACGTGGTGGTCCTGCGTCACCGGAACCATCTGGGCGTGGCCACCGCCACGCACCAATCGCTGTCGGGCACGCCGACGCTCATCGACCTCACGCTCGTCTCAACGCCTGTGTTCGGCACCGACCCGCGCCATGAAGTGAACGGGGTATGGACCTTGTGGCAGGGCAACGTGGTGCCGAACACGACCGCCAGCTATACCGGCCCCGCCAATGACCGTGACCCCATACTGTTGCGCGTGGGCAGTACCACGCCGAACAATACCGTTCAGGGTTACTGGCCGGAAGACGTGAACATGGACGGCACGACCAAGTACACCGGTTCCGCCAACGATCGCGACCGCATCCTGCTCACCGTGGGCAGCACCACGCCGAACAATACCCGCGCCGAACAGTTGCCCTGAGCGCGCAACAGCGAACTTGGTCGCATGCGCGTTCCGCTATTCTGCGTTGTCCTTTCCTGCGCAACGGCACATGCCGCTTCAACGGACAGCCTGATCCTCGCGCTCGACGGGTTGCCACGGGACACCATACGTTCCCGCGTCCTTGCGAAAGTGGTCCGTGGCCTCATGCGCAGCGACCCCGATTCCGCCCTGGGCTATGCGCACGAATACCTGGCGCTCGCCGAGGAACTGCATGACCAGGCCCGCATCGCGCGAGGGCATTCGGAGATCGGGCTCTGCCTGATGCTCGCCGGGGACCATCACGACGCGTTACCGCGTTTTCTCCTCGCGCTGCAGTGGTACGAGGAAGCTCGGGACACGTCCATGACCGCCACCATGCGGAACAACATCGCCGAGGTGTACAAAGCGGAAGGGCGGCACGAACTGGAAGTGGAGGAACTGCGCAAAGCGCACAGCGGCTTCAGGGCCGTGAAGGACACGATGTGGACCGCGTTCACCGCCGAGGCACTCGCCAGCGCATTCGAACAGCTCGGTATGCGTGACAGCGCCTTCTTCTACTTCGACCGCACCGCAGCGCTCATGGAGGCGGTGGGCTCACCACAGCACGCCGCCATGGTGCGCTACCGCCAGAGCACCATGCTCGACGAATGGGGCAGTGACTCTCTCATGCGTACCATGCAGGAGCAGGCGCTCGCCATGCTGGGCTCCTCGCAGGACCGTCTCGCGCGTTCGATCATCCTTACCGGCCTTGGCAGGACACTTGCGCGCCTGGGCCAGGACGAAGAGGCCGAGGCGCGCCTCCGGGAAGCGTTGGCGCTGGCCATCACCGGCGGCTTCAAGAAACAGATAGCCGAGGCGCACCATGCTCTGGGCGGGATGTTCCAGCACCAGCGCTCGCCCGACAGCGCCCTCGTGCATTTCACCGCCTTCATGCAATGGCACGACAGCCTGAACAATGAGGAGCGCAGCGCCCGCATCGCTGAAGTGCAGGGGCGCTTCGATGGTGCCCGAAAGGATGCTGAGCTGGAGCGCCGGAACGCCTTGATCGCCGACCAGCGTTCACGCATCACGCTCTATCTGGGGGCCGCCTCGGTCATGGCCGTGGTGATCATCGCCCTGGTGCTCGGGCACCGCCGGAACCGCCGGTACCGGCGCGTGTTGGAGGAGCGCAACACCGAGGTGGAAACGGCTTTGAAGGAGAAGGAACTGCTGCTGCGCGAGCTGAACCACCGCGTGAAGAACAACATGCAGACCGTCGGCAGCCTGCTGCGGTTGCAAGCGCGGAATGTGACCGAGGAAGGCACCCGCCGCGCGTTGCAGGAGGCGATGATGCGGGTGAAGAGCCTTGCCCTCGTCCACCAGGACCTCTATAGCGGCACCGCGCTCACCAGCGTTTCCATGGACCAGTACGTGGGCAAGCTCGCGCAAGGACTCCTCCGCAGCCATGGCATGGAGGAGCGCATCCGATTGATGCTCGAATTGGAACCCGTGGAACTGGAGGTGGATTCGGCCGTTCCGTTCGGGCTGATCATGAATGAATTCATCACCAACGCCTTCAAACACGCCTTTCCGGGCGATGCGCGGGGATCGCTCACCGTATCGTTGAAGATGCAGGGCGACCTCCTGGTACTGGAGGTCAGGGATGATGGCGTGGGCTACGACCTGCGGCAAAGAGCGGGAACGGGGCCTGACAGGCTCCTCTCGGGCGTGGGCATCGTGGATACGTTCGCAGAGTCGCTCGGTGCGGAATGGTCCGTGATCAACGAAGGAGGTACGACCGTCCGCTTCGCCGCCCGCAATGTCAAGCGTGCATGATGGACCCGGTGCGCCTGCTCGTTGTGGAAGATGATGCGGTGATAGCCGCCGACCTGGCTTCCCTGTCGCGTGACCTCGGATATCTCGTATGCGCCATCTGTGCGGACGCCGGAGCCGCGATGTCCGCTCTGGCCGTGCATCGGCCCGATCTCGTACTGCTGGATATCCACCTGGGTAGCGGCAAGGATGGCATCTCGGTGGCCGAGCATATCAACTCGCACGCCGCTGCGCCCTTCATCTTCGTTACCGGCCATACGGATCGTGCCACACTCGAGCGCGTGAAAGCGGTAAGGCCCGCTGGTTTCATCATCAAACCGTTCGACGAGGATGACCTGCGCACCCAGATCGAGATCGCGCTGGCCCGTTTTGCCGCCCGGATGGAAGTAACCGCCCTGCCCTCCGGGGCACAGCAACAGGACTTCCGCATTGCGGACGTCCTTTTCGTGCGCGACAAAGGACGATTGGTGAAAGTGCCCGTCAAGGAGATCATATACGCGGAAGCGGCTGACAACTACGTGGTACTGCATGTCCGGGACCGACGATATGTCCTCGCCTCCACGCTGACCGGGCTGGAAGAGCGGATCGCTTCCCCGCATTTCGTACGCATCCATCGAGGCTATCTCGTGGATGTGCGTCGCATCACAGGATTGCGGGAAAGGGAAGCGCTCATCGGCGACATCTCGTTGCCCGTGGGACGTACGCACCGGGATGAGTTGAGGCGCCGGTGGCAAATGGTCTGAGATCGGCCGCACGGGGGCATACCATCCTCCATTCCCCTCACCAGGACCAGGGGAACTGCTCCAGGAGGACCAGGACGTGTATGGAGACCGGAGCTACTTGATCAGCGCATACCCCAGGTAGAACTGTGCCGCGCGGTTGTTGTCGCCGTCGGTCATACTGAAGTCACCGCTGTCATCCACGGAACACAGGCCGTAGGTGTAGCGGATGCCGGCCTGCCAGCGACCGAGGTTGAGCGCGGCACCGCCGAGCAGACCAAAGTCGCTGTCGTTGAGATCATCGGTACTGAGCTGTACACCATCGTCGGCGACCTGCTGGGCCAGACCGCCCAGATCCGTGGAAAGCAACTTGGAGCCGTAGCCTCCGAACTGCAGGTCCAACGGTCCGAAGGGAAACACAGCGAAGAGCGGTACTTCCACATAGTTGAGTCGGATATTGGTCACTTCGTCGCCGTTCTGAACAGGCGTGTTCTTCTCCGTGTAGAGCACCTCCAACTGACCGCCCATACCCACCGGTGGCGCGATGCGCAGGTAGAGGCCGCCGTGGATGCCCATCGGTTCCGTCTTGAACGCCGTGCCCAGGTCCAGCGAGCGCTGCTGGATACCACCCTTGATGCCGAACCGGACGAACGGCAGGGACTGCGCGAAGGAGAGCGCGGCCACGCTCAGGAGGCCGAAGAAGAGGGCGGTGCGAAGGAGCTTCTCCATGGTTTCCGTGCGTTCACGTGGTGCGAACCAACGCATCCCCTGAACGGGGGATAAGGCCGGTCGTGTATCTGGTGGTCTTCGGCGAGCAAGTGGCGGGCCATGCTGCCCGGACCGTTTCCGCGCCTGGTCACGAACGGGCCTCTTCAGCGCTTGGCTGCGGCCTGCGCCATCTCCTTGGTCACCTTGGGTGCGTTACCGATGAGGATGCGGTCGTCGATCACCATCACCGGCCGTTTGAGGAAGGTGTATTCCTCCAGGATGTACTTACGGTAGTCCTTTTCCGACAGCTTCATCTTGTTCAGACCGAGACCTCGGTACTTCAAGGCGATGCGACTGAAGAGCGCTTCGTAGCTGCCGGCGAGCGCCTTCATTTCGTCCAGCTCTTTCGGCGTGATGGGATCACCTTTGATCTCCCGGAGCGTGAACGACTTCAAGTTCGGGATCTCCTTCATGATGCGCTCACAGGTGGTGCAGGTGCCGAGGTAATAGAAGATGCGGGCCATGGCCGCGAAGTTCTTGAACCTCATCATACGACCACATCAAGGACGAGCGGCCAACACGCTTCAGGGACACGGCGTTGGCCGGACCCTGACGACGGTACGGGTCGCGAAGGCGTGGTCGCCTCAGAACTCCGCACTCTTCGGCGTCCGTGGGAACGGGATCACATCCCGGATGTTCCCCATGCCGGTAACGAAGAGCACGAAGCGCTCTAGCCCCAGTCCGAAGCCCGCATGCGGCACCGAACCGAAGCGGCGCGTATCGAGGTACCACCAGAGCTCCTCGGCGGGCACGTGCATCTCCTTCATGCGCGCTTCGAGCACATCCAGGCGTTCCTCGCGCTGACTTCCACCGATGATCTCGCCGATGCCAGGGAAGAGCACGTCCATCGCCGCGACCGTAGTGCCCTTGTCGCTGTAGCCGAAATCACCCGGCGCATTGGTGCGCATATAGAAGGCCTTGATCTTGCCCGGATAGCCCGTGACGATCACCGGCTTCTTGAAGTGCTTCTCCACCAGGTAGCGCTCGTGCTCGCTCTGCAGATCGATGCCCCATTCCACCGGGAACTGGAACTGCTTCTTCTGGTAAGGTTTGCTGCGCAGCAGGATGTCGATCGCGTCCGTGTAGGTGATCCGCTCGAAGGGGTTGTCCAGCACGAACTTCAAACGGGCGATCAGACCCATGTCACTGCGCTGCTCCTTCGGCTTCTGCGCTTCTTCCTCCTTCAAACGCGCATCCAGGAACTGCAGATCATCCATGCTGTTTTTCAACACGCGTGCGATCAAGTGATTGCACAGACCTTCCGCCAGGTCCATGTCGCCTTGGAGGTCCATGAAAGCGGCCTCGGGCTCGATCATCCAGAACTCGGCGAGGTGGCGTGCCGTGTTGCTGTTCTCCGCGCGGAAGGTGGGTCCGAAGGTGTAGACTTTGCCGAGCGCGAGGGCAGCGAGTTCCGCTTGCAGCTGTCCACTAACGGTGAGGCGGCTTTCACGTCCGAAGAAATCCTGGCTGAAATCCACGCTGTCGTTGTTCTCCAATCGGGGCGGACTGTTGGCATCGAGCGTGCTCACGCGGAACATCTCGCCCGCACCTTCCGCATCGCTGGCGGTGATGATCGGGCTGTGGAAATAGTTGTAACCGAGCTGATCGAAGTACTCGTGAATGCCGAAGCTCACCTGGTGGCGGATGCGGAAGATGGCGCTGTAGGTGTTCGTGCGGAAGCGCAAGTGCGCGTTCTCGCGCAGGAATTCGAGGCTATGTTTCTTCGGCTGAATGGGGTACTTCTCCGCGTCGCTGTCGCCGAGCACATCCACGGAAGTCACCTGCATCTCCACACGCTGGCCGCTGCCCTTGCTCTCCACGATCAGGCCCGTGCATTTCACGGCGGCACTGGTGGTGAATCGCGCGCGCGCGGCCGCCTCCACCTTCTCCTGATCGATCACGCACTGCAGGTTGCGGATGGTGCTGCCGTCGTTCAGCGCGATGAAGCGGTCGTTGCGGAAGGTGCGCACCCAACCGGCGACCGTAACGGTCGTACCCGTGAGCGCTTCATCGTCGAGGACGGACTTGATGGTCGTGAGTTCCATGGGCGTAAGGGGGCGCAAATGAACGAAGGCCGCGCGGATGCCAGCATTCGACGAGCCATCCTCGGTCCCGCGACCTCGACCAGCTTCCGGCACATGCGGAACACGACCCGCTGCGGACGCCTCGAAGCGTGAGCCTACCAGCAAGGCGCAGCCTTCCCGGGCCGGCTCCTGGCATCCCTGGCCGTACCCCTGTCGCGCCGCCCATCCATCTGCCATTGCCGTTCGTCACACTGGAAACGTTTTTAATTGCATTTCGTTTCCATTGTGCTTCGTTTGCGCCCCGTTCGGAGCACGGCCCTCACCTTCCCTGATGGACCTCAAGAAGAAAGACATCCTCGAGCAGGCGCACAAGTTGTTCATGCGTCTTGGTATCAAGAGCATGACGATGGACGACGTGGCCACCCATCTGCGCGTGAGCAAGAAGACGCTCTATGAGCACTTCACCGACAAGAACGACATGGTGGAGCAGGTCGTGGCCGGCGTGTGCAAGCACCACCGGACCAGCATCGATGCCATCTGCGCCAAGGGAATGAACGCCATCGACGAGAACCACGAGATCACCAACTTCATCGTGGGCCAGATCGGTGGCGTCCACCCGAGCGTGCAGTTCGACCTGCAGAAATACCACCCCAAGGCCTGGGCGATCCTGGATGACACGGAACGGACGGACATCTTCCGCTGCGTGAGCACCAACCTGAAGAAAGGTGTTAAGGATGGCCTCTACCGCGAGGACCTGGACGTGGAAGTGATCACGCGCCTTTACATCTCGCGCATGGACTCCACCTGGGACGGCCGCGTATTTCCGGCTGAAGAGTTCAACATCAAGGATGTGCTCTGGAAGCACTTCGAATACCACATCCGCGGCATCGCCAGCAAGAAGGGGCTGGAGTATCTGGAGAAAAAAGTGAAGAAAGAACGCGCGGCGGCCTAGGCCCCGCGAGCGAACATGAGACGCACCACCACCATCATCGCCACCATCGGCACGCTGCTCGTCACGGCCCAGGGTCCGTTGAGCCTGAGCCTGCGACAGGCCATGGACCTCGCCGCGCAAGAGAGCTACGCCGTCCGTTCCAGCAAACTGGAGGCGGAAAAGTCCATTGAGCGCAGCAAGGAGGTCACGGCCATCGGGTTCCCGCAGATCAACGGCAAGGTCGAAATGAGCAACTACATCGACGTGCCCACGCAGCTCATCCCGAACTTCTTCAGCGAACCGGGTACAGGGGCCCCCGAATTCGTTCCCGTGCAGTTCGGCGTGCCTTGGAGCATGAACGCGGGCGTCACGCTCACCCAGCTGCTTTTCGATGGCAGCTATCTGGTGGGGCTGCGCGCGGCGAAGGAACTGAAGACCCAGAGCGAAGAGGACCTGCAGAAAGCCCAAGCCGATGCGCGCAATCAGACGGCCAAGGCCTACTTCGGGGTGCTCGCTGCGGAGGAGGGTTCGCGACTGGTCGGCGAAGGGATCCCCCTCCTGGAGAAGAGCCTTCGCGAGGTGACCGCCATGATGGATGCCGGGTTCATGGAGCAGACCGACGTGGACCGCCTGAACATACAGCTGGAACAGGCCCGCGCACAGAAGCGCAACTTCGACCAGCAGGCTGACGTGGCCCGCATGCTGCTCTCCCTAACGCTCGGTACTCCGCACGGAACACCCATCACGCTCACTGACAAGCTCGAGACCATCCTCACGGATGGCGAGGAGATCGGCCTCACCGAACAGACCATGGACCCCAACGGTCACATCGAACAGAACCAGGCGAACACGCTTGTGCGCCTGCAGGAGCTGAATCTGAAGAACGGGAAGGCCAAAGCGCTGCCCTCGCTCGGCGGTTTCTTCTCCCACTCGCAAGTGTGGAACGGACCGAAGTTCGATCCAGGAGGCACCTATCCGTTCTTCCCCACCACGCTCTGGGGCCTTCAACTCAACGTCCCCATCTTCAGCAGCGGCAACCGCTACCATCAGGTGAAGCAGGAACAACTCGCGCTCGAACAGGTGAAGATCAACCAGACGGCCACCGAGCACCGCCTGAGGACCATGGCCGAGCAGCAGCGCTCGCAGACGCGGTCCGCCTATGACAACTTCAAGACCGAAGAGCGGAACCTCGGGCTCAGCAAGAACATCTTCGACCGCACCAGCATCAAGTTCACCAACGGCAGCGCGGCCAGCTTCGAGCTCACGCAGGAGCAGGGCAACTACCTGCTGCAACAGCAGACCTATATCCAGCGCATGGTCGAGCTGCTCATCGCGCGCGCAGACCTGCGCAAAGCGCTTGACCTTTATTGAAACCCGGATCGATCAGGAACAAGCACCGGGCCCCTACCGAACCGAACCGAACACCACGTGATGAAGAACACGATCGCATACCTGTCCATCGCCGCACTCCTCGCCGCCTGTGGAGCTTCCGTGCCCACCGATGACCTGGGCCGCAAAAAGGCCGAACTGGATTCATTGAAGGCGGCCTACAAAGAGCTGGGCGAAAAGATCAAGGAGGCCGACACCTGGATCACCGAGCACGACAGCACCGTGAAGAAGAACCTGCCCAGCGTGACCACGCTGGCGCTCAACCCAACGCGCTTCGAACATTTCGTAGAGGTGCATGGCAACGTGAAGGCCGACAAGAGCGCCGACCTTTTCGCCATGGGCGGTCGTGTGCGCCGCATCCTCGTGACCGAGGGTGACCGTGTACACAGCGGGCAACTGCTGATCGATCTGGACAACGATGCGTCCGCCCGCCAGCTGGAAGCCGCCGAAGCCGCAGCCAAACTGGCCAAGGATGTGTTCGACAAACAGGGCAAACTGTGGGAGCAGAAGATCGGGAGCGAGATCCAGTACCTGCAGGCCAAGAGCCAGAACGACCAGGCCGCCGCCCAAGTGGCCGCCTTGCGCGAGCAGGTGCGCCTGAGCAATGTGACCGCCCCGTTCGACGGCGTGGTGGACGACATCATGGTGAGCGTGGGCGACATGACCAGTCCCATGGCCGCCGTGGCCCGTGTGGTGGACCCGAGCGGTGCGACACTTGAAGCCGACGTTCCTGAAAGCTACCTGCAGCGCGTGAGGAACGGCGATCCCGTGAAAGTCGAATTCCCTTCGCTCGGTGACACCCTCGATGCCACGCTGACCAACGTCAGCCGCTTCATCAATCCCGCCAACCGCACGTTCAAGGTGAGTGTACGCATCCCCGGCGGCGGCGACCTGATCCGGCCCAACCTCCTTAGCCTGATCCATGTCCGCGATCTCGTGAAGGATAGTGCCCTGGTGGTTCCGAGCAAGGTCATCCAGGAGGACGTGAACGGCAACAACTACGTTTTCGTGCTCGAGAACAAGGATGGAAAGCAGCTCACGAAAAAGGTGATGGTGGACCGCCTCGCCGACTACAAGAAGAACACGATGATCACCGTGAAAGGCGGGGACTCGGCACTGCTCAGGGGCACAACGATCGTGGATGAGGGGGCCAAAAGTGTGGGCGACGGACAGGAAGTGAAGGTGACGAAACTCTGACCAGGTTCACCACAGAGGCACAGAGAGCACAGAGAAATGCGAGGCAACCGCAGATGAACGCCGATGGACACGGATGGGGTTCACCCTCCGTGACCTCTGTGTCCCTGTGGTGAAAAAGATCGAACATGGACCACAACAGCATCGAGAACGAAGCCTACGGCGAAGGCCACGGGAAGCAGTTCGCCATCACCAGCTGGGCGGTGAAGAACCGCACCACCGTCATCGTCATCACCGCGCTGATCTTCATCTACGGGATCTACTCCTACATCGCCATGCCGAAGGAGAGCTTCCCGGAGGTGGTGACCCCGGAGATCTACGTCGGCACGCCGTACAACAGCAGCTCGGTGGTGGACATCGAAAAGCTCATCACCAAGCCGCTGGAGAAGGAGATCAACACCATCACAGGCGTTGACGAGATCAACTCCACCAGCGTTCCGAACTACAGCACCATCCAGGTGAAGTTCAACTACAACGTCACCCCGACAGAGGCGCTGCGCAAGGTGAAGGACGCCGTGGACAAGGCGCAAGGTGATGTGGACTTCCCCAAGGACCTGCCAGCAGAGCCCAACATCTTCGAGATGAACTTCTCGGAGATGATGCCGGTGATGAACATCAACCTGAGCGGCGACTACAGCATCGACCAGTTGCACCACTACGCCAAGATCCTCGAGGACCGCATCGAAGCCTTGCCCGAGATCAACAAGGTGGACATCCGGGGCGTGCCTGAGAAGGAGGTGAAGGTGAACGTGGACCTGCACCAGCTCGAAGCGCTCCAGCTCAACTTCAACGACGTGGCGCAGGCGCTACAGACGGAGAACCTGACCATGAGCGGTGGCGAAGTGCTCACCGACGGCCAGCGCCGCGCGGTGCGCGTGATCGGCGAGTTCGCGGACATGGAGACCATCCGCAACATCGTGATCAAGAACGAGAAGCAGCAGGAAGTGCGCCTCCGCGACGTGGCCGACGTGAGCTTCGACTTCAAGGAGGCCGACAGCTATGCCCGCGAGTACGGCAATCCCGTTGTGATGGTCGACATCATCAAGCGCGCCGGGGAGAACCTGATCGAAGCCAGCGATAAGATCAACGCCATCCTGAACGAATCACGCGGTACCGTGATCCCGAGGGACGTGACCATCACGCTCACCAACGACCAGAGCGACGACACGCGCGTGCAGGTGGACGAGCTGTTCAACCACATCATCTTCGGTGTGATCCTCGTGGTCGGCACGCTGCTGTTCTTCCTCGGCCTGCGCAACGCGCTCTTCGTGGGGCTCGCGATCCCCATGTCCATGTTCATCTCGTTCATCATCCTGAACGCCTTCGGGGTGACGCTGAACATCATGGTGCTCTTCTCCCTCATCCTGGCCCTCGGCCGACTGGTGGACGACGGAATCGTGATCGTGGAGAACATCTACCGCCACATGAGCAACGGTGAGCCGCCGATGACGGCTACCCGGAAAGCCGTAGGTGAGGTGACCATGCCCATCGTGGCGGCCACCACGGCGACCGTGATGGTGTTCGTTCCGCTCATCTTCTGGCCCGGCCTCATGGGCCAGTTCATGAAGTGGATGCCGATCACCTTCATGGTGTCCCTCAGTTCCTCGCTCTTCGTGGCCCTCGTGGTGAACCCCGCACTCAGCACCCAGTTCATGAAGGTGGAACGCGAGAACCCGAACGCGAAAAATGTCTACCGCCAGGTGGGCATCCTCGCCGTGATCGGTACGCTCATCGCCGTTCTCGGCATGTCCTCACACTCGGGCTTCGTGACCGGTCTGGGAACCTTCACGGTCTTCGCGGCCATCCTCGGCCTGCTCAACCTGTGGGTAGGGGTCCCTGGCACGCGCTGGTTCCAGGACAAGTTCCTGCCGCGCCTGGAGAAACGCTATGAAGGCTTCCTGCGCTACGCGCTCGCCAAGCACCACCCGCGCACCTTCTTCTTCGGCACCATCGGCCTGCTTCTGTTCGCCTTCGTCCTTCTCGGTGTGTTCCCGCCGAAGGTCGAATTCTTCCCGATCAATGAACCGAAGTATGTGAACGTCTTCATCGAGGCGCCGATCGGTACGGACATCGAGAAGACGAACGAGATCACACGCCTGCTGGAGAAGCAGGTGGATGACATCGTGAACGTGGACCCGTACATGGAGGAGGTGGAGGTGCAACACCCGAACGGTACCGTCACCAAGGAGCGCAAGAACTGGCTGATCAACTCGGTTATCTCACAGGTCGGCAACGGCACCAGCGATCCCGCACAAGGGGTAAGCATGGCGAACACCCCGAACAAGGGCCGCATCCAGCTCAGCTTCGTGAAGTACGCCGATCGCCGCGGTCTGAAGACGAATGACGTTCTGCTGAAGCTCCAGAAGGAGATGGCCGGCTATCCCGGTGTGATCGTCACCGTGGACAAGGACGCTGCCGGACCACCTACGGGCAAGCCCATCAACATCGAGATCAGCGGGGACGAGATCGAACCGCTGCTCGCCGAGGCCGACCGCTTGAAGACCTTCATGGAAAGCAAGAACGTACCCGGTGTCGAAGCGCTGCGCATCGACATCGACCGCGCGAAACCCGAGATGCCCATCGTGATCGACCGCGCGAAAGCGGGCCGCCTGAACGTGAGCACCTGGGCCGTGGCCGATGCCATCCGCACCGCGCTCTTCGGGAAGGAGGTGAGCACCTACCGCATCGAAGGCGATGACGACGACTACAAGATCCAGGTGCGCCTGAAGGACGAGCAGCGCTACGACGTGGGCACCATCATGGACATGAAGATCACCTTCCGCGACATGCTCACCGGGCAGATCCGCCAGGTGCCCATCAGCGCCGTGGCGAAGGACGAGCGCAGCACCACCTTCAGCGCCATCAAGCGCCAGGACCTGAAGCGCGTGGTGACCGTGAGCAGCAACGTGATCGCCGGCTACAACAGCAACGAGGTGATCGCCGAGATGAAGGACGCCCTCAACGGCTACGAGAAGGACGAGCGCTTCGGCATGGCCTTCACCGGCCAGCAGGAGGACCAGGGCAAGGAGATGGCCTTCCTCGGCCGCGCCTTCCTCATCGCCCTCTTCATCGTGTTCCTCATCATCGTGTGGCAGTTCAACAGCATCAGCTACCCGATGGTCATCCTCAGCACCGTGCTCTTCAGCACCATCGGGGTGTTCCTCGGCCTGGTGGTCTTCCGCATGGACTTCATCATCCTGATGACCATGCTCGGTATCATCTCGCTGATCGGCGTGGTGGTGAACAACGCCATCGTGCTCATGGACTTCGCGCGCCTGCTCTTCGACCGCCAGCGTGAGAAGCTCGGACTGGACGAGACCGCCGAGCTGCCGATCGACTCGTCACGCGAGGCGCTGATCATCGCCGGCAAGACCCGTCTGCGCCCCGTGCTCCTCACCGCGGTGACCGCCGTGCTCGGCCTGCTCCCGCTCGCCGTGGGCTTCAACCTGAATTTCGGTACGCTCTTCACCCACCTCGATCCGCACATCCACATCGGTGGTGACAACGTGATCTTCTGGGGACCGCTCAGCTGGGCCGTGATCTACGGCCTCACCTTCGCGACTTTCCTCACCCTGATCATGGTGCCGGTGATGCTGCTGATCATCGCCAAGATCAAGCACCGCCGGTACTCCAACAAGCTGCGGCACAAGCAGGCGGTCATCGTTGACGATGCGCCGAAGAACACGCTTCGGCCGGGGCATTCGCCGGGAGAGATCGGGCCCGCGACGGCTTAACCAAGCACGACCCAAAGCGGCGAGGCCCCCGATCGATCGGGGGCCTCGCCGCTTTCAGTCTTCTATCGGGACTAACAACCCGGCTTCTTCCTCACATCAACCGTCTTCTCCTTCTCCACAGGCGGCACCGCCACTTTCGCCTTGGCCTCTTCGAACTTGAAGCCCTTCTCCGTGGCCATGCGCTCAATGCTCCGCAGCACGGCATTCTCCAGTTCATTGGTGATGCCCGCCTTGCGGTTGTGCTCCGACACGAACTCCTCGCGCTTCACCATCAGCTCGGCGATGCGTGCGCGATTGGTCTCCTTCTGTTGCCGCTCCACCATGATCGCGCCTTTCAACCCTGCTTGGTCCAAGCCGCGGTATTTCTCCGGTAATGTCTTGCGGTCCAACCCACCGATCACGCTGTCGAGCTTGGCCGTCTCCACTTCGGTGAGGTCCCATGTGCTGTTCACATAGCCGTTGTTCGATTTGAACTTCAGGCGGCTGTTGCACGAACTCAACCCGAGACTTTCCGCGTTCTTGTCCTGCGCGGTATTGTTCGCCCAGTTGTAGGTACCGTACTGTCCATAGTAGATGCAATTCCCGTTCAGCCCGGCGTTCAGCTTGGCGAGTTCCTCATCGAAGGGTGAGGCGACCTGCGCGGTGACGGCGTCCTGGTCGATGCTGAAGTAGTCGCCCTTGGCGGCCAGCGCACCCGCCTGCCACGAGGTGTTGATCCCCTCGCGATGATCACCGCAGAAGATGGTGTTCACGATGATGCCCTTCTGCCTCGCGCGCTCGCACGAAGTGGCGAAGCTGATGGGCCCTTGCGTGAAGGCTTCGTTCCCCGCGATGTAGATCATGCGCAGATCGGCCTCGTTGCCGCCCCAGTCCAGCTCCTCGATAGACCGGGCCATCACCGCCCCGCAGTATTCTTCGCCCCCGTTGGTGCTGAGCGCGAACAGCTGCTTGCTGATCTCATCCATGTTCGTCGTGAACGCGCTCACCTGGCGGATATAGTGCTCCTGCATCGGCAGACCTGAATTACCGTACTCGTACAGCGCCACACGCACCGTGGGCCGCTGTCCGTCGTTGCGCGCTTCGGAAAGGCGGTTCACGATGTTCCAGAGCTGCGCCTTCGCCTGATCGATGAGTCCGTCCATGCTGTTGCTGGTGTCCAGCAGCAATCCGAGGAGGATGGACTTTGTGCCCGGCGGAGCGGGGGTGGGTGGTGCGGGTGCTGGAGCATCTTGTTGCACAATGGGGCTGGCGGCCATGGCGAGAACGCCCCGGCCTCCGGTGTCGGACATGCAGGCGACGGTGCCTGAAAGAAGGCCCAGGGCGAGCGCCGAAAGGCCGGTCTTCATCGTGTTCATCGGTGTGGATCTTTGATACGAAGCAACCTTGCCGGGCCCGGGGGTGTGTAGTGCCAACTGGCCGATCCGCCTTCCCGCTTGGTGAACGCGCCGCCCCGGTCCGCCTGTGCCGCCATTCCAACGGAAAGACCGGCCGGTCCGCCCCTTCAGCCTTTGCGCATGGCCGTATGTTTACCCACATGGAACGCCTGTTCGCGCGACTTTCCACCTGCTTCTTCTCGCTCCTCATCGCCTTTACGATGTGCGGCCAGAAGAAGTACCTGGAGAAGATCTCCAGCTCCCGATCGCAAGAGGTGGTGAGCAATGCGCGCATGATGGCCCTGCTCGATTCCGCCGAACGCGCGGGCGACGACCGACGGGATACCGCTTTCCGTATGGTGGAAACCGCCCTGCTCTGGAGCATCGACGCCGGTGATGCCGTGACCGAGGCCCGCAGCTACGCCGTGCTCGCCGGCCTCTTCGTCAAGGAGGACCAGTGTGATCTCGCCATCGGCTACTACGACAAATGCGCGGAGACCGGTCCGGACCCGAACAGCCCGGTCGTTCTTCTCGCACGGTTCGACAAGGCGAAGTGCCTGCGCAAGTTGAACCGCCTGCTGCAGGCGCGCACGGAACTGGAGATGCTGAAACAGCGCGTGGAGAACACTTCTTCATCCGCGCTCGTGCCGGAGATCAACAACCAGATCGCCGGCATCCTGCTCGACATCGGCGACATCGCACGCTCCGGTGAAGTGCTGCGGGAGAACCGGGGCTACATCGAGGGCGCGGACAAGAACGCCTTCGGTACGAAGAACGCCGAACTGGAATCCGAAACGAAACTGCTGCAAGGTCTGGTCAGCTTCAAGGACCGCAAGGAGGCCGAGGGGCTCGGCTTCATTGGCCAGGCCTGGGCGGCGGCCGATTCGGTGAGCGGCAACAAGGAGCGCCTGAAGTTGAAATCCGACATCGCACAAAAACTGGAGGAGAACGGCCAGCTCGACCTGACAGAACGCTACCGCACGGAACTCTTCGGGACCTATCAGTGGGGAACGGGGAATGACGTGGAGCGCCTCTGCAACACGGTGGAACTGGGCGAAACGCAGCGCGCCAATCGCAAGCCCGAGCTCGCCATCAACACCCTGAGCAATGCGCTCGCGGATCCCAAGCTCGCACCCAATTCCAACGACCCACAACTGCTGGACCTGCGCATGCAGGCACTGAAGGGACTTTCCGAAACACACCTCGAAGCCGGGAATCCCCAAGCCGCGCAGAAGTACCTGAACGAGTACATCTCCACGCTCGAACTCGCCAATGCGGAGAAGAAGAAGAAGCTCGAAGCCAACCTCGGCCTGTTCAGCTCGCTCAATGCCGATGTGCAGCGCATCCGTATCCTGGAGAAGGACCGCGAGATCAACCAACGCCAGATCGCACTGCTGCGCACTCAGGGAGACCTGCGGTCTTCGGAGCTCTTCTCGCGCAATGCCATCATCTTCTCGCTTATCGCCCTTGTGCTGCTGCTGGCCGGACTGCTTTTCTTCCGGCAGCGCGCGCGCAACAAGGAACGGGTCGCGGCACGACTGGTCGAACTGCGCTCCTTGCGCACACAGATGAACCCGCACTTCATCTTCAACGCGCTCAACTCCGTGAACCACTACGTCGCGCTGCAGGACGAGCGCAAGGCTAATCGCTACCTGACGGATCTGAGCGGGCTCATGCGTAAAGTCCTCTCTTACTCCGAACTCGATCTGATAGAACTGGATGACGAACTGGAGCTCCTCGAGCAGTACATGCGGTTGGAACACGAGCGCTTCAGCGACCGCTTTGACCTGCGTTTCGAGGTCGACCCCGCATTGAAGGGAGCGGGCCTTCGTGTGCCGCCGATGCTCGTGCAGCCTTTCATCGAGAACGCGATCTGGCACGGACTCCGACACAAGGAGGGCAAAGGCCTGCTGTCTGTGAACGTGACGGACACCGGCAGTGCGATCCGCTTCGAAGTGTCGGACGATGGGATCGGTCGCGCGAAGGCCGCCGAAATGAAACGCGTGCACGCGAAAGCATCGAAGGGGATCGACAATGCACGCAATCGTATCGCCCTGGTGAACTCGCTTTATCACGCACAGCTCACCTTGGGGGTGGACGACATGAACCCCGACGGCACGGGAACGCGCGTGCGTTTCGATGTGCCCAAAGACCTGGAACGCCATGCCTGACAAACACCGGTGCATCATCGTGGACGATGAGCTCGCGAGCCGGGAAGTGCTGGCGAGCTACCTCGGCAAGTACTGTCCCGAGGTGGAGATAAGTGGCAAGGCCGCCAGCGTGGACGAGGCCATAGCCTTGATCGATCGGACAAGTCCCGGTATCGTGTTCCTCGACATCGAAATGCCGTTCAAGTCCGGGTTCGAACTGCTCGCCTCCTATGGTGACCGGCCGTTCCAGGTGATCTTCGTTACGGCCTATAGCGACTATGCGCTGAACGCGATCCAAGTGAGCGCGGCCGACTATCTGCTCAAGCCGGTGAGCATCGATCAGCTCCAGGCCGCTGTGCGCACCGTTGTCGGCCGCATCCATGAGCGCGACAGCCTGGACCGCGCTCGCGTGCTGCTGGAGAACATCCATGGTGCACCCAACGGCGACCGGCGCATCGTGCTGCCCCTGCTCGATGGCTTCGAGGTGGTCCGCGCCAAGGACATCACACGCTGCGAAGCGGAAGACAACTTCACCCGCTTCCACTTGACCGACGGCAGCAAGCGCCTGATCTGCCGACCCATGAAGCACTACGAGCAGGCACTCGTTCCGTTGGGTTTCGTGCGCGTCCACCGCTCGCACATGGTGAAGGCCGACAGCATCAAGCGCTATGTGAAGGGCAAAGGCGGCACGCTCTTCCTGCAGGACGGTAGCGAGATCCCCGTGAGCGAAACGCACAAGCAGGCGCTGCTCGACCTGTTCCGATGACCTTCACAAGTTCTCACGATCACCTTTTCACAAGGTGAGGCCCGGCGGCTTCGGTAGCAAGACCGGGGCAGGCATCTTCGGCCGTTCGATGAAGCGCCACCACTTCCTGCCCCTCGGTCCCCTCGCTGCCGCGCTGCTCTATTTCGCGCTGCGCCACTTGGGCCACGCGCAGGCCGCCATGGCCGGCACCGTGCTGTGGATGGCCATCTGGTGGATCAGCGAAGCGGCACCCATTCCCGTCACGTCCATGCTGCCGATCGTGCTCTTCCCGCTGCTGGAGATCACCCGCCTGAGCACCGTGGCCGCGTTCTACGGCAAGGAGGTGATCTTCCTCTTCATCGGCGGCTTCCTGCTCGCCCTCGGGGTGGAGCGCAGCGGGCTGCACAACCGCATAGCGCTGAAGATCGTGTCGCGCATTGGCGCGTCACCTTCGCGGCTCATCCTCGGCACGCTGCTCGCCACCGGCTTTCTCAGCATGTGGATCAACAGCACCGCCGCCGTGCTGGTGATGCTGCCCATCGGCCTGAGCCTCGTGAGCCAGGCGAAGGGCCACGCGCGGCTCGGCGCGGCCCTCGCGCTCGCGGTCGCCTATGGCGCGACCATCGGCGGCATGGCCACGCCCGTGGGCACCCCGCCCAACCTGGTGATGGTCGCGCTCTGGGAACAGCAGTTCCCGCAAGACCCCCCGATCGGCTTCGGCCAATGGATGCTCTTCGGCGTACCGTACGCGCTGCTCTTCCTGCTCATCACCTGGGGACTGATGATCCACGTCCTGTTCCGCATGCCCGGGCCGGCGAGCGTGGACCGCGCGCAATTGCGAAAGGAACTCGCCGCGCTCGGGCCCGCTTCGCGCGATGAGCGGCTCAGCGGCCTGGTCTTCGCCCTCACCGCGCTGCTGTGGATCACCGGCGACCGCATCGACTTCAGCGATTCCTTCTCCTACCTCGGCTGGCGCGCGGCGCTCGGCCTGAAGGAACTCGGCGATCCGGCCGTGGGCATGATCGGCGGCCTCGCCCTGTTCATGATCCCCTCGAAGAAGGAGAAGCGATCCCTGCTCGACTGGTCCTTCGCCGAAGCGCGCATCCCGTGGGGCGTGGTGCTCCTCATCGGCAGCGGCTTCGCGATCGCCGGCGGTATCGATACCTGTGGCCTGAGCACCACCATCGGCAACGCCCTGGCGCAGTGGCGCGCCGGGTCCGAGGCGCTGCAGATCGGGGCGACGGCCACGAGCGTCACCCTGCTCAGTGAACTCGGCTCGAACACCGCGGTGGCGAGCCTGGTGCTGCCCATCCTCGCGCGCACCGCGGAAGTCTGGAACATGGCGCCGCTGTCCCTGCTCATTCCCGCCACCATGGCCGCGAGCTGCGGCTTCATGCTACCCATCGCATCGCCCATGCAGGCCATCGTTTTCGCAAGCGGTCAGCTCAGTGTGAAGCAGATGGTGAAAGCCGGCGTCCTTATGGATCTCTTGGGCGTCGCACTGCTGATGCTCCTGTGGGGCTTGATCGGAAGCGCTGTGTTCGTCTGACCGGGGTCAGGATCCCAAGGAGCCCTGCCCACGTCTCAACGCGCTAAAATCCGCGTTCCGCATGGGCTTCATAACGGCGACATCTGGTCGGCGTTCGAGCAGCTCCTTCATCCCAGAATCGTAGGCAAACCAAGAATGATAGCAATTGCATTTCGTTGCTTTGTGAGAACATCTCACATTTGTACCGTCAACAAAAACAACGATTGACATGATACCACCAACCCCCATCACCGCCCAGCATCCCATGGCCTACATGCTTCAGCCTGAGATGCTTACACTTGAACCCGCCTTTGAAGCTACCGAGCTCGACTACATGGGTAGTGGGCTGTTCGGGATTTTCTCGAACTTTACACAGTTGACGAACACAACCATTGAAATGAGCAACGAAACGAACGCACTTGCCTGGGCTCTCCCCCAAACGGCTACCGCCATTGTCCGCCGCCTCCACCAAGCGCTGGAACAAGCCGGCATCGATCTGATCCCGGCCCAAGTGATGTTCCTGGTCCACATCTCCACCAATGACGACCCCGTGCAAACGTTGATGGCCACCCAGATGGGCAAGGACAAGAGTGCCGTGCTCCGCCAGGTGGACCTCTTCGAGCAACGCGGCTGGGTGGAACGCAAGATCGACCCGAATGATCGGCGCCGGAAGCGCCTGATCCTGACCCCGGCGGGCGAAGAAGTCCTGGCCCGCGGCCGTGGCGTGATGGAAATGGTCTTCGGCCACGCCTGCGATGGCATCCCATCGGCTGACATCGCCATCTGCATCCGCGTACTGACCCAGCTCCGCGAACGCGTGATGCCCCTCCTGCAGGTGCAACAGCAGGGCTGATCCACTGACATAACAACCTCCATCCTAACGCTCATGAAAACCATGACGATAGCCACCGCTTTGCTCTGCGCGACCGTAAGCGTTGCCCAACAAAGCCACACGATGAGCCTGAAAGAGGCCATCGACTACGGCCGCAAGAACAGCCCCGCGCTCATCATCGCGGCCAACGACCAGGGGATCGCAAAGGCGCAAGCCAAGGAAGTCCGCTCAGCGCTGCTTCCGCAGATCTACACCAGTGTACAGGCCGACGACTACATCAAGCGGCAGACCACGTACCTGCCCGCCGGGGTTTTCGGGGAGGAACCAACGCCCGTGGAACTCGGCACCCAGTTCGCCACGTCCGTAACGCTCGTGAACGAGCAGACCATCGTCGACTTCGCCACCTTCCAGAAGATCAAGGCCACTGTGCCGAACATCGAGATGGCCCGCCTGCGCGGTACGCAGACCGAAGAACAGCTCATCTACGACGCGTCCAGGTCATACGCGCAGGCACTCATCTATCAGGAGCAGGTACGCCTGCTGGAAAAAAACCAGCAGCAATACGATGAGCTCGTACCCATCCTGCGCCTTCGGCTGGAGAAAGGTGTGGCACAGCAGCTCGAAGTGGACCGCGTGGAGGTCACGCGCCGCAACATCATCTCCCAGCGGACCGTGGCCCAAGCCAACTACGATCTGGCGATCGCCCAGTTGAAGCGGGTGATCGGGATGCCTCTCCATGATCCCCTGCGCTTGACCGACACCATCACGCTCGCCGACGGACTGAAACAACCCACGCCGACGAATTTCTCCCTGATGAACCTGACCGGTCACCGCCTGAGCGAACAGTCGATCCTGCTGAAGGACCTCGAACTCAAGCGCCGGCGCGCGCTCGCGCTGCCCACGCTCAGCACGTACAGCCGCTTTGGCGCGCTCGCCCAAGGCGATGAGCTCGGCGGGCATCTGGAGGATTGGAACAGCTACAACAGCATCGGACTGAAGATCAACGTGCCCCTGTTCTCCGGCTTCCGCCGCGCTTCTCAGGTCAAGCAGGCCGAGCTGGACCTCGCGAACTCACGCCAGCAGATGAGGCTGAACGAACTGGGCTGGGAACTCGACCATCGCAGCGCCGATACGCGTCTGACGGCTTCACGCAGCACGGTGACCAACGATGAAGAGAACCTCCACCTCGCCGAACAGGTCTTCGCCAATACCAACCTGCAATACCAACAAGGCCTCGCACCGCTCAGCGATCTGCTCAACGCCGACTACCAGTTGCAGGAAGCACGCAACAACTACACCACCTCGCTGCTCAACCATTACATCGCCACGATCGACGTGGAGAAGGCCAAGGGCAGCCTCATCGACTTCGCACAGACCCTCTGATCACCACAACACTCCCATACCATGAAACGCAAACTCATCCTGCCCATCATCATCGGACTGACGGTGCTGGGCTTCGGCTTCAAACTGGCCGCGAACAAGAAGAAGATCAACGCGGCGAACCAGCCGGTGGACCGCTCCGCCTTCGCCATCCCGGTAACCACGCTGACCGCCGGAGAGACCGCCGTAGGAGGGACCTTCAGCGTGCCCGGTGAACTGCGACCACGCGACCAAGCCCAGGTAATGGTGAATGCCGCCGGCAAGCTGGCGTACCTGAACGTGGAGCTCGGATCGAAGGTGACCAAGGGACAGGTCATCGGCAGCCTCGACGTGAAACAGAAGCAGCTCGACCTCGCCGCCGCTGAACTCACGATGAACAAATTGAAGAAGGACGACGCCCGCTACCGCGACCTGTACGCCGGCAAAGCCACCAGCGAAGCGAGCTACGACGATGTCCACTTCAACTACGAGAACGCCAAGGTGAAAGTGGATCTCATCCGCCAGCAGATCCATGATGCGCAAGTGATCGCCCCGGTCGACGGGATCGTGGTGAAGAAGAACATCGAGGTGGGCGAATACGTGAATCCAGGGATGATGATCGTGGAGATCGTCGACGTCAGCCGCCTCAAGGCCGATGTGCATGTGAGCGAACACGACGCGTATCGCCTGAAACCCGGCCAGCCCGTGACCATCACCAGCGATGTATGCCCCGGGGAAAGCTTCAAGGGCCAGGTCGCCTTTGTGAGCCCACAAGGCGATGCCAGCCACAACTACGACGTGGAGGTGGCCGTGGAGAACACCGCGAAGCACGCGCTCAAGAGCGGCACATTCATCAACGCCACCTTCGACACCGGAGCCGCCGGCAACGCGATCCTGGTACCGAAGAGCGCGCTCGTCGATGGCCTGAAGAACCCGTTCGTTTACCTCGTCGAAGGCGACCGTGCCGTGACCCGTCAGCTCACCCTCGGGCGCGAACTCGGCGAACAGGTGGAGGTCCTGAAAGGACTCAACATCGGCGATGTCGTCATCCTCAGCGGTCAACTCAACCTCAACAACGGCAGCCTGGTGCAGGTCGCCCAATAACGAACAGTCATGTCACTAACGGAGATCTCCCTCAAACGGCCGCTGCTCATCACGGTGATGTTCGTCACCCTGATCCTCTTCGGCTTCATCGGCTACAAGCAGCTCAACTACGACCTCCTCCCCTCCTTCGAGTCGAACATCCTCGCGGTGAACACCAAGTACCGCGGGGCCTCGCCCGAAGAGATCCAGAACACCATCACCAAGCCCCTCGAGGATGCGGTGAGCGCGATCGAAGGCGTGGACATGATCGCTTCCAGCTCCCGCGAAGGGATGTCCTCGATCACCGTCACCCTCAAGACCAACGTGAGCGTCGGTGATGCACAACGCGATGCGGAGCGCAAGATCGATGCGATCCGAAGCACGTTGCCGGAGGACGCGGACGACCCCACCGTGAGCCGCTTCAGCACCTCCGAACTGCCCATCCTGCGCATCAGCACCTCATCGAACCTTTCACCGGGCGCGTTCCACGAATTGCTCGACAACCGCGTGCTGCCACAGCTCAGCAACGTGGAAGGCGTGGGCTCGGTCACGCTGATCGGCGCGCAGGAGCGCGAGGTGCAGGTGGTGATGAACAACGACAAGCTGAAGGCCTACGGCATCAGCGCGGCCGTCGTGGCCCAGGCCGTGGGCGCGAACAGCAGCACCTTCCCCGCAGGCAATGTGGAGAGCGCGAACGATCGCCTCTCCATCAACCTCGAGGCACGCGCCATGAAGGTGGAGGACCTGCGCAACACGGTGATCCGCGAGAACCCCGATGGATCGCGCATCCTGTTGCAGGACGTGGCCGCCGTGACCGATGGGCTCACCGAAGCCATCACCTTCAGTCGCATCAACGGCAAACCGGGGGTGGGCCTGCAGATCATCAAGCAGAAGGATGCGAACGGTGTGGAGGTCGCGGCCGGCGTAAAGGCCAAGCTCGCCGATCTGACCGAGGAACTGAAGAGCGCCGGGTTCAACTACAGCATCGCCATCGACCAGAGCACCTACACGCTCGCTTCCGCTGATGCGGTGATGTTCGACCTCGTGCTCGCCGTGCTCATCGTGGGACTGGTCATGCTCTTCTTCCTGCACAGCGTACGCAGCTCGCTCTTCGTGCTCGTGGCCCTGCCCAGCGCCATGATCCCCACCTTCATCATGATGTACGTCTTCGGCTTCTCGCTGAACCTGATGACGCTGATGGCGCTCTCGCTCGTCGTTGGCATCCTGGTTGACGATAGCATCGTGGTGCTGGAGAACATCACGCGCCACCTCGAGATGGGCAAGACACGTTGGAGCGCCGCGCTCGAAGGCCGTAACGAGATCGGCTTCACCGCCGTCGCGATCACGCTCGTGGACGTGGTGGTGTTCCTGCCCATGGCCTTCACCGGCGGCCTCATCGGCAACATCCTGCGCGAGTTCTCCCTGGTCGTCGTATGCAGTACGTTGATGAGTTTGCTCGTCGCCTTCACGCTCACGCCGCTGCTCGCTTCGCGTTGGGGACAGGTCGATCACCTGAGCAAGGCCACGCTCTGGGGCCGCATCAGCCTCGGTTTCGAGGGCATCATCGAAGGGCTCAAGAACCGGTATGCCAACGCGCTCCATTGGGGCCTGCGCCACAAGCGCTGGGTGCTGGGCGGGACGCTCGTGCTCCTCATCGGGTCCTTCGCGCTGGTGGGTGCCGGCTTCATCGGCGCCACCTTCATCAAGCCCAGCGATCGCGGTGAATTCCTCGTGCAGCTCGAGACCTCGTCCGGTTCCAATCTCGCACAGACCGACCGCCTCACGCAGGAGGCCGAACGCATCCTGCTGAAGCATCCCGAAGTGGTGAACGTGTTCACCACCGTGGGCACGCAAAGCGGCGCGATGGGCACCTCCTCCGGGAATGCGAACATCAGTGAGATCAACGTGAAGCTCGTGGGTCTCCATGAACGCACGATGTCCAGCGAGCAGTTCGGGGCCATGGTGCGCGACGAGGTGGGCAAGATCCCCGGACTGAAGGTGACCATCGTGGAAACGAACATCACCGGCAGCGCCAACACGCCCATCGAGATCGCGGTGAAGAGCACGGACCTCGACACCCTCCGCTTCGCAGCGGCCAAACTGCGCGACATCGTCCGTAGCACGCCCGGCACCGACTACGTTGAATTCAGTACCAAGTCGCCCAAGCCGGAAGTGAAGATCGAGCTCGACAAGGAGCGCATGGCGAACCTGGGCTTCAATAGCGGCGAGGTCGGCGCGGCGGTGCAGACGGCTTTCCGCGGCAATGACGACTTCAAGTTCAAAGAGCGCGGCGAAGAGTATCCCATCAATGTGCGGATGGAGAAGGTGGACCGTCAGAACGTAGCCAGCGTGCGCGGTCTGATGGTGACCAACTCACAGGGTGCAACGGTGCGCTTGGACCAGCTCGCGAACGTGTACGAGACCATGGGCAGCTCCGTGCTGGAGCGCACTGATCGACTGAACTCGATCAAGATAACCAGCGCGGCCGTCGGTCGTCCCAGTGGTACGATCGTGGAGGAGATCAAGCAGAAGCTCGCCAAGGATCCGCTGCCCGCCGGTGTGAGCGTGGAATACCTAGGCGACGCGGAAAAGCAGGCTGATGCCTTCGGAAGTCTCGGTCAGGCGCTGCTGCTCGGCGTCATCCTCGTGTACCTGATCATGGTCGCACTGTACGAGAACGCGATCTACCCCTTCGTGGTGCTCTTCTCCATCCCGGTGGCCATCATCGGTGCTCTGCTCGCCCTGGCGCTCACGATGCAACCCATGAGCATCTTCGTTCTGGTCGGTATCATCATGTTGCTCGGTCTGGTGAGCAAGAACGGCATCCTCATCGTCGACTTCGCTAACCAGCTGCGTGCTGAGGGCAAGTCGCTCATTGAAGCACTCATCGAAGCCGGCAAGGAACGCCTGCGCCCGATCCTGATGACCACCGTGGCGATGATCCTCGGCATGCTGCCCCTGGCGATGGCCACGGGCGCCGGTTCCGAAGTGAAAGGTGGAATGGCCTGGGCATTGATCGGGGGGCTCACCAGTTCGATGGTCCTCACCCTCTTCGTGGTGCCCTCGATGTACTACATCATCACTCGACTGATGGAGCGCGTGAGCGCCTGGCGGAAGTCGCGCAAGAACGACGAGAAGGGAACGGTGATCGTGGCCATGGCCTGATCGCTCGACGAGAACCTACCAACGATAAGCGACATGCGCACCGAGCACATCCGGCGAGACGAGGGGAACCACGCTGAGACGCTCGGTGCGCGTGCGCCGATGCAGATGGGGAATGAGGTATCCGGCCGCACCGCCCATGAGGGCTCCGACGATCACATCACTGGGGAAATGCTTGCCGCCCTGGATCCGGTAGTAACCGACAAGTGCGGGAGGAACGAGCGCCGCTCCATAGACCAACCAACGCTTTCCCCCGAGCTCGGGATGCAGATCGTCGATCACCTTCGCCATGAAGAAGGTGGCCACCGCCGTGTTCGCCGTGTGCCCGCTGTAGAAGGAGTTCACGTTGCGCTGATCCGTGCGTTGGCCCAGCGTGGCCGTGGGGATATAAGCGATGGGCCGATAGCGCGGAAAGGCCGACGTGCTCAACGTCTGTACGCCTCCGGTGATCAATGCCGACTCCACGTAGAGGGTGGCGATCGCGAGCCACTCGCGCCTGACCCGCCTGTCCAGGCCCAACAACAACGGAGCCCCGGCGGAAATGTTCAGCACGAGGTCCGAGCTGCCCAGCGCACGGTCCTGACCGGTCGGGTCGACGCGCAAGGCGGCACGATCGAATGCCGGCACGCGGCTCTCGTCGAGTGCCAGGACCAGATCCTCCGAGAGCGGGAGCCGATCGTCCTGCAGCCGAAGACCGATGAACGTCGCCGCGAAACCCCCGACGCACAGCGCCGCGTCCATCCACGGTCGTACGCGATACACACTGCTGTCCCGTTGGGCCATGCCCGATACCACCGTCAATAAGAGCCCTACGCCGATCACGCCACGCTTCATTTCACGAAGAAAGCCGGTCAGCGCCATTCCACCCGAACATGAGCCATCTTTATGCTCACCCCCAACGGAAGCCATGAGCCCCTTCGCCAAGCGCTTCTTCGCCACACGCACACCGGAAGAGTTCAAGGAACTCTCGCGCAGCGTGGTCTATCGCCATCCGATCCGTACGGCCATCCTCTCCCAGATCGGCTTCTGGCTCATCGCCAATTCACTCCTCCTCCTCACGGCCTGGCAGGTGTTGTACCGCGCCTCCCTGGTCTATCCCACCCTGATCGTTCCACCGCTGGGAGTGATGCTCACTGCGGCATGCACGGCGGCGGTGATCTATGGCACCCTCCTCGGGGGGGTGGATATCTGGTTGACGTCCTGGTTGAGCGGTGACCTCCCCCTTGGATCCCGCATCCTCATCAAGAGTGTCATCTATACGCTGGTGCTCGTAGCCGTCATGGCCCTGGTGGTCACCGTGGTGCGATCGCTCGTGGGTGAGGAATACGCCGATGCGCACGGCATGATCGCGGGCTCGAAGACGGGGTACGGCTTCCTGTGGGTGATCGTTCCCTACGCCCTGGTGTGCAATACGCTGATGTCCGCCTTGAAGCAGATCGATGCCAGTTTCGGCCCGGGCGTGCTGCCCGCCATGCTGCTCGGCCGCTACCGACGTCCCGTGCGTGAGCATCGCGTCTTCATGTTCATGGACCTGCGCTCATCCACGAAGTACGCCGAGCAACTCGGGCATGAACGCTACAGCGTGATGATCCGCGACCTCTTCTCCAGCATGGACGAGGCCATCCGCCGCTATGATGCCGAGGTGTACCAATACATCGGGGATGAGGTCGTGTTCACCTGGAACTCGGAGAAAGGAACCCGCGACCACCGCTGCCTGCTCTTCTTCTTCGCCATCGAGGACATCATCAGGGGACGTCGTGACCATTACCTGAAGGAGTATGGCCTCGTGCCCGAGTTCAAGGCCGGCCTCCATCTTGGCGAAGTGACCACCGTGGAGATCGGTACCATCAAACGCGAGATCGCCTACCACGGGGACGCGGTGAACACGGCCGCACGCATCCAGGGCCTGTGCAATTCCATGGAACGCACCGTGCTCATCTCCGACGATGTGCTGCGCGCCTGTGGCGAACTGCGCGACGTGCCTGTGCGCACAGAGGACCTGGGCAGCGTGCTGCTCAAGGGCAAGGCCACCCCCACGCTCGTACACGCCGTTTCGCGCGCGGCCCGCTGGAACGCGACGAAGCCCCCTCATCGCTGAGGGGGCCCCGCCGCTGGTTCTGGTCGAAAGGGACCTTATTGTACGATCAGGCGACCGGTCGCGACACGTCCACCGATCATCACGCGATACTGGTACACGCCCATCTCCACCGCATCAGCGGAGAACGGAACCCGCACTTGCTGTCCTTGGGTCACACCGGTTACGGTCATGGTCTTCACCGGGCGGCCGTTCAGGTCGGTGATGGCGATCGTCGCCGTGCCGGGCTCCAGCGCCTCGAAGGCGATGACGCACTGGTCGCGGAAGGGGTTCGGCGTTACGGCCACCTCCATCGACTTCCGGGGTTCCTCCTTGCCGCAGCACTTGCCCGTGAGACGGATGGTCTGCTGCACGCTGGTGGTGTTGCCACAATCGTCCGCCGCGCTGTACGTACGCGTCACGATGCATTGGCCGGTGCTCTCATCGTAGCCGTACTCGTCGGCTACGCGGATGTCCACCGACGCATCGCACGCGTCGAATGCCTCGCATTTCGTCGGCTCCGGCAGGTGATCACAATCCGCTTCCAGCACCTCTTCGATGTCGCACACCATCGTCGGGGCGCTATCGTCGATCACATGGATGATCTGCGTCGCCGTGGTCAGGTTGCCACAGTAGTCCATCGCGAAATAGGTGCGCGTGATCACGTAGTCACACTTGCTCTCGGTCTCTTCCATCGCATCGCAGTAGCTCACGTTCACGGCACCCCAGCAGGCGTCCTCAGCCCACACACCGTCATCCTTGCCCGGCACTTCGCCGCACTGCACCGTGATGTTCTGCGGCACGCCGTTCAGCACGGGGGCCACGTTGTCCTCGATGTAGAAGATCTGTGTGCAGTACTCGGTGGCGCCGGTCTCGTCGGTCATGGTCCACTGGCGCGTCACGGTACGCGGGCAGTAGCCCGTCACCACGTCGTAGTAGCTGGAGAACACGATGGCCGGGCAGTCCTTGTCCTTGCGGTACACGGGGTAGCCGATCACATCGGGGTTCAGGTCGGTACCGCATTCCACCGTCATCGGCAGCGGGCACCAGGAGATGATCGGACCGCAGTCCTTCTCGCACTCCTCCTTGCCCACGGTCACGTCCACCGTCGCGCTGCAGCCTCCATCGGCTACGGCGGTCACGGTATAGATGCCCTCTTCGTACACGGTCACTTGCGCGCCCGTGGCGGTGAACCCGTTCGGGCCCGTCCAGCTGTAGTCCACTTCACCATCGGCGCTCGCGCTGATGAGGAGGCCCGTGCCGGAGCAGGGAACCTCGCCGCCTTGCGTGGTCACTTCCAGCACACCGCCTTCATCGATCACTTCAGCGGTCGCGGTGGATACACAGCCGTTCTGGCCCACCACGGTGAGCACATACAGGCCGGCCACGCTGACCACAGGGTTCGCGCTCACGCTGGTGAAGCCGTTCGGGCCGCTCCAGCTGAGGGCACCGGTGCCGATACCGGTGAGTTGCACGCTAGACTGGTCACAGGTGAGCACACCGCCGTAAGCGATGGCTACCGGCGCGGCGATGTCTTCACCCACTTCGGCCACGGCCGTGCTCGTGCAGCCGTTCTCACCCGTCACGGTCAAGGTATACAGGCCTGCGATGGTCACCACCGGGGCCGCATCCGTGCTCGTGAAGTTGTTCGGACCGCTCCAGCTGTAGCCGCCGTTACCGACCGCACCCAGCGTAACGCTCGCGTTCAAGCAGGTGATCGTGCCGCCCGTCGCTTGCGCACCCGGGACAACGTCGTTCAGTTCCACCTCGGTCTGTGCCACGCTGGTGCAGCCGTTCGCGGCGGTCACCGTCAGCGAGTAGATACCGGGCACGCAGACCACCGGGGCCTGTTCCGTGCTCGTGAAGGCGTTCGGACCGTTCCAGCTGTATGTGCCGTTGCCGACAGCACCGAGTTCCACGCAGGCATGCGCGCAGGTGATCACGCCACCCGTCGCTTGCGCACCGGGCACCACATCGTCCTGCTCCACCACAGCCTCATCCTGGCTCGTGCAACCGTTCGCGCCGGTCACGGTCAACACATACGTGCCAGCGGTACCGACCACCGGGTTCTGCACGTTGCTCGTGAAGCCACTGGGGCCGCTCCAGGAGAACGTTCCATTGCCCACCGCACCCAGCGTAACGCTCGGGTTCAAGCAGCTCAGCGTGCCACCCGTCGCTTGCGCGCCAGGAACAACGTTATCGAGCTCCACCGCGGCCTCATCCATGCTCACGCAACCGTTCGCGCCGGTGACGGTCAGCACATACGTGCCAGCGACGTTCACCACCGGGTTCTGTTCCGTGCTGGTATAATTGTTCGGGCCGGACCAGTTGAAACCGCCGTTCCCGTTGCCCATCAACTGTACGCTCAACACCGAGCAGCTCAGCGTGCCACCTGTCGCTTGCGCACCGGGTGCGTCGTTGTCGAGTTCCACCACCGCGTTATCCGTGCTCACGCAACCGTTCGCACCGGTCACGGTCAGCACATACGTGCCGGCCACGCTCACCGTAGGATTCTGGTCGTTGCTCGTGAAGCCACCCGGACCGCTCCAGGAATAACTACCGTTGCCGACGCCTTGCAGTTGTACGCTCAGCACCGTGCACGTCAACGTGCCACCGGTGGCTTGCGCACCGGGTACGTCGTTGTCGAGTTCCACCACCGCGTTATCCGTGCTCACGCAACCGTTCGCACCGGTCACGGTCAGCACATACGTGCCGGCCACGCTCACCGTCGGGTTCTGGTCGTTGCTCGTGAAGCCACCCGGACCGCTCCAGGA
>CAZYPC010000009.1:0-24786 GCA_964649165.1 uncultured Chryseobacterium sp.
ACTCCACCACCGCGATCAACGGCCCCAGCGCCCCGTTCATCTGTTCGATCCCTTCGCTGGGCATGTAGGTCCTGCTGATCGCGCCGTCCAGGAACAACGCGTTCTCGCAGCCTTTCTCCTGGAAGAAGAGCGCGAAGTCGTGGAAGTTCACGGGCTCGCGACTGATGGCGAAGAGCGCTTTGCCGTCCGCCAGGATGCCCACTCCGTTGCGGATCTGCACGTTGACCGAGCCCTGTTTGAACGCTGAGTTGATCACGCCGTCCACGACCAACATCGGACCGGATTGCGTGGCGTAACGATCGCCGGTACGGTCTACATAGGCCCCGGTGCTCACCAAGAAGGCCGCGCCCTTCGCGTCGATGCCGAAGACCCCGTTCGGCTGCATGTAGAAATTGCCGTAGCCCTCGGTCTTCGTGATCAGCTTCCGAACGGTACGGCCATTCTCGATATACAGCCCGAGCGGGCGGAGGTCCTCCATGTACATGCCGCCGTTCATCGCGAAGCGCAGATGCTTGCCTTGGCCCTCCAACAGGGTCTTCAGCTTGCCGATGTTCCCGATCGCCCGACCGCTATCGTCCGCGGCGTACATAGTGATCGGTGTTGTCTTCGGGTCTATGATCACCGAGGCGATGCGCGTTTCCGGAACGGTGCGGAAGGCAAGAAGCGCACCCAGACACAGGACAGCGAGCACAAGAGCCTTGGTGCGCATGGCCCCAAGGTAGGCCCAATGGAAAGGGATGGCCGTTGCGGTCGCTACACCTATCCGCGTTCATCCGCGTCTATCCGCATCCATCCGCGGTTCTGATGATGAGCACGCCAAAGGCGCCCCACGAATGAAGAAGGGGACCCTCTCGGATCCCCTTCCCACAACTCCCCCGAGTTGGTTTACTTCAGTTTCTGGACGATGGCCTTGAAGGCATCGGCATCGCTGTAGGCGATCTCGGCGAGCGCCTTGCGGTCCAGGTTGATGTTGTTCTTCTTCAGGCGGTCCATGAACACGCTGTAGCTCATGCCGTGCGTGCGGGTCGCGGCGTTGATACGCTGGATCCACAGGGCACGGAAGTCGCGCTTCTTCAGGCGGCGGCCATCGTAGGCGTGGGCGAGGCCCTTTTCGACGGTGTTCTTCGCTACCGTCCACACGTTCTTGCGGCGGCCGAAGTTCCCTTTGGCCAGCTTCAGCACCTTCTTGCGGCGGGCGCGGCTGGCGACTTTGTTCTTGCTTCTTGGCATGGTTCTCTGTTTTCGGGCGCGAGCGTCAGTACGGTGACTGGTCTTTGGTGCTGCGCGTCCTGGTTACCCCGCCGTGTACCGGGCGGGAAACGGTCTTACTTCAAGAGATCGAGGATGGCCTTCTCGTTGGTGCTGTGCACCACGGCCATCTTGCCCAAGGCGCGCTTGCGCTTCTTGTGCTTCTTGGTAAGGATGTGGTTCTTGAAGGCGTGCTTGCGCTTCACCTTGCCGGTGCCCGTCAGCTTGAACCGCTTCTTGGCGCCGGACTTCGTTTTCATCTTCGGCATGACTTCTCTCGATCTATCGGGGGGTTGGTTTTTCGGTCGGACCACCGGGCTCCGCCCGGTCTGTCGGGCGACGCTTGCGTCGCCCCTACTTCTTTTTCTTCGGTACCAGGTACATGATCATGCGCTTGCCTTCCAGCTTGGGCATGCTTTCCACAACGCCATACTCCTCCAGATCCTGCGCGAACTTCAGCAGCAGGATCTCGCCGCGCTCCTTGAAGACGATCGTGCGACCCTTGAAGAACACGAAGGCTTTCACCTTGTGGCCTTCCTGCAGGAACTTCTTGCTGTGAGCCAGCTTGAAATTCACGTCGTGCTCGTCGGTGTTCGGCCCGAAACGCACCTCCTTCACCTCGGCCACGGTCTGCTTGGCCTTGATCTCCTTCTGCTTCTTCTTGAGATCGTACAGGAACTTCTTGTAGTCGGCGATGCGGCACACCGGCGGTACGGCCGATGCACTGATCTCGATCAGGTCCAACCCTTGGTCCTGTGCCATGCGCAAGGCCACATCGAAGGGGAACACGCCTTGTTCGACGGTCTCACCCACCACGCGCACTTCGGACACGCCGTAAATGCGGTTGTTGATCCGGTGGGGATCCTCCTTGATGACCCGGCCACGGTACGGACGTGGGCCGGAAGGACGCGGACGCGGTGGTCCGGGCGGGCGATAGGGTGGGCGTGTTGCCAAGCGAGGGGTTGATGGGTTTCGGAAGGAACGGGGGGATCAGAGACCGGCCAATTGCTGGTTAATGCGCGCGTTCACCAGCTCCTTGAACTGGAGCGGCGTCATCGTGCCCATATCGCCTTGTGCTTGTTCACGCACACTGATGGTGTTGGCCTCTGCTTCTTTCTCCCCGAGGATGAGCATGAACGGGATCTTGCTGAGTTCCGCGTCGCGGATCTTCCGGCCGATCTTCTCGTTGCGCTCGTCTACGGAGGCGCGAATATCGTGATCTTTCAGCAACGTGCAGAGGGCCTGTGCCTGAGCGACATACTTGTCGCTGATCGGGAGCACGATGGCCTGCTCCGGGGTTAGCCAAAGGGGGAACTTCCCGGCCGTGTGCTCGATGATGACCGCGATAAAGCGCTCCAGGCTGCCAAATGGAGCCCTATGGATCATCACCGGGCGGTGCTTGGCGTTGTCGCTGCCCACGTATTCCAGCTCAAAGCGCTCGGGCAGGTTGTAGTCCACCTGGATCGTGCCCAGCTGCCATTTGCGGCCGAGGGCGTCCTTCACCATGAAGTCCAGCTTGGGCCCATAGAACGCCGCCTCGCCGTATTCCACCACGGTCTTCATGCCGCACTCGGCTGCCGCGTCGATGATGGCTTGTTCAGCCTTCACCCAGTTCTCCTCGCTGCCGATGTACTTGCTGCGGTCCTCCTTGTCCCGGAGGCTGATCTGGGCCTCGAAATTCTGGAAGTTCAGGGCCTTCAACACCAAGAGGACCAGGTCGATCACCTTCAGGAACTCCTCCTTCACTTGGTCCGGGCGGCAGAAGAGGTGAGCATCGTCCTGGGTGAAGCCACGGACGCGGGCCAAACCGTGCAGCTCGCCGCTCTGCTCGTAGCGGTAAACGGTGCCGAATTCGGCCAGGCGCAAGGGCAGGTCCTTATAGCTGCGCGGCCGGCTGGCGAAGATCTCGCAGTGGTGCGGGCAGTTCATCGGCTTCAGCATGAAGAACTCGCCCTCCTGCGGCGTGCTGATCGGCTGGAAGCTGTCCTTACCGTACTTCTCCCAGTGGCCGCTGGTCTCGTACAGGGCCTTGCTGCCGATATGAGGCGTGGCGACCTGCACATAGCCGGCTTTTTCCTGGGCCGTCTTCATGAAGTTGATGAGCCGCTCCCGCAGCGCAGCGCCTTTGGGCAGCCAGAGCGGTAAGCCTGCACCCACGCGCTCGCTGAAGGTGAAGAGATCGAGTTCCTTACCGACCTTCCGGTGGTCTCGCTTCTTGGCCTCTTCGAGCATCACGAGATACTCGTCGAGCTCCTTCTGTTTCGGGAAGGTGATGCCGTACAGGCGGGTGAGTTGCTTGCGCTTCTCGTCGCCGCGCCAGTAGGCCCCAGCCA
Source organism: uncultured Chryseobacterium sp. (assembly GCA_964649165.1). Classification (GTDB taxonomy): domain Bacteria; phylum Bacteroidota; class Bacteroidia; order Flavobacteriales_F; family PHOS-HE28; genus PHOS-HE28. The sequence continues at coordinate 3,582 of CAZYPC010000009.1, forward strand.
CGCTCAGCACCTTCATGGCCTTGATGCCTGAAGTGTCCGGGATATGCGGCCCACGGCACAGATCGGTGAAGTTCCCCTGCGTGTAGAAGGTGATCTCGCCGTCCTTCAGGCCTTCGATCAGCTCCAGCTTGTACTCGTCACCCTTCTCGGTGAAGTACGTGATCGCATCGGCCTTGCTCACTTCCTTGCGGTCGAACGTGAGTTTTTTCGAGGCAAGCTCCTTGAACTTGGACTCGATCGCTGCGAAATCAGCCTCGCCGACACTGCGGTCTCCGAAGTCCACGTCGTAGTAGAAGCCGTTCTCGATCGCCGGACCGATGCCGAACTTGGTTCCTGGGTACAGGGCTTCCAAGGCCTCGGCCATCACGTGGGCGGAAGAGTGCCACATCGTGGCTTTGCCGTCCGCATCGTTCCACGTCAGCAGGGAGAGGGTGCAGTTCTCGGGCAGCGTGCGGTTCGCGTCGCGCACCTCACCGTTCACCTTCGCGGAAAGCACGTTGCGGGCCAGGCCCTCACTGATGCTCTTGGCCACGTCCATGGCCGTTACCGCACCGTCATAGCTGCGGACACTTCCGTCCGGCAGGGTCACATTCGTCTTCATCGGTTCGCTTCAGCCACCCTACGAGCGGTGGGCAAAAGGGCGGCGAAGGTAACAGGGGAGGGAGAACTGGGCGGTTTCCAGTTTCAGAGCCCGCTCCAGTCCCCCGGAAGCAGCCCACTCCAATCCCTCTCGTGCCTCGGCTTGTTCAATTGCACCACCGTGTAGACCAGCGCATACATGCAATACGCGCCCATGAAGACCAATGGCCACATGTCCAGAAGCCGCGGGAACATCCGATCTCCAAGGATGAGGAGGGCAACGAAGCCCAGCATGCCCAAGACCCATGGGCGCACCTGTGGCCAGACATCATTGTCGCCGGCTTGCTTGCTTGCCTTTGGGCGATACCGGCGCGACATAGTGCGAAGCTAGAATGCTCCGGTGCTAAGTGACTGAGAGAAGGGCGACGAGACTAGCCCAGTCTTTTCAGATAGTGGAAGCCTCGTGCATGGAACCCTTGCCGGTAGTAGAACCGATGGGCCTTGAAGTTCTCCACGTAAGCATCGAGCATCAGGAGCGCGCAACCTTCTCGCCGGGCTTCTGTTTCCAGCCACTCCAACAGCAGGCTGCCAACTCCCGAGGAACGATGCGCCTCGTCGACCACGAAGTTGTCGATCTCCAGGTACTTCCCGCAGTAGAGCTTGTGCCCGATCCAGTAGCCGCTCACGGCGATCGGCTTTCCGTGCTGTTCGGCGACGACCTGGAAATAGTTGTGCTTCACCATCTCGGCCATTAGCGCGGAGTAGGTCGCCTCCGTGAGCGCCGGGGTCAATTGGATGACCAAGCGCCAGTTCGGCAGCATGTCCTCCACGCTGAGCAGCTTACGGAACCCCACGGGCGTACTCATGTCCATTGCTTGATCGATGGACCGACAGGACGGCACGAAGGTCTAGCAATGTCCCGGTGGCCAGCCATCGGCCTCCTGGATGCGGGTTCAGCGCAAGAGCGTCACGTGGCCCGTGAGGAATTTCCGGCTGTCGGCACTGCCGGTGTTCTGCACGATCCAGTAGTAGGTGCCCGCCGGGGCTTCGGAGCCTTTGATCAGGCCGTTCCACCCCGTGGTGATGTTGGAGGTCGTGTGGATCTCCTGGCCCCAGCGGTTGTAGATCGTCAAGCGGGCTTCTCCGGGGAAGTCGTCCAAGGGGATGAAGCGGTCGTTCTCCGTGTCGCCGTTCGGGCTGAAGACATTGGGCATGTCCAGATCACCACTGGGTACAACCACCAGCATGCCTTGCACGGTATCGATGCATCCATAGGCGTTCTCGACCACCAAGGTGATGGGGAACGCTCCTGGAACCACAGGTACTTCGACCTCCGGGTTCTCGATGTTCGAACCGAACGGTGGTAGATCGCCGAAGTCCCAATCCCAACTCACAGCATCCGCGCTGCTCGTGCTGCTCAACTGGGCGATCCCGGACCCCACGACCACGGGCTGCGGACTTACGTCAAAGCCAGCTGCCGGAGGACCTACCGCATGGATCAGGTCGGTGTATGTGCTGTCGTAACTGCAGCCGTCCGGTGTCACGATCGTGAGTGTCACGTCATAGAGCCCAGGGGTCGCGTACGTGTGCGAGACATCGCATCCAACCACCGTCGGCGTATTGTCCCCGAAGTTCCAGACGCAGCTATCCACCCCTGGAACGGTCACGTCGCTGAAATTGACCGCCAACGGGATGCAGCCGACCGTGTCCGAGGCGTCCACCAAGGGCGGGACCCAGGGGATCGGCGGAACGGTGATCGTCGCGAGCGCGCAAGAGGTGTCCAGGCTGATCTGGAACTGATAGGTGCCGGGGCCAAGCCCGTTGGTCGAGAGGTTCAGCACGGTATCCACCTGACCGACAAGAGCGATCCCTTCAGCGAACCATTGATAGGTGCCTCCGGACGTGTCCGGATGGGCTGCCAAGGCGAGGTCACCGGTGCATACAGAGCCTGACATGGAGATCGAGCTGTTGAACTGGTCACTCGCGTTCATGATCAGGTCATCCCACAACATGTACGGACCGTAGCTCGAAAGGTCCCACTGGTAATCGGAGGGCAGCGTGCACGGACCGCCGAGCATCACCGCCTGCACATCGAAGGAAGGGGTGAACTGCATCTCGATCTGTTGCCAACTGAAAACGGGGGTGTACGGTACCGAGGCCAGCACCTGCCAATCGCCGATGCCGATCGGGCAACCGAAACTGGACTCCGGGAAACTCGGACAAATGGTTGTCCCGTAGAGCACCAGTTCCGTTTGACTGAGGTTCGGTGGAACGGAGTTCTCCACCCAGCTGTCCATCATGCATCCCGCGACGTCGAATTGCAAGGTGTAGTCCTCGCCTGTCAACATCGGGGATAGCAGGCAGCCGCCCACATATTCCTGCCAGCCAGGTACGAAAAAGGTGCCCACGCATCCCAAACCGTCGGGGAGAGGTTGCGGCATCACGTCCGGCGACCAGCCGCACTCATGGAAGAAGTCCGTGGTGGGGTCCGTAGCCTGCTCCCAGGTATCCGCACAGTACAGTTGCTCCAGTGCGTTCGGGCAACAGTCCAGCGTTTCGAACGAAGGGTTGGGGATGATGGAATTCACCTCCTCCGATCCCCCGAGAGAACCGGTGCAGTTGCAGTCGGTCGTGTCGTTCAGGTCTATCAGACCGTCACTGTCGTCATCCACCGCGTTGTTGCAGATCTCCTGGGCTTGTGCAGCACAAAGGCCTAGCAGGAAAAGAAGGGTGGCCAGGGGCCTCAGCGTGCACAGCATCGGGTCAACGTATTTTGACTCTATCGAAGATGGTTGTTCGTGACGACCTGCTCGCGACGAAAAGCCGCTCCATCCGATGGATCCCTTCCGAAGCGACGTCGACATCACACAGGCCAATATCCACAAAAAAAACCGGAATGGTGGCAGAGACAAGCAGGAGCCACGTTACTTGAGCAGGCTCACATGACCATGGTATTCGTGGTTGATCCGCGTGAGCATATCCCGGGTTTCGAGTTTCCAAACGTACATGCCGGTCTTCAGCATCTCGCCCCCGCTCTTCCCTTCCCAGCCTTCCGTTGGATCGTTGCTGGCCCAGATCTCCTGGCCCCAGCGATCGAAGATCGTCAGCTTGTACTCGGAATCCTCCTGGTCCTTGATCAACGGGCGCCAGAGGTCGTTCACCCCATCGCCATCCGGGGTGAACGCGTTGGGCGCGTAGACCACGTAGTAGCCGTCGATCACCACGTTCCGGATCATCGTGTCCGTGCATGTATGGACGTTCGTAACGATCAAGCGCACCGGGTACGTTCCGAGGTCCTCTCCGGGGAAATGCAGGGTTGGGAATTCGTCCTGGCTGGTCCCGAGTACGCCGTCCACACCGAATTCCCAGTCCCACTCAATGGCGTCCACGCTGCTGGAATCGAAGAAGGAGATGTAGGTCTCGAAATAATCAGTGGGTTGGGGCCCGAAGACGAAAGCGGCTTCGGGATGATCGAAGACGGTGATCAAGTCCGTATAGGTCGTGTCCCCATCGCAGTTCTGTGGCGAGATCACCTTCAACGAAACCGAGTACACACCGGCATCCTGGTAGGTGTATGTGGGGAGGCAAAGCGCCGAACTGTCGCCGTTGCCGAATGACCAATAGCACTCGTCGGTGAAGAGCGCATCTGTGGTGTTGATGAAGTTCACCTCCAAGGGGTAGCAACCGCTGTCCGGCTGATTGGTGAAGCTCACCACCGGATGGCCATAGGCGGTGATCAGATCATCCTCCTCCACCTCGGCAGAGCAACCGAGCGGGTGGGTCACCAGCAGGCTTACGGAATAGGTGCCGGCATCCGTGTACACCCCGACCGGGTTGTCCTGGTCGGTGACCGTTCCGTTGCCCAGGTCCCATTCCACCGATCCGACCTGGCCAGCGGGTGTGGTGTTCGTGTACTGGATGGTCAGCGGCGTGCAACCGGCGACGGTGTCCGTGGTAAAGCTCACCTGTGGTTCAGCATACACGATGATCAGATCGCTCAGGGTGGTGTCCTCCGTGCAGCCCGCAGCGCTGGTCACCGTCAGCGTCACGCTGAACGTGTCCGCGATGGCATACGTATGGGACGGGTCACAGATGTTCGCGCTTCCGCCATCACCGAACGCCCACGAACAGTCTCCAGTGAGCGTGTCGGTGGTGTTGGTGAAATTCACGGTCATGCCGATGCAACCTTCCAGCAGGTCCGCGGTGAAGGTGGGTTCCGGTATCTGGTCGATGGTGATCAACGCCGAATAGACCGTGTCCGTTGGACAATAGTCCTCTGATAGCAGTGACAGGGTCACGTTATAGACCCCTGGGACACTGTATGCATGCGTCGGTTCATAGTCCGTGGAGGTCGGCGAACCGTCCCCGAAGTCCCATTCGATCCCGATCACCTGGCTGGTATCCGATCCGTTCTCGAACTGGAAATTCAACGGGTCACAACTGGAAACCGGTGCGTTGGCTATCACGGCCGGTACACATACCGGAGGTGCCACCCATATCTCACTGATCACGCACGCCGTGTCGAAGTAGCTCACGAACTGGTACCAGCCCGTATCCAGATCGTTGATGGATAGGCCCAGTATCGTGTCCGTCTGGCCGATCAGCGCCACGCCTTCATAGAACCATTGGTAGCTGTTGGCGATCGTGTCCGGATGCCCGGTCAGGGTCATGTCCTCCGTGTACCATTCTCCGTTCTGATCGATCGAGGATCCGAACATTGAAGACTCGTTCAGGGTGAGGTTGTCGAAAATGAAGTAGGCCAGCCATGCATCGAAAACGTTCGGGTAGTCCGCAGGCAGGGTGCAGGGTGACCCGATCATAATGGCTGCCACATCGAACGTAGGGATGAAGGTGATGGTGATCTGGCCCCACTCATTGGACGGCGTGTACGTGGCATAGCCCAACTCGGTCCAGCCCTCGTTACCGGGGCAAAGCGAGATGCTCGTGGGCATCGGTGGGCAGGATGCGAACCCGTAGATGGTCACGTTCACAGGGCTGAGGTCCAGTGTAGTCGTGCTGCTGAGGAAATTGTCGATCTCGAAAGCGGCCACGGACATGTTCAGGCTGTAAGACGTTCCGGCCTCCATGGGCGAGAGCAGGCAACCACCGATGTATTCCATGTAGTCGTGGCAGAAGTACCCACCAACACATCCGCTCCCACCACCTGGCAGAGGTTGCGGTATCCAAGGAGGCATGTATCCCGGCGCCAGGAAATAATCCGATGTGGAGAAAGTCGCTTGATCCCACCCGTCGGCACAATCCAATTGGCTGTACGATGATGGCATACAATCGTAATCCTCGAAAGAAGCGTTCGGCAGGATGGATGGAATGCCGCCGCCACCGATCGTCACCCCGCACACGCAATCGGTCGTGTCGTTCAGGTCGGTCAGCCCATCCCCATCGTCGTCAATGGCGTTCGCGCAACTCTCCTGCGCGTAGGCGCCACGGCAGACCAAGGCAAGACCGATCAGAAGGAGTGGGCGGTGGATGGTCATCATCGGGAACACTGGAATTGACAGCATGACGAACAAAGCTGGTCATCAGGTTGTTCGAGGTGAAAGATATGTCCGCGTTCCCTTCGTTGGGAAGGGTGGAGCACCGATTACCAACGATCGGTCCCACAACCAGTCCTTGGCTCCTGTGCGGATCTCCCTACCGAACGAACCTGATCACCTGGCCAGAAGCCTGGGCGGCATAGATGCCCTGTGCTGCATGGGCCATTGAGCAGCGGTGGTCCGGTCCGGCGGTCCATTCGGACAGGATCAGGCGTCCGGACGCATCGAACACGGTCAACAGTGTCCTTTGCGCCATGCCTACCAGGCGCAGGGTTGCGTCCTCCTGGGAGAACAGGAGCCTCCGGGTCGCTGCGGATAGGGAAGGAGCCGTCATTCCGATCCAGTCGAAGGGGAAGGACATGGTGGTACAACCTTGTGCATTGGTCAATTCCACCGTATACACCCCGTTGGCGATGGGAACGTAGTACGCTTCCGTTGCTTGCGGGATGAGGACCCCGTCCAGATACCATTGGTACGTGCCTTCAAGAGGGCACCAAAGGCCATCAACCGTCAGGGCGATGTACGGTGTGGGCTCGATCACTGTTGCCACCTGGTAACTCGAGAGCGCGCACGAAGTGTCTCCCACAGCGCGGAACACGTATTCGCCGGAGTCCAGGGAAAGCGCAGATATGGGCAGGATGATGTCGGTGGCCCCGGGTATCGCTACGCCATCCTGGTACCATTGGTAGCCGGTGATCGAACTATCGGGGTGCGCGGTCACGACCAGGTCGCCATTGCACCAGTTGCCCTCTTCCGTGATCTCGGGCCCTACGGTGCCCGACGTGCTTATCGAGAGTTCGTCCATCAGGAAATAGGCCAGCCAATCATCGAACACGTAGGGGTAATCGTCCGGCAGGGTGCAGGGAGATCCCAGCATGATGGCATGCACGTCGAACGTGGGCGCCAGCGTGATCGTGATCGTGCTCCAGAAGCCGCTCGGTGCCCAAGTAACATGTCCGAGTTCCGTCCATCCTTCATCTCCCGGGCACAGGACGACGTTCGCAGGAAAGCTTGGGCATGTGGCCAGTCCGTAGAGCGTCAAGTCCACGGGGCTGAGGTCCATCCCGATGGTCTGGTCCAACAAATTGTCGACCTCGAAGGCGGCCACTGACATCGTCAGGTCATAGGATTGGCCGGCCATCAGGGGAGACAAGAGGCAGCCGCCCACGAACTCCATGTAGTCGTGGCAGAAGTAGCCACCCACGCATCCGTTGCCTCCACCAGGTAACGGTTGAGGAATGAACGCAGGCATGTACCCGTCGGTCCGGAAATAATCGGATGTCGAAGCGGTTGCCTGTTCCCAGGACATAAGGCAATGCACCTGGCTATAGCTCGTCGGTACGCAGTCGTAGTCCTCGAATGACGGGTTCGGCAGAATGCCGTCCAGTGGAACCGCCAGGAGGCCGCATTCACAATCCGTTGTGTCGTTCAGATCGATCAGTCCGTCCGTGTCGTCATCCACGCCGTTGTCACAGATCTCTTGGGCTTGCAGACCGGACGCGCAAGCCCAGATGAAGAAAAGGAGGGTTGTTCGGAACATGGAGAACAGTGGATGGAACGCACGAATCTATCGGGCGGACCGGCACGCGTCCCTGCGCGCATGCGAAACGGCCCGAACGGGGGCCTTTTCCTGTGTGAGCGCTTTATTGGCAGTAGATGGCGCGGAGATCGTCCACTCGATCGTCGCCTAACTCCTTGGCTTTGGCCAGGTCCATACAGGCCTCGGCCTTCCGGTCCAGGTGGATCAGTTCGATCGCGCGAGAGGCGTAAGCCCGGTGCATCCAGCCATCGAGTTTGATGGCCCTGCTCAGGTCATCACAGGCACCTTGATGATCGTTGTGCTGGCCCCGCGCAATGCCCCGGTTGAACCAACTGCGGGCGTCGTTCGGAGCGATGGCGACGAAACGGTCATACGTGGCGATGGCGCCCGCATGGTCGCCCAAGCGCATCTGCATTTCCCCGGATGCCATGAGGGCGTGCTCAGCGATCGGACCGGCCTGGTGCGAGCGGAGCACGGTCTGAAGGTCCATCATGGCCGCGTCGAACGATCTGTTCTCGATGTGCGCTTCGCTCCTACGCAGCAGGGTGTTCGGGTCGGCGGGCATCAACTCCAATGCGCGATCGAAGTCGGCCAACGCCTCGTTCCATTCGCCCAGGTTGGCGCGGCACACTCCCCGGTAGTACCAAGCCTTGCCGTTCTGGGGATGCTCTGCCAATTCACGGGTGAGGTATGCGACCGCTTCCGCCGGTCGTTCGCCCTTCAGCGACAGGATACCGGACTGGAAAGCAGAATTCACCGGGGCGTCGCTCGCCGCGGTCGGAACGTTGGCCACGCTGGCCAGATCCGCAGTAGCGGAAGGGGCCTCTACTTGAGCGGCTGCCAGGGTCGGTAAAAACAACAAGGCATACAGTACCCTTGACTTCATCGTGCGGTTTCAACGGGGCGTCCGTTGATAGGTTTCTACCGCAGGTGACCCCGTGCAACTGGCGCGCAGCCCAACTTGGCGGCATGGTATTGAATTCCGAGCCGGTCTCCCTGGACGTCGGGCTGCTCACGCTCCGCCTGAGCGCAGGTGGAGCCATGATCTGGCATCACGGTTGGCCCAAGCTGGCCCACTTCACCGAGGTCATGGACAAGTTCGGGGATCCCATCGGCTTGGGGCCCGCCATTTCCTTGGGACTGATCGTCTTCGCTGAAACGGTTTGTGCTGCGCTGGTCGCCTTGGGCCTCTGGACCAGGTTGAGCACGCTACCGGTCATCATCGGTATGGCGGTAGCCGCTTTCGTGTCCAACGGCGACCAGCCCTTCAAAGCCAAGGAACTCGCGCTCTGCTACATGGTGGCCTTTCTTGCCATCTTCTTCGCAGGCAGTGGTCGCTTCAGCATCGACCGGTTGAAGTTCAGCTGACCCGATCAGGTGAGCGCGCCATCCAGCTGCAGGCGCTCGCGCACCTTGCTCATGTAAAGGCCACCGATCGGGATGCGCTCTTCGCCGTCTTCCAGTAGCAAGTGGTAATCCTCGATGGCCTTGATGCTGCCTACCCGAACGATGTAGGAGCGATGCACCCGCAGGAACTGGTCCTGGGGCAGGCGTTGCTCGATACCGGACATGGTGCTGTAGACGACGAAGCGACGAGCGCCGACCTGTATCCCGACGTAATCCTTCAAAGCCTGAATGAAACGGATCTCGCGGCATAGAACGCGTTGCTGGCGCCCTTTCACTGTGATGAACAATGCGGATTGCTCGCCCTCACCCGCGAGCCGCATGCGCAGGTCCTCGCGCTCCCGCAGAACGTTGGAGTCCTTTCCATGGTTGTGCACGGCCATCTCTATGGCCACCAGTAGATCCACCGGGCGGAAAGGTTTGATGACGTATCCGTAGGGCACTGCCGTTCGTGCGCGGCTCACGGTTACCTTGTCGGAATTGGCCGTGAGGAAGACCACTGCGGAGCCTGTTCGCTCACGGATCTTCTTCGCCGCATCAATGCCGGAAAGCCCTCCGGCCAGAGCGATGTCCATAAGCACCACCTGCGGTCGATGCTCGTCGCAGAGTTCCACGGCCTCTTCACCACTGGCACAGGATGCCACCACCGAATGCCCGCGTTCCTTCAACGTGTTCTCGATGTCCAAGCGGACGATCGATTCATCCTCGACGACCAGAACGCGGGCCTTGGTCGTGTTCGCGTTTTCAGTGGTAAGCATGGGCTGTGGAGCAAGTTGCCGCCAACACTACGTGAAGCCTTCGCCGGAAGCTCCGGGAAATCGACAGACCGGGCTCAGCGTCAGATGAGGCGGAAGAAAACGTCCATTTTCCCTGCGCGCTCCTGTTCCGGCCGATCAACGGGCCACGTGGGGTAGCGTAGCCCCGTCCAAGAGCGGTGTGGGATCCACGAACCACATTCGACGCCAGCCGTGCGGACCGGCGCTATTCAGCCACGGCCTTGGAAGCAGGCTGCGTATGGTGTAGTGCAGATGAGGAGGTTTCCCTTTCGCGTTGCCGGTGTCACCGACCGTACCCAGCCGTTCTCCGAGAGAGAGCCATGAGCCGGAATGCGTCGTGGTGCTGTCCAAGTGCGCGTAGTAATGCAGGCGCCATTTCGGACCGATCACCAGCACCACATTACCGCCGATAGCCGACGGGCCAGTGTAGAGAACGAAGCCAGGCACGGCGCTGCGCACCGTTGTTCCGAGCCTGGCGAAAATATCCACACCCTTGTGCGTGACGCTCCTGCCCCAGGGATAGTGCCAGAAACTGCTTGGGTCGTAGCTGCTGCGCGCAGCTCCTTCCACGGGCATGACGAAAGGCTGCGGAAGAATAAGACCGACGATGGCCAAGATGATCAAGGCCAGACCGGCACGGATCACCTGTCGCATGCATGACCAACGATCGGCCGATCGGGATCCTTGTGGTAAGGATGATCCCTGTCAGGATCCCCAGACTGTTCGTTGTGTGACGACATGCCCGCGATGGCCCCGGTATTTTCGCCCCGATGATGCGCAAGGCCCTTGATGCCCGGTACTGGCCCATCGCCCTGGCCATTCTCACTGCCCCGGTCGCGTCGGCGCAGATCGTGATCAACGCAGGCCTCACACCGCAACAGGCCGTTGAGAACGTTCTGCTCGGGCCGGGGGTGACAGCGATGAACATCACCTTCAATGCGCAGCCAGGAACACTGGTGGATGAGCAGATCGGTGGGTTCAACGGCACGAACTGCAACATCGGCATGGCGGCTGGTGTGATCCTGGCGACCGGAAACATCTTCAACGCGCTTGGCCCCAACGATATCGGATCCAGCACCTTGGGCGGAGGCAGCTTCGGTTTCGGGGATCCGGACCTCCTGGCTGCTTCCTTGTTGTCCAACCCGAGCACGACGGGTATCAACGATGCGGCCATATTGGAGTTCGACTTCATCCCGACGGGCGACTCGTTGCAGTTCGATTTCGTGTTCGCATCGGAAGAGTATCTGGAGTTCGTTACACAACCTGGCGAGACCGGTGGCGTGAACGACGTTTTCGGGTTCTTCATCAGCGGCCCGGGGATCAGCGGCCCGTATTCAGGGAACTCCGCCAACATCGCGCTGATCCCGGGGACAACCGACCCGGTGACGATCAACACCGTGAACGACTTCTCGAACCAGATGTTCTATGTGGACAACGGCGATGGCTACACCCCCCCGTTCAATACGGATCCGAGCTTCGTGCAGTACGATGGGTTCACGGTGCCGATCACGGCACGAGCACATGTGATCTGCGGGGAGACCTACCACATCAAGATCGCACTGGGCGACGCGAACGACACCGCGTGGGACAGTGCGGTTTTCCTGGCGGCTGGCAGCTTCTCGAGCAATGCGGTCGAGCTGAGTTCGCAGATCGACTTCGGCGGACAGGACAGCACCATCTTCGAGGGCTGTGGTCAGGCTACGCTGGTCCTTAGCCGGCCAGGGTCTACAAGCACCACCGAGTCCGTCGAGTTCATCGTGCAGGGCGTTGCTCTGGAAGGGATCGACTTCAACAATGTGCCCGGACAATTCACTTTCCTGCCAGGTGAGGACAGCATTCTCGTCTCCATCTCCGCCACGCTGGATAACCTCATTGAAGGTCCCGAACTCGTCGACCTTGTCGCGGTTACCACCGGCACATGTGGAACGGACAGCACCTTCCTGCACTTCTACATCACGGATGCGCCGCTCATCCAGGTACAGTTGACCCCGAACGACACATTGCCGTGCAACGACAGCGTGTTCGTGAGCGCAACGGTCACCGGCGGATACGGGGAGTACGTCCTTGACTGGAACACCGGGATCCCGGATGGAAGCGCGGGGGCCTGGGTCATCCCCGATCAGACGACGGTCTATTCGGTCGTGGTCACCGATGAGTGTGGCGTCCACACCGCCACTGCCTCGACCTCGGTCTTTGTTCCGCAACCGGCGCCGCTGGTCGTGCAGGCTCTGCCGGATACCACCGTGCTGTGCCCGGAGACCCCGGTATCCTTGCATACGACGGTTCAAGGTGGCACCGGACCTTATCATTTCCAGTGGAGCGACGGCTTGGGGGCTTCCACGGAAGCATCGGTGGCTCCTTCCACGACCGATCAGTGGACGATGACGGTGACGGATCACTGCGGACTGGTCGCTTCAGACATCGCGGTCGTCACGGTCCAGTACGATTCAGTGCGCGTCCTCACTTCCGCGGATACCAGTGTCTGCCGTAATGATACCGCGATGCTCCAAGCATTCCCGTTGTTCGGCACGGGAGCGTACACGTTCGAATGGAGCGACGGCGGCTCGAGCGCCTCACATCCAGTGGTGCCGCTGTACAGCACGGACTATACCGTGCAAGTGACCGATGAGTGCGGGATCAGCGCCAATGACGAGGTGCACGTGGGCGTCCATTTCCCTTCCGCGGACTTCAGCCACCACACGGACGACTACATCGCGGACTTCCCCATCCAGTTCACCGACCAGAGCCAGGGAGCCTGGGAATGGTTGTGGGAGTTCGGCGTCGAAGGGGCGGAGAGCCCGGAGCAGTATCCCTCATTCACCTATACAGAGCCGGGCATCTATACAGTGGTACTCACCATCACGGATGATATCGGCTGCATCGATAGTACGTTCCAGGTCCTGTTCATCGACCCGGCCACCCATTTCTTCCTGCCCACCTCTTTCACGCCCAACGGCGACGGGATCAACGAGCTTTACGCTGCCAGTGGCGTCGGCATCCTCGATTTCGAGATGCGCATCTACGACCGCTGGGGCGAGGAGATCTACGCCACGGATGACATGGCCCGACCATGGGACGGTACACGGAACGGAGGTGCGGTGCCTGATGGCGTCTACATGGTGAAGGTGCGCGTGAGGGATGTGCTCAACGTGAAGCGCGAGCACTACGGGCAGGTCACGTTGATGCGATGAACCCCATCACCAGGTGCCAGCGTAGTCCAACGGCTCGCTGGTTATCGTGGACAGCTTGTCATACCGGATCCTGGTGATCTGCCGGAAATGCAGCAGGTCGTGGGCCACCCAGTTCACCAGGATGAGGTCACAACTCACGGGGCCCACCTTGGGGTGCTGATAGGCGTTCGACCATTTCGGGTCCTTGAGGCCACGAAGCCATGCGATCGACCGGTCGCGTTCGTCCAGGAACTTGTGCAGCATGGTGTCGAAGTCCTGTTGCATGTAGCGCCGTTCGGTGACCCAGGCCACCGGGTCGATCTTCGGCATCGGGTCATCCGGCGTTTCCAGGATGTGCTTCAACCGCGACCGGAAATCCTCGCGCTCCTCGTCGTGCAGGTGGCAGAGCACTTCGAGCAGACTCCATTTCTCCGGGGCCGGTTTCCAACGGATATCCTCCGAAGTCAGTCCATTGAAGACCTGCTTGAAGACGTTGCGATGCCGCTCGAGCTGGGTGATGCAATAGGTGCGGTCCATGAGGGTTGCGTGACGTCCAAAGGTGAGGATCACCGACGATCACGATGAGAACCACGGACGAACCCTGCCATGATAGGAATTCCTCGCAAGTAAAGGTAGCGGGACCGTCGATCGAAGCGCTCAGAAATAACTGAGCCACCATTTCTCTCTGTGCGCCGCGCGATAATTCGCATACCAACGGCAAGGGAAGTAGGCGACGACCACGACAACCACCCACACGACGTAGACCACGGGCAACGAGAAGCCATGGTCCGCAAGCGCGTTGCTGCCGAACATATCCGGGGTAAGAACGCTATCACGCCAGGGGAAACCCTGCCAGACCGTGGCCACCAGTGCCAATGAATGGATCAGGTAGATGTGCACCATGTAGTAGAAGAACGGCACGCGGCCGAAGACCACCAGTGGCGCGCTCCAGCGCAGTTGCCGGCCTTCGGCCCAACCGAGGAAAAGCAATGCGGGTCCGATGGTCATGCTCAGATAAAGCAGCGAGGGCGGGTATTTCGTTGTGTTCAGGAAGGAGAGGAGGTCATTGATGCGACCGGGCTGGTCGGACCAAGGCACGAGATCGCCATAGACATTCAGCGCGCGCAGGCCGATGAAGAGGGCGCTCACGGCCATGCCCAGTCGGAGAAGCGTGCCTTTTCGCCGTGTTGGGGGAACGCTCGGCGCGTAGAGAGTCCCCAGGCAATAGCCCAGGGCCATCGTACCGATCCACGGCAACACCGGGTACTGGATCACCAGCACATGATCGCCCCAGAGCGGGAAGAAGCCTGCCCGGTGCAAGAGGTCGAAGAACAGCGCGCCCATGCCTTGCTCTGCGATGGGAACATGGTCGAGCAGGTTGTGGAGGAATACCAACGCCAGACCGATGAACAGGATCGCGCGCTGCGGCAAACGCACGAGCAGCGAGAGCACGAGCATGCTCACGCCGATGGCCCAGAACACGCCAAGGAAGAGCAGCCGGAAGAAGGGGTCGAATTGCCAGCCGAAACCCACGAGGGTCAACTCCACGATGACCAACCACAACCCACGCGTCCAGAGGAAGCGGCTCAGTTCGGCTGCGGTGCGCGTGCAGCCGTACAAGAAGGCCGAGGTGCCGGCGAGTAAGACGAACACCGGTGCGCAATAGTGCGTGATCCAGCGTGTGAGGAAGAGCAGCGGTGTGGTGGTCGTGAGGTCCGTCGGGTCCGGACCGAACAATTGGCCCAGGTTGAAGAAGTCCCGCACATGGTCCAGCGCCATGATCACCATGACGATGCCGCGCAGCAGATCGAGGGAGGAAACGCGCGAGGTGCTCACCCGCGCAAGGTATCAGTACGCCGGAATGTCTTCGGAACGGTCGGTCCTTACACCGTCGCCACCTTCTCCGCCTTGTAGGCTCCGGCCTCCAGCTTCTTCTTCACCTCCTTGAAGCTCGCGATCGTGCGCTTCACGTCGTCAAGACTGTGCACGGCAGTGGGGATGAGGCGCAGCAAGATGGTGTCCTTCGGTACCACCGGGTACACCACGATGCTGCAGAAGATGCCGTGGTTCTCACGCAGGTCCAGCACCACGTTGGTCGCTTCCGGGATGCTGCCGTGCATCATCACCGGCGTTACGCAACTGTTGGTCGAGCCGATGTCGAGGCCGGCATCCTTCAGTCCGCTTTGAAGCGCGCGGGTGATGCTCCAGAGCTTCTCGCTGAACTCCGGCCGCGTGCGGATCATCTCCAGGCGCTTCAACGCACCGATGACGATGGGCATGGGCAGGCTCTTGGCAAAGGTCTGGCTTCGCATGTTGTAACGCAGGAACATCATCACGTCCTCCGGGCCGCTCACGAAAGCTCCGATGCTGGCCATCGCTTTAGCGAACGTGCCGAAGTAAACGTCCACCGCGTCGTTCACGCCCTGCGCGTCCGGCGTGCCGCGACCATCGCGGCCCATCATGCCGAAGCCGTGCGCATCATCCACGAAGAGACGGAAGTTGTACCTGGCCTTCCGCTCGGCGATCTCCTTCAATTTGCCCTGGTCACCCGCCATGCCGAAGACGCCTTCGGTCATCACCATGATCCCGCCGCCGGTCTCCTTCGTCAGTTTCGCCGCGTTCTCCAGTTGCTTGTCCAGGCTGGCCATGTCGTTGTGCTGGAACACGAAGCGCTTGCCCATGTGCAGGCGCGCACCGTCGATCATGCAAGCGTGGCATTCGCTGTCGTAAACAAGCACGTCGTGGCGGGAGAGCAGCGCTTCGATCGCGCTCATGCAGCCCTGGTAGCCGTAGTTCAGCAGGAAGGTGTCCTCCTTGCCCATGAAGTCGCTGATGGCATCCTCCAACTGCTCGTGATACTTGGTCTGGCCGCTCATCATACGCGCACCCATGGGGTACGCCATGCCCCAATCCTTGGCGGCCTGGGCATCGATGGCCCGCACTTCCGGGTGGTTGGCCAGGCCCAGGTAGTTGTTCAGGCTCCAGACCAGCACGGGTTTGCCCCGGAAGGTCATATGGGCGCCCAGTTCGCCCTCCAACTTGGGGAAGCTGAAGTAACCGTGGCTGCTTTTGGCGTGGCGGCCGATGTGGCCCAGGTCTTTGCGGAGCTTGTCGAAGATGTCGTTCATGGTGGGGATCCGGATGATCCGCCGCGAAAATAGCCGTAGGCCCTACAGCCAGCGGCCTGACCGGAGATATCTGTGAACAATGCGCCGCCCCGGCCGGAACGCGCATGCGCGTAGCCCGTCCCGGTTAAAGTCCCCAAACACACCAAGGTGCTGGTAAGCCCGTTGAACTGTCCGGCTACATTTGCCGCCCTTTGTCGTCCAAAGCCTTGGTGGGCAGGGGATAGGAGAAAGCTGATGAGAAAGGTCCTGTTGATCACCCTCGCTGTCGCATTGCTCGGCACGTCCTGCAGCGAGTTCAACAAGGCGGTGAAAGCCAGCGGGGAAGGGGCCATCGGGATCAAGATGGCCGCAGCCGAGAAGTACTACGCGATAGGCGCTGCCGGCCTGGCCCCCGGGGCCACCCGCAAACAGAAGCGCAGGGCCTCCGGAGGTTTTGAGCGGGCACTGCCCCTGTTGGAAGAACTCACCTCGCTCACCCGGGGAGATACCCTGTTCGAGCGTGTGAGCTACCTCTATTCCAAGAGCTACTTCGGGATCAAGGACTACATCCTGGCAGGCTACTACCTGCAGAACTTCGCCAAGACCTTCCCGACCAGCAAGTACGCCGAGGAGTGTTCGTTCCTGAGCGCCCTCTGCCAGTACAAGGAATCGCCTGAGCACGAGTTGGATCAGTCCGCCACCACGGCCGCCATAGACCAGTTCCAGCTGTTTCTGGCCCAGTACCCGAACACGTCCCTCACGGATAGCTGCAACACGCTCATCGACCAGCTACGCCGGAAGCTGGAGAAAAAGGAGCACGCCAACGCCATGCAGTACGTGAAGACCCGCCATTACGAGGCTGCCGGGATCGCATTGCGTAACTTCATGAAGAAGTGGCCCAATAGCGGGTACCGCGAAGAGGTGCTTTACAACATCCTGCTCACCGACCACGACCTGGCCCTTAACAGCGTGGATATCAAGAAAGCACAGCGTCTGGCCGAGGGAATGCGCAGCTTCGATACCTTCGCGGACGCTTTTCCGGCGAGTGACCGCATCAAGGATGCCGAAAGGCTCCGCGATGACCTTACGCGCCTCCAGGAAAAATTGAACAGAACACCCGTTACAGCGACAGAACCATGAGCTTGAAACACGCCAGCGCCGCAAAGACCACCGTCACCCGTGATGTGAACCTGCTCGACCAGGAAACGGGCAACATCTATGAGAGCGTGGCCATGCTGGGCAAGCGCGCCAACCAGATCGCCGTGGAGATCAAGGAAGAGCTCAGCGCCAAGCTGGACGAGTTCGCGGTGAGCGGTGAGAATCTGGAGGAGGTTTACGAGAACCGTGAGCAGATCGAGGTGAGCAAGCACTACGAGCGTATGCCGAAGCCGAGTTCCATCGCCATCTCCGAAATGATGGAGGGGCGCATGGTCATCCGCCGCCCGGGTGACGAGGGCCATCCCCAGTCCAAGTGATCCACACGCCCGTCCCGGAGCGGATGGATCGTGTTTTCCCACGCAAGGTGCTGCTCGGTGTTACGGGCGGCATCGCTGCTTTCAAGGCCCCCCTGCTCGTTCGTGCCCTTGTGAAGGCCGGCGCCGAGGTGCAGGTGGTGATGACACGCGCCGCGCACGATTTCGTAACGCCGCTCACGTTGAGCACCGTCAGTGGGCGCCCGGTTCTCACCGAACTCATTTCCGGTGAAGGGACCTGGAACGACCACGTCCACCTGGCCCGTTGGGCGGATGTGATGCTGATCGCCCCGGCCACCGCGAACACGTTGGGCAAAATGGCCCATGGCCTTTGCGACGATCTGTTGCTGGCCTGTTACCTCAGTGCCACATGCCCGGTCTTCGTGGCTCCGGCCATGGATCTGGAGATGTTCCGCGACGCGGGTACCCAAGCCAACCTGGCAGTACTGCGCGATCGAGGGGTCCGCACGATCGGTCCAGAGAGCGGCGAGCTGGCGAGCGGGTTGAGCGGTGAGGGCCGCATGACGGAACCGGATGCCATCATGGACGCGCTGATCGCCGCGCTTTTGGCAGGCTCCCCATTGGCGGGCAAACGGATCCTCATCAACGCCGGACCGACGCAAGAGGCCATCGACCCGGTTCGATATATCGGTAATCGCAGCACGGGCAAAATGGGCTTCGCCCTTGCCGAGGAGGCCGTGTTGCGCGGGGCGATCGTCGAACTGGTGGCCGGTCCTGTTTCCTTGAGGAGTGACCGTGCCGGCATCACCAGGACCGATGTGGTGAGCGCTGCTGAAATGGCTCTTGCCTGCAAAGAGCGTTTCCCGCGCTGCGACGTGGCCATCCTCAGTGCCGCTGTTGCCGATTGGCGCCCTGCCCGGTCCGCAGAAGAGAAGATGAAGAAGTCGCAACAGCTTCTTCCCCTCGAATTGGAACCCACGGAGGATATCCTGGCGTGGATGGGTGCGAACAAACGTCCGGAACAGGTGCTGGTCGGTTTCGCGCTCGAGACGACCAACGAACTGGCACACGCCGAAAGCAAACTCATCCGCAAGAACCTGGACCTCATCGTCCTGAACTCGCTGAAGAACGAAGGTGCGGGCTTCGGTCACGATACGAACCGGGTGACCATGATCGGCCGGGACAAGAAGATCAATGAACTCCCGTTGATGACCAAGGCCGAGGTCGCCCGCAACATCCTCGGCCGGATCGAACGACTTTTGTGACATGCTGCGTTCCCGCTCCCTGCTTTTCGCACTGGCCCTCACCGGCACCGCCTCCGCCCAGGAATTCAACTGCAAGGCGAGCGTGATCGCCCCCACGATCGCCAACCAGGACCCACGGATCTACAAGAGCCTGGAGAACGCCATCATGCAGATCATGAACACGCGGCGCTGGACCAACTACAACTACGCGCCGGCCGAACGCATCGACTGCAACTTCCTGATCACGGTGAACGCCCAGCCCAGCATCGATCGCTTCGAGGGCACCATGCAGATCGCCTATTCCCGGCCAGTCTACGGCTCGGACTATCTCAGTCCGGTGTTCGATATCGTGGATCAGGATATCACCTTCCAGTTCCTCGAAGGCACACAGATCGAATTCACACCGGAACGCTACCTCACCAACCTCTCATCACTCCTGGGCTTCTATGCGTATTTCATGCTCGGCGTGGACGCGGACACCTACAAACTGATGGGGGGCACCGAGTTCTATGAGATCGCCCAGCAGGTGGTGAGCAATGCCCAGAGCTCCAGCGATGCCGGCTGGAAGGCGTTCGAAGGCCAGACGAACCGCTACTGGCTGATCGACAACCAGCTGCAAGCTGTCTTCCGCCCGTTGCGCGAACTCCTGTACAACTACCATCGGAACGGCTTCGACCAGATGGGGAAGGATCCGGCGAACGCCCGCAAGGCCATCGCTGCTTGCATCGAGAAACTGCGCACCACCCACCAGGCCAAGCCGAGCAGCTACAACCTGCAGGTCTTCTTCAACGCCAAGTACCAGGAGCTGGTGGACCTGTTCAAGCCCGCCGATCCGGCCGACAAGAGCAAGATCCTCACAACCCTTTCTCTCATCGACCCCGGGCACATCCAGAAGTACCAGAAGATGGTTTCCGGGTCCTAGGCCACCTGCGCATTTCGCACATTCGCACCGCCTTCGCCACGGCCCAACCGTGCGATGACATCACCCATGTTGCGCCGGATATCGATCTCGAACTACCTGCTTATCGATTCCCTGGAACTCGACCTCCGGAAAGGGTTCACGACCATCACCGGCGAGACGGGAAGCGGGAAGAGCATCTTGATCGGAGCGCTCGCGCTGGCCATGGGCGAGCGGGCGGATGCCGGCATGTCGCGCGATGCGGGCAAACGCTGCGTGATCGAACTTGAGGTGGATGTGCGGAAGCTCGGGCTGGAGGGTTGGTGCGAGCAGCATGAGGTCGCCTATGAGTCGCCGATGCTCCTGCGCAGACAGCTGGATCCGGGTGGCCGGTCGCGTGCTTTCGTTAACGACACCCCCGTGCGTCTGGAACAGCTTCGTGAACTCGGTGAAAAGCTCGTGCATGTCCACAGCCAGCACCACACGTTGCTGTTGAACGATGCCACGTTCCAGCTCGGCCTGGTAGACCACTTCGCCAAGTTGGACACCGAACTGACCGGCTATGTGGACCACTATGCACGCTGGAAGAAGCTGCGCACTCAACTCGATATGATGCGCGAGGAGGAAGCCCGTTCACAAAGTGAACTGGACTATCTGCGGTTCCAGTTGGAGGAACTGGAAGTCGCACAGCTGGTGGCGGACGAGCAGCCCGGATTGGAACAGTCGCTCGCGCGCGCGGACAATGCGGGAGAACTGATCAGTGCGTTGACGTCGATCGAACAGGGCATCAATGGCGATGAAGGTGCGCTGGCTCCACTGGCCCACCTGCGACAGGTGCTCGCCAAGGCGGCCCGGCTCGACGCTTCCGTTGGTGTCCTGAACGAACGGCTCAACAGCGTGTCGATCGAATTGAAGGATATCGCGGATGAGGCCGAGCGTCAAAGCACGCACGTGAGCATCGATCCGAAGGAGGCCGAACGCTTACGCGAACGCCTGGATACGTTGATCCGCTTGCAGCAGAAGCACCGCGTGCGCGATACGGAAGGGCTGATCGCCCTGCGTGACGAACTCCGCGAACGCACGCGGCACATCGGCTCGTTAAGTGAGCGTATCGCGGCATTGGAAGGAGAGGAGCGGACGCTCTTCGCCGACGTGGAGCAGCGCGCCGAGCGGATCAGTTCCGCGCGGGTGAAAGCGCTGAAACCCTTGTCCGCTCAGGTCACCGATCAGTTGCAGGAGCTGGGCATGCCGCATGCGCAGTTCGTCTTCGATCACAAAGTGATGGAGATCGGCCCCAACGGGATCGATCAGGTGCGCGCTTTGTTCACCGCCAACAAGGACCGTTCACCGGCGCCTCTCGACAAGGTGGCCAGCGGTGGCGAACTGAGCCGTGTCATGCTTGCGCTCATCAGCCTCGCTGCCGAGAGCCGGTCATTGCCCACGGTGATCTTCGATGAGATCGATACCGGGGTCAGCGGCGAGACGGCCAACCGCGTAGG
>CAZYPC010000009.1:24886-68369 GCA_964649165.1 uncultured Chryseobacterium sp.
TGATCTTCGATGAGATCGATACCGGGGTCAGCGGCGAGACGGCCAACCGCGTAGGCGCGCTCATGGCCCGCATGGCGAAGGATCGTCAGGTGATCGCCATCACGCACCTGCCGCAGATCGCCAGCAAGGCCGATACACACCTGCTCGTGAGCAAGGATCACGAAGCGGAGGAGGTCACCACCAGTATCCGACCGTTGCTCGCGGAGGAACGCGTGGAAGCGCTGGCGCAGATGCTGAGCGGGAAGAAGACGACGAAGGCGGCGGTGGAGAACGCGAGGGAACTACTCAAGGGCCGATAGCGCTATTGCTCGCGCCATCACGATCGATCGTTCCTAGTTCAGTTGGAACGAGCAACAATGGTCATATCCTCCAGTTCCTCTTTTGTAGAACCGGATCGAACTTTCCCCAGCCGTTTTCGCAAGTGAGTCACCCACTTGGATGTGGTTGCTCTTGATGAAATAACTCCATTGTAGGTCGAGGGTCTCGTCCATGCCGGTCAGGGTGTCACTCACGTGCAGAGACCAGGAACCTCGTTTCAGGTCTCTCGAGAACCTGATACGACCATGGACTTCCTTTCCGATCAGAGCAATCGTCTCCTCATGTCGAGCCTTGACGGAGTTCACTGCCCAAAAACCGCCGAGAGCTAATGCGGCAATGAAGGCCATGGCTGCGACAGCGATAGCACCAGAGGGCAAAAGGTTCTCTGACGCTGGGGCCATACGGATCACTTCTCCGCCTCCGCCTTCATCGCCGCCAACCCCTTCTCGAAGTCCTTGCCCACGAGCTTGTCCATGTTCACGAACACGCTGAAGACCTTGGCCATGAAGTTCGAGGGGCCGGTCATCCTCCAATCCACATGGGTGCCGCCGCCTTGCGGTTGAAGCCGGAACGTGATGTTGTTGTGCGCCTCCCAGGGCTTCAAGAAATCGATCTTGATGTCGATCTCGTTCGGTGCCTTGGTGCCCACGATCTCCATGCTGCCTTCGCCCACCTTCTTGCTCCCGACCCAGGCGTAGTGGGCTCCCTTGCCGCTGGCCGCCCCGCTGTGCGTGCGCTTCATCTCGGGGTCCAGCTTCTCCCACGGCGACCACTTCGGCCATTCGTGGAAATCGTTGATCAACGGGAAGATCTTCTCCGCCGGAGCATTGATCACGGCGCTGCGGTTGTAGTTCAATGTGTTCGGTTTCATCATCGCCAGGATGAGGATCAGTGCGATGGCGCCGAGGAGGATGTAGAGGACGATCATGGGTGTGGGCTTGGGACACAATGATAGATGCAGGGAAGAAACCGCAGATGGAAGGGATGAACGGGGATGGACGCCGATATCCTTACCACCCGAGCCATGTATCTGCGTTCATCCTGTTCATCGGTATTCATCGGCGGTCATCTTCTCATTCATACTGTCCTCCCATCTTCGCATCATGTCCGAAGCACTCCAGAAGAAGATGCGTGTCACAACGGGGATCACCATCCGCACGGTGAACGCACCGACCAGCTACGCGAAGACGATCGGCAAATTGCCCAAGGGTGCGAGCATCGCCAAGGGCGTGAGCAAAGCGCACGATTTCGTTCACCTCTTCGTCAAGGACAAGGCTGAATTGGAGAAGATCTTCTTCAAGACCGCGAAGACCCTGGCGCCAGACGGCCTTCTTTGGATCAGCTATCCCAAGGGCGGAAAGACCGACCTCACGCGCGACAAGGGCTGGGAGTGCTTGAACGAGGTGAACATGCAATGGCTCGCGCTCATCAGCTTCGATGAGGATTGGAGCGCCTTCCTGATGAAGAATTCCGCGCCCAAGGCCCAAAGCACCGCCAGCAAGATCTATCACTCCAACACGGCCGAGTGGGCCGACGCAACAACGAAGACCGTACGCCTGCCGGACGACCTCATTACGGCGTTCAAGAGGAGCAGCGAAGCCCGCCGGCTGTACGAGGCCTTGAGCTTCACGAACAAGAAGGAGTACGTGCTTTGGGTCGTGGGTGCCAAGCGCGAGGAAACCCGTGCCGCTCGCGTGAAGGGGGCGATCGACAAGCTGATGGCCGGACTCAAGAACCCGTCGGGGAGGTAGACCTGAACGTCCTTCTATCTTCGGCCCATAACCTGCTACCATGGCCCACGGACTGTTGAAGGGGAAGCG
Source organism: uncultured Chryseobacterium sp. (assembly GCA_964649165.1). Lineage (GTDB taxonomy): Bacteria > Bacteroidota > Bacteroidia > Flavobacteriales_F > PHOS-HE28 > PHOS-HE28. The sequence goes on from CAZYPC010000009.1 coordinate 27,025, forward strand.
CGGCATCATCAGCGGCGCATTGAACGAACAGAGCATCGCTTGGAAGGTCGCGGAACTGGCCCATGCTGAGGGCGCCACGATCGTGCTGACGAACGCGCCGGTGGCTATGCGCATGGGGGAGATCAACAAGCTGGCGGAAGCCGTGAAGGCTCCCATCATCGGAGCCGATGCCACCAAGGACGAGGACCTCGAAAAGCTCTTCACTGAGGGCCAGGAGAAGCTTGGCGGCAAGGTGGACTTCCTGTTGCACAGCATCGGCATGAGTCCCAACGTGCGCAAAGGCAAGCCATACGATGACCTGAACTATGAGTGGTACAAGCAGACCTTGGATGTTAGTGCCATCAGCCTGCACCGCATGATGCAGGCGGCCGACAAAACCGATGCCCTTGCGGATGGCGGAAGCGTGGTGGCCTTGAGCTACATCGCCGCACAGCGTGTGTTCCCGGGCTATGGGGACATGTCGGATGCGAAAGCGCTGCTCGAAAGCATCGCCCGTAGCTGGGGATACCATTTCGGTCTCAAGAAGCGGGTGCGGGTGAACACGGTGAGCCAGAGCCCGACCCGGACAACGGCCGGTTCGGGGATCAAAGGATTCGATGGCTTCTTCGGGTTCGCCCAGGAGATGAGCCCGCTGGGCAATGCACCCGCTGAGGACTGCGCCAATTACTGCATCACGCTCTTCAGCGACCTCACCCGATACGTAACCATGCAGAACCTCTTCCATGATGGAGGATTCAGCAGCAGCGGCGTTACCCAGCAGGTGATGGACAAGTTCATGACCGAGTAGGACGGCCGTGACGAGGCCTGTGATCCACGCCTTGTCGATCATCGCGCTGGTCGGTTGTTCGATCGTTGGTGCCCTGTGCCTCTCGGATCGTGTTGGCAGGCGCGACCGCATTCCCGATCGGTCCTTTGTCGCCGACCTATGGAGGAATGGCGACCGGCGTTCGCGCGGTGCGATGGTGCATGATCTGGAAATCCACGGCAGGCTGCTCGGTATGACCAAACCCGCTGTGCTCGCCTTGCTCGGACCACCCGATGCTTCGGATACCACCGGTTATGCGTTCGACTACGCCGTGGACCTGGGCCTGCGCACGGGACCTTGGGGTCTTGGCGGCACATGGCTGTTCTTCATCACGGTCCACTTTGATACGGCCGAGATGCGCGCGGTGGAGGTGAGCACGCGGGACTGAGGATCACTCGCATGATGAGCCGACGGTTCCGACCCGGGAGACTCCAAGGGATGATCGCTGGCTCTATTTTCGCTGACCTCACCTCATGACGTTACACAGACTCTCCCTCGCTGTCCTGTTCGCTTCGGCCTTGCTTGCCGGCCGCGCCCAAAGTGGCAAGGCATTCTTCAAGGAGGGCGAGGCCCTGCGTGAGCAGAACCAGCTCGACCAGGCCGTTGAGAAGTACACACTGGCCGTGAACGTCGACCCCAAATTCCTGAAGGCTTTCCAGGCGAGAGCGGACGTGTACGAGCTCCAGGGAAAGAAAGCGGAGTGCGCTGCGGACCGTCGTACCGTCGCGGAGTTGGATCCGGGGGAACCGCTACACGCCGCCAAAGCGGCCAAGGCCTACTTCGACCTCGGGGACGCGGCCACTGCGGTGCAGCTATGCGACAACGCGCTCGCCGCCGACCGGAAATGCATGGATGCGCTCCAAGTGAAGGTCCGGGCCTGCCTGGCCAAGGGAGATCTCGATGGCGCCAGTTCCGCCAGCGATGCTGCCCTCGACCTCAAGGCCACCACGGATACCTACTACCTGCATGGCCTGGCCCGCATGGCCATGCGCGACTACAAGACCGCCGAGTTCGACCTGGACAAGGTGATCGAGTGGAACTACCTGTACGAGCCTGCATACGTCGCCCTAGCGGAGACCCAGCTGAAGCTCTATGAGCAATACTCCGGACCGACCATGCAGATGCGTACGTTGGAGAAGGCCATCGAGAAGTGCACCCGGGCCTTGGATCTCAACACGGGCAGCACGGATGCGCTGTTCACCCGCAGCAAGGCTTACGCCCACCAGAAGGAGTACGCCAAGGCCATCGACGACGTGAGCAAGTGCATCGCCTTTGGACGGGAAGATGACGTCGTTTACTACCAACGAGCGTCCTACTACCATGGCTTCGGCCAGCACCAGAATGCCGTGAACGACCTGAACAAGGTGCTGCTGAACAACCCCAAGGACAACAAGGCCCTGCTGCTGCGCGCGGAGTGCAAGGAGGCGAACCTTGATCTGGAAGGTGCCAAGAAGGACCTGGAAACCTCGCTGAAACAGACCGAAGGCGACGCTACGGTCACCGCCGAGGACCGCAAGAAGCTGCAGGAACGCCAGAAGGAACTAGATGGTCGCATCTTCGAGATGAACCGCGAGAGCGACCCTCCGTACATTACCGTGGTGGAGCCTTACCGCAAAGACAATGTGGTCCAGGTGTCCAGTGCCCTTGTCCAGGTGAAAGTGACCGGCCACGTTCGTGATCGGAATCTTTTGAAGAGCATCACGGTGAACGGATCGCCGGCGAGCTACTCGCCCGATGAGAAGGACCCGGAATTCTTCGTCAGTGTTCCGCTGGCGTCAAGCGCGGAACAGATCGAAGTGGTTGCCACCGACCTGTACGACAATGTAGCGAACGTTACCCTGTCCGTGGAGCGCTCCGAGGGTGTGCCTCCCGCGCTCAGCTTGGCTTCTCCAGTGGCCTCGGCCGACCGCACTATCACCATCCCAAGCGACAAGGAGGACGTTTTCCTGGAGGGTGCGGCCAGTGATCCCAGCGGTATCCGTTCGATAACCGTCGATGGTGTTTTCGCCAGTTTCGCTCCGGATACAACGGCCACCGATTTCAGCATCCGGCTGATCGTGAAAGGCAAGACCAGCTTCACCGTGCGGGCCGAGGACCAGTTCGGCAACGGAACGGAACTGGTCTATTCGATCGTTCGTGAGGCCCCGGTCGTGGCGCACGTCGTTCCCAAGCCCTCGCCCGAAAAGCCAACGGAAAAGCCTGCTGAGAAGCCGGTGGTGAACAGTGCGACCGGGACCACTTGGGTGGTGATGATCGACAATGCGGACTACAAGAGCTTTCCTGCGCCCCAAGGCCGCGCGGGGGATCTGGCGGAGATCCAGAGATCCTTTTCCAAGTACAACGCGCAGCGGACCATTACGAAGAAGAACCTCAGCAAAGGCCAGATCGAACGCTTCTTCAATGTGGAGTTGCGCGACCTTGTGAGGTCAAACAAGGTGAACACGATCCTCGTGGGCTACGTTGGGCATGGCCGGACCGCCGGAGGCAAGACCTACTGGGTGCCGGTGGATGGCAAGAAGGACGACATCTACAGCTGTTACAACTACGGATCGCTGAAGAGCCTGCTGGAGAACTACAGCGCCAGCGTCACCAACACCCTGGTGGTGAGCAAGGCGGCGGGTACGGACCCCTCCTTCTACGAACTCACCCGCTGAGGTCAACCCACCGCCGGCTATTTTGGGGCCGGATGCGGCATCTCATCACCCTCGTCAGCCTTGGCCTTTCCTGCTCGGTAAGTGCGCAGCGCTACTATTTCGAGAATGTCACGGTCGTTGATGGCCTGCAGGCCTCGAAGGTCTATGCGATCCTACAGGATAGCACGGGCCTGATCTGGATCGGCACCGAAGCGGGACTGGCGAGCTACGACGGAACCTCCGTGTTCAACTACGACGTGAACAGCGGTGTGGCGCCCGGCGGTGTGCGCTCCCTGTTCCTCGACCGCGATCGGCAGTTGTGGTGTGGCCACCTCGGGGGAGGTGTTTCCATCAGTGAGGGCCGCAAGTTCAAGGCGCTGGAATTCGAAGGAGGGCCGATCACTTCCGACATCACGGCCATCCAGCAGGATGCGGATGGGGCGATGTGGCTGGGAACCTTCGGACAAGGCCCCTTGCGGATCGCGTCAGCTTCAACAGACGGTCCTTTGGCAGCCGAGCGCTTCGCCGATCCCACCGGTGCGGGTGAGCGCATCACCGGCATCGTGAAATTGAAGCAGGACGGGCTGGTGTTCCTCGACGTGGGCAATGGGCTGCGGCAGTGGAACGCGGACAAGAAACGGTTCGAGCCTTTCCATGTGAGCTCGCTCGCCGAGCTGCCGAAGGTCAACTCCTTCTTCGAGGATGGCACTGGCGCGCTATGGGCGGGTACCGACGAGAACGGGGCTGTGCGGTTCGATCCGAAGACCGGCAAGAGCACGGTGTTCGACATCAATACGGGCCTTCCTGACAACACCGTGAACTGCTTCGGCGAGGATGGCACCGGGCACGTGTGGATCAGTGTCTGGGGCAAGGGACTTGTGGAGGTCGAGAAGAATGGATCAAGGCTCTTCAGCACCTCCACGGGGCTGCACAGCGACAAGGTGCGGGCCATGATGCGGGATCGGGAGGGGAACTTGTTGATCGCTACGCATGACGAAGGGCTGGACATCTATAAAGGTGACGGTTTCCGCTCGTTCTCCGATGTTGATGGTCTGGTAGAGCGGCACGTATGGGCCGTTGTGGAGGATCATGAGCACAACATCTGGTTCGGTACGAGCGAGGGCATCACCATCCTGGATCCCACTGCGAGCGGCCCCATGAGCATCCGGCACTTGACCTATGCGAACGGCGACATCCCGTACTATGATGTGCGCGCGCTCACCGTGGATGCGGCCGGCCATGTTTGGATCGGCACGGGCAGCGGGGGGGACGCGACCGCCGGTGGCTTGGGCGAGTGGGCCTCAGGAAGGAGGATCGATCACGCCGAACTGTCACCGTTGCTTGGAAAGAACCAGGTGACCGCATTGGCCCCTGCCCCGCAAGGTGGCGTGTACGTGGGCACCTTCGGGAGTCTGCTCTACCTCGTTCCGGGCAATGTACCGAAGACGATCACAAAGGAAGATGGCCTGGTCGGCAGTGACATCACTGCCCTGTTCAATGATTCGAAAGGGAACACCTGGGTGGGAACGGCGAGCAGCGGGGTGAGTTTGATCAAAGCAGGTACGCCGACCCGAGCGCAAGGGATCGATATCGGCCAGGTGATCACGCCGACGAGCTTCACCGAGGATGCCGCCGGGCGGATCTGGGTGGGTACGCAAAGCCGTGGTGCCTTCGTGCTCGAGAACGGCAGGGTCGTGGTCAGCTACGACGAGCGCGCGGGATTATTGAGCAGCAGCGTGCGCTCGTTGATCACGGACGCCAATGGACATGTCTGGATCGGCACCAACAAGGGCTTGAACGAACGCAAGAAGGACAGCGAGGTGTTCCTCGCCTTCACCGAGCGGTCGGGTTTTACGGGCATCGAGGCCAACCCCGGCGCCGTATGTCGCACGCATGACGGAGATTTCTGGTTCGGCACCACCAACGGCGCCAACCTGGTGGTGGTGGACCACGGCCAGGAGCATGTGGAAGCGCCCTTGATCGCCGTGCGCGTCCTGAAAGTGAACCTGGTGGAACGCGATGCGATAGATGGGGTGGACCTGTCCCATTCGGAGAGCGATGTACATATCGAGTATGGCTGCGTGAGCCTGAGCGACCAGGGGGCCGTTCGCTATCAATACATGCTCGAAGGCCTTCAGAAGGAATGGCAGCCGGTCACGGCCGAGACCGATGCCCATTATCCCACACTTCCCCCCGGCGGCTATGTGTTCAAGGTCCGCGCGCGCAACCGTTCCGGCCTGTGGAGCGATCCGCCAGTCCTGTACCACTTCACGGTACTCCCGCCTTGGTACCGATCGTGGTGGTTCTATTCCGCCCTCGTCCTGGTGAGCGCCATCGTGCTCTTCAGCTACATCAAGGTGCGCGAACGTCAGCTGCGGCTGCGCAACCTGGAACTCGAGAAGAAAGTGGATGAGCGCACGGCGGAGGTCGTCGCCCAGAGCAAGGAGATCGAAGGGCAGAAAGGCCGCATCGAGAGCCTGCTGCTCAACATCCTGCCGAAGTCCATCAGCGATGAACTGAACGAGAAGGGGAAGGCCACCGCCCGCATGCACCCCGAGGCCACCGTGATGTTCACGGATATGAAGGGCTTCACCCGCGTGGCGGAGAAGATGACCCCGGAAGAACTGGTCCGCGAACTGGACGAGTGCTTCATCCAGATCGATCGCATCATCGGTCGCTACGGCATCGAGAAGATCAAGACCATCGGCGACAGCTACATGTGCGCGAGTGGGATCCCCCAGAGCGACCCGTGGCACGCGCACAAGATGCTGCTCGCCGCGCTGGAGGTACGCGAAATGATGGCCCGGTGGTGCCGCCAACGGGAGGCGTTGGGGAAGGAACCCTGGGTGCTGCGCATCGGGATCCATACCGGACCGGTCGTGGCCGGGGTGGTGGGCCAGCGCAAATTCGCCTACGACATCTGGGGCGATACGGTGAATACGGCCAGCCGGATGGAAAGCAGCGGTGCCACGGGCGAAGTGAACATCAGCGGGGCCACGTTCGCCCTCATCAAGGATGATTTCCAGTGCGAACACCGCGGGAAGGTGGAGGCCAAGAACAAGGGCCTCATCGATATGTACTTCGTGCGGCGCTTGGATCCCGAACTCAGCGCCGACGCGAACGGTGTCTGGCCGAACGCGAGTTATCTGCGTTCACTGGGGCTTACCCAGCTGATCGAGGAGCTGGTGTAGCTCCCCGATCCGCTGTGTGATCAGACCTTTTCAACCTTCTTCTCCTTCGCGATCGGCTTGCGGAAGACGATCTTCCCATCGAACACGTCGATCACCTGCTTCACACCGGTCTCCACCTTCCCGGCGATGATCTGGCGGCTCAGTTCGTTCATCAGCTCCTTCTGGATCATCCGCTTGATGGGCCGCGCGCCGAATTGCGGGTCGTAGCCCTGCTCCGCGATGTGGTCCACCAGCTCCGGTGAGGGCGTGAGCATGATGTCCTTCTCGGCGAGCTTGCGCATCACTGCATCGAGTTGGAGCCCCACGATCTCCCGCACATCGGCCCGTGTGAGGGGCTCGAACATGATGATCTCATCCACCCGGTTCAGGAACTCGGGTCGCACCGTCGAACGGAGCAGGTTCATCACCTCGACCTTCGTCGCCTCGATGACTTCCGCGCGGTTCTTCTGGTCGATCTTCTCGAAGCGTTCCTGGATGATCTGCGAGCCTATGTTGCTCGTCATGATGATGATGGTGTTCTTGAAGTTCACCACCCGGCCCTTGTTGTCCGTAAGGCGACCGTCATCGAGTACCTGCAGGAGGATGTTCCACACGTCCGGGTGCGCCTTTTCGATCTCATCGAGCAGCACCACGCTATAAGGCTTGCGGCGGACGGCCTCGGTGAGTTGGCCGCTCTCGTCGTAGCCCACGTAGCCTGGAGGTGCGCCGACCAGTCGCGACACACTGTGGCGTTCCTGGTACTCGCTCATGTCGATGCGCGTCATCGCATGCTCATCGTTGAAGAGCAGTTCGCTCAGTGCCTTGGCCAGCTCGGTCTTTCCCACTCCCGTGGTGCCGAGGAAGATGAACGAACCGATGGGCCGCTTCTCGTCGCCCATGCCCGCGCGACTGCGGCGCACCGCATCAGCCACGGCACGCACCGCCTCTTCCTGCCCGACCACGCGCTTGTGCAGTTCGTCTTCCAGCTTCAGCAGCTTGGTCCGTTCGGCCTCGAGCATCCGCGTAACCGGAATGCCTGTCCAGCGGCTCACCACTTCGGCTATCTCCTCCACATCGACTTCCTCCTTGATCATCTTGCTGCTGGCCTGCATCTCCACCAGGTCGGCCTTCGCTTTTGCCAGCGCGTCCTCGGTCTCCTTCATGCGGGCATAGCGGATCTCGGCCACCTTCGCGAAGTCGCCCTCGCGCTCGGCCTGTGTCGCGTCGAACTTCAGTTTCTCGATCTGCTCCTTCGCCTCGTTGATCTTCTCCACGAGCGAGCGTTCCTGGGTCCAGCGCGCCTTCAACGCATCGCGTTTCGCGCCGAGCTCCGCCAGCTCCTTGTTGATCTCGGTGAGTTGGCTGTCATCCTTCTCTCGCTTGATCGCTTCGCGCTCGATCTCCAGTTGCATCACGCGACGGTCAACTTCGTCCAGTTCCTCCGGTTTGGAGTTGATCTCCATGCGCAGTTTGCTCGCGGCCTCATCGATCAGGTCGATGGCCTTGTCCGGCAGGAAACGGTTGCTGATGTAGCGCGTGCTCAGTTCCACGGCGGCGATGATGGCCGCGTCCTTGATGAGCACCTTGTGGTGGTTCTCATACTTCTCCTTCAACCCGCGCAGGATGCTGATGGCATCGGCTTGCGAGGGCTCATCCACCATCACCTGCTGGAAACGGCGCTCCAACGCCTTGTCCTTCTCGAAGTACTTCTGATACTCGTTGAGCGTGGTGGCCCCGATGGCGCGCAGCTCCCCGCGCGCGAGGGCGGGCTTCAGGATGTTTGCGGCGTCCATCGCGCCTTCGCCACCGCCCGCACCAACCAGGGTGTGGATCTCGTCGATGAAGAGCACGATGCTGCCTTCGCCGGCCGTCACTTCCTTCACCACGGCTTTCAGTCGCTCTTCGAACTCGCCCTTGTACTTCGCACCGGCGACGAGCGCGCCCATGTCCAGTGAGAACACCTGTTTGTTGCGCAGGTCCTCCGGCACATCACCGCTCACGATGCGTTGAGCGATGCCCTCGGCGATGGCGGTCTTGCCCGTGCCGGGTTCGCCGATCAGGATCGGATTGTTCTTCGTGCGGCGGCTGAGGATCTGCAGAACGCGGCGGATCTCCTCGTCGCGTCCGATCACCGGATCGAGCTTGTTCTCCCGGGCGAGCTGGTTCAGGTTCTTCGCGTACTTGTTCAGCGCGTTATAGGTCTCCTCCTGGCTCTGGCTGGTCACCTTCGAACCCTTGCGCAGTTCCTTGATCGCCGAGATCAGGTCCTTGCGCGTGGCTCCGCCGTCCTTCAAGAGCTGGGAGATGAGGTCATTGGAATCGATCAGGCCGAGCAGCAGGTGTTCCACGCTCGCGAATTCATCGCCGAACTCCTTCGTGCTCGCCAGGGCTTTGGTCAACGCTTCGCCCGCGCTACGCGCGAGCACACCGCTCTGGCCACCCTGGACTTTCGGATAGCCTTGAACGATGCGGTCCAACGCGGCCGTGAGCGCGTTCACGTTCACGTTCGATCGCTTCAACAGCAACGGGGTGACGTCGGCGTCCTCGATGAGCAGTCCCTTCAACAGGTGACCGGTCTCGATCGCTTGCTGGCCATTGCCAGCGGCCAACGTTTGCGCTTGCGTGATCGCCGCTTGGGCGCGTACGGTGAATTTGTTCAGGTCCATGTGGATACGGATTACGCATGCTGATCAAAGATCGCTCCACGGGACGCCAGCGCACCGGAGCCGGAAGAAGTGTCATCCTTCACATGTCCGGGATGACGGATCAGCAGCCCGGGATCGGAAAGAGCTGGTGTAGGGTTTTGGCAACCGATGGCGCCCACGGGCGGCCGCGCCATGTGGTTGGCTCTTCTTCAGGACCGTGGCCGGGACACAGCGTCTGCCCCCCGATAATAACGCATCACGCTTGTGGCGCCCCCCATCGCCCACACCACTCGACCCGGGCCAGAACGGCATCCACTCCGTTCCCGGCCGCTGACCGGGGTGGTGCGGGGGATGATGGGCTATTTACAGGGTTCGTTCTCCACCACGATGCGGACCACGCCATCGTTCGGGCCGACATGCTCGAAGTGCATCCACAGTTCCGAATCCATGGTGATGGTATCCAGGTCAAGCGCTTCCTGATGCGCGTTCTCTTCTCCTTGATCGATCACCCACCCTTCGAACTCCGCGTTCTGCGGGATATTCATGGGGTAGAAGGCGACCGTATCGCATTCGCATTTGACCACCTCCAGATCTGAACCGCCGGGAAGTGGCGGGTCGAGATGGATCAGGCTGTCCATGTTCAGGTTGATCACGATCTTGCTGCACACATGAGCGGGTGGAGCAGTGCTCACCACGGTAAGCTCATCTTTCTTGCAGGACGATACGAGCAGCAGCGCCGTGCAAACAATGGTAAGCAACGAACAGGATCTTCGTGACATAGGTCAATGGAATTGGAAGCTCAGGCCGGTCGCAATGCTGAACGAGTGGATGCGTGGATTGAAAGGAAGCAGATCGAACGACGGGTGTTTCACCGCAGGCGAGAGCGCCATCTGGTAGGAAGGCTCTATGAACAGTCCCAAGCGATCGCTCAGGGGGATCTGTATACCAGCACCCAGGTCGATCGCGGTGCCCATGGAGCCGCCAGCCAGAGCCAGCGTGCTCTGTTGTTTCGACCCCTCGTCATGCACCACCACCCGGTTCATCTCCCCAGGCCGGTTGAACTGGAACGTGAGACCGGCGCGGGCGTAGATATCCATACCACGTAAAGGCTGGATGAATTTCAAGGCAACGGGAACCTCGACGTACTGACCACTGAGCTGGTACTCGGTGCTCAGGGTCGGGGAGGACCTGATCCACCCTTGGAGGTTGCCCTTGCTGGTCAAACTGACACCGGTGAAGAACGCCAGCTGACGGTCCAGCGTGTATTGCACCCGCAAACCGAAACCATTGGGAAAGGCGGCCGTGCTTTTCAGTCCGTCCGGTAAGCCCGTTCCGAGATCACGGTCGGCAAGCATGGACTTCCCGCCGGAGATCCATGGCGAGAGGGACCAGCGCGCGTTCGAGACGTAGTCAGCCTCGACCGGGTTCGGAGTGCCCATCGGCTGGTAGGTCAGTCCGGTTGGGGTAGGCAACAAGAGCAGTAGGGGTGGGACCTGATGACCCGGTTCCGGAGCCGGTGCGACAGGGGCCGCCATGAGGCCTTCAGCCACATTGGTCATCGAAAGCCCTGCTCCGCTCTGCAGGGATCCCCCCGCGCCCTCGTCGTGCGTCGCGTTCCTGGCTGCTACTGCGCTTTGCTGACCGTGCTTCGCTTCCACGGCCTTCTCGATCGGGTCGTGCGCTTTGCTGGCTTCTTCGCGGGTAACCTGGTCATTCTTCACGCGAACGGGAAGCGCTGCCAGGTGTTCCGTTGATCGGGCAGGCGGATCTTCATGGACCGATGGAAGGGATGGGGAGGCATCAACCCCTTGCATGCCAGCTTCGGACAACTCAGCGCCTGTCGCAGGCTCGGAAAGCTCCTCCTCGGTATCCAGGATCGGCAAGGAGGGCAGCAGCGGCGATGATACGGGGATCGCAGCGCGCTCGGCGGAGTGAGGATCTTCGGGTGAAGTCGACAGATACCAACCTATCAGTACAGCCATTCCGCCACCGAGGATCCTGAGCCACCGGGCGGCGCCGGAGACGGCATGCCCTTTACCCGCCAGCACGGCGTTCGTCTTCGCCGAGCGGGCCATGGCCGCCCAATCCTGCGAAGGGGCCGGAGGAGGTGTCACGGAGGACAAGCCCTCGCGGAAGATGTCGTCCAGGCGTTCGTCTTTCTTCATGGGGTGGTGGGTTGGCCGCGGAGGTTCACACCACGGGAAATGAGCTGTTCCATGAGTTTCGCCCGTGCGCGGGACAGGTTCGATTTCGATGCGCCTACGCTGATCCCCAGTTCGCGGGCGATCTCGTCATGCGTCCACTCTTCCACCACACGCAGGTTGAATACCATACGATATGCCGGCGGCAGGGCCCGCACGAGTTCCAGCAGTTCTTCCGCTCCCAACTTTGCCAAGGCCTGTTCGCCGTTCGGATCGATCGTGGCCGGCGCGTGCGGTGCCAGATCCTCGATGCGTAAGGTGGAGCGTTGTTCGACGTTCGCGTGGTAGTGGTTGATGGCCGTATTCAGTGTCACCCGTTTCAACCAGCCGATGAACGAGCCTTTGCCCGTGAAGCTGTGAAGTCGGCTGAAGGCCCGGGAAAAGCTGTCCTGTAGGATGTCCTTGGCTTCTTCCAGGTTGCGCCCATAACGCATGCAGATGGGCATCACCTGCCTGTAGTAACGGTGGTACAGTTCCGAGCATGCTGCGGCTTCGCCCGCAAGGCACCGCTCGATCAGTCCCAGATCCAGTGCCTGGGCCTCGTCCAACGGAAGCTCACCACGGTCCGTTAGGCCTTCAAGCGCTCCTTCAGGGAGAATGATATGTCCTGGTGCGGATGCCAAGCGATGGTCTACCGTGCTGTCCGTTGCACTTGAGCGCAAGTCAATCCACCAGCAGGATGCGGATGTTCTTGCGGTCCGCCTTGTGCAACAGTTGTTCGATGATCGGCGTGGCGTAAAGATCGGGTCTGGAGCGTACCCATTCTGCGAATTCCGAGCGGCTCCAGGTCTCCGGTACAGGCATGCCATGGCTCGGGCGCTCCGGGGTGCCATTGCACTCCAAGGAGAATACGCTGAAGCCTTCGTTGGTCACATGCAGGGCGAGCTCTGATACATAGACTTTCCCGTTCGCATGCACGCAAACATGTGCGGCACGGCGCGGTTCGGCAAAACGGCTCTCAACGTATGCGCGCTCGATCGCCTCGATGAGCACTTGGCGCACGATGCGCATGGGAGCGGTGGGTTCCATGGAATAGGAGGAACGCGAACGGACTGCGGTCTGGCTGAGCATGTGTCGGGTCGGTTTTCCAAGTTTCTACAGGTCAAGGACAAGGGGGGCGGCGCAGAGGTTGCGTCGGCTTCGATTTGTCGTCCGATTTTCGACCGAGTGGCCGAAAGCCTCGTTATGTGCCTATTTGGCTCCTCTGTATTCCGCTTGTCCCCACGGCCCTACTTGATGCCACATGCTCATGATCCGGTGATCTCCTCGGGCGATTCGGACACTGATCGGCCTTCCGGCGGATGCCTTCGGGTGGATCGTTCGCCCGGCTACTTTGGGACCATGCGCTGCACGTGGCTCACCGCACTGTTATTGCCCGTGCTCGGCGCTGCGCAACCCGGACCGTGGTGGGCCTACGGTTTCGGAGGGCCTGCGGATGACCGGTTCACTGCCATCGCGCGCGGCCCGGGTGATACGCTCTATGCATGCGGCACCTTCAGTGGAGCGATGCACGATCCCAACGGGGACTTCATTTCCTCAGGTGTCACCGACATGTTCCTGGTGAAAATGGATACCGCCGGTGCGGTTTATTGGACGGGCGTCGCGGGAGGGCCCGGCGTGGATCGCGCTACCGATATCGCTGTGGATGGGAACGGTGACATCATCGTGGTCGGGCAGTTCAGCGGCACGTTCACGGCTGGGGGCATTACATTGACAAGTGCCGGACCCTCCCAGGACATCTTCGTAACGAAGTGGAACGCCGGCGGACAGGTGATCTGGGCGCGGTCCGCAGGAGGCAACGGCAACACGGATATCGCAGAGCAGGTCGCTGCGGACGTCGCAGGTCATGTTTACGTGGCCGGCGAATTCAGCGGCACGGCATCGTTCGGTGCCCTTACGGCGACCAGCACGCTGGATCCCCTCACGAACGCGCCGAGTGACGACCTGTTCCTGCTGAAGTATTCTGCAACTGGAGATGCGCTCTGGGTGAAGAAAGGAGCGGCCATACATCAGGATCAGGCCTTGGGCCTCGCCGTGGATGATGATGGCAACGCCTGGCTCTGTGGGCAGTTCAGCGATGCCATCACCTTCGATCAGACGCATACGAACGAGATGAGCAATGCCGCGTTCATCGCGGCCTTCACCCCGGACGGTAGTGAACAATGGTTCCGGCGGATCGGTGGCGGTGGTAGCGTGCTCGCCGGGGGGCTTTGTGAGGTCGAGGGGGTACCGTGGTTGTGCGGTTCACAAACAGGCAACAACATCATTTTCGGGGATGCGTCAACGGTGCTGGCCTCAGCGTACCCGTACAGCGCTTTCGCCGTCTCGTTCAATGCCCAAGGGGAGCCCACTGTCCAGAAGACCCTGGGAAGTGATCATCCCATCGAAGCGCGGGGTATCGATGTGGACGCCAACGAGGTGATGCTGGGCGGCAACTTCGAATGCCAGGCGCTGGAGCTTTCCGAGGCGTCCGGCGGTGACGGCCTGATGCTCTCGTGGGGCGGGGAGAACGGCTGGGTCTGCGTGCTGGATCGTTCCGATGACCTGGCCATCACCTACGCGCAATCGCTCGTGGACCATGAGGCCATGGATCTGCGCGATGTCGTTCTCGGACCGGACCGGACGATGTTCGCTGCGGGCGAGTTCGCCGATGAACTCTACATCCCCTGCATCGAATCCAAGCTGCGCGCATTGCCGGGCGATTCATTGCTGGAGATCGGTCCTGGCGGCGTCGACGAGGCCTGTGGCGACACCACGTATTACGACGTGGCGAGGCTGCGCTCCACCGGCGTCCTCGACGGGTTCGTGACCAAGGGTTTCATACGCCAGCGCCGCCCGTTGGACATCTTCCCCCGCCCATCGTGCGAGTTCGGATTGCATCCGTTGTTCGATGTGATGCCGGCCTCCGATCCTGATTGTACGGTACCGGGTACCGATGCCGCCTTCTGCGGTCCGGGGGGGCTCACCGCCACGTTCGACTATACCCATGGCCCCATCCCGTTGTTCATCTGGAACACCGGAGAGACAACGGCCGGCATTCCGATCCTCGCTCAGGGGGCGTACTCCGCAACGGCCGAGGTGGGCGATGGCTGCTTCACCGGAACGGACCAGATCACCGTAGGCCTGTGCGAAGCGGTCGCGCTGGCCGGCATAACGGACGACCAAGGCGTCAACCAGCAGGACACGCTTACGACCGCCGTTTCCGTGTGCGCCCCGGAGATCGTCACCCTCACCGCCGGACCCGTGCCGGGCCTCGACTTCAGCTGGTTCCATCCTTCACAGGGAACCTTCGAGGACTCGACGGTCACCGCCCTGTCAGATGGCGTGTGGTACCTGACCACGGTGAACGAGGATGGCTGCGCATCGGTGAGCACCATCCAGCTGCAGTATCTCCCGAGCGACACGTTGGGGCAGGCGGAATTGCAGCAGTCGTTGAGCTTTCCGCAGGACCCTGATGGGAACGATACCATCACCATCTGTGCGAACGAGTCGGTGCTGGCCCAACTCACGCTTTCCCTTTCCCTGAACGGTGTGCCTGTCACGTCTCCCGGTTCGTTCGTCCTCTCCGACACGGTGATGGTCGGTGGCACCATCGCGGACCAGGGGCCGTTCGATATGGGCGCGCAACCGAAGAACCTGATGTCCGCCTTTGCCGGTGATGGCTGGTACGTGTTCAGTTCCGTCATGAACATCAGCGACCAGCCCTGCAACCACCACTTCGTGAACGCTGTGTGGCAGGACAGCATCTACGTGACAGGGCAGGCCGGCGGGATCGGCCAGGTGGATATCGTGGGTTCGATCTTCCTGTGTTCAGGACAGAGCGTGGTCCTTACCGCCGTGGCCAACGGACCCGGCACGTTCGATTGGGAGGCGGAGAACGGGGGTATCATAGGTCCCACGGATGGCACCACGCTCACCTTGACGGAAGCCGGACCCGTCCAGGTCATCTTCACACCACAGGATACCGGGGCCTGCACGCTCGGCGATGCCGACACGCATTCCCTCGCGCTGGTGAATGCGCCCACCATCACCATGGATCCGCTGGATGGCCTGGTCTGCCCCGGTGATCCGGTATTCCTGGAGACGAGCGGCGTCGCGGGTTCGTACACGTGGTACGGACCGGGTGGGCCGTTGTCCGAAGCCACTCCCTCCATTGCGGTATCCGAGCCGGGGACCTATTTCTGCGTGGCCAACACGGTCGAGGGCTGTACCTACGCCACCGCGTTGCAGACCGTCTCGCTGTATGCCACGCCTTATCTGAGCATCTCCCCGCAACCGGTGCTTTGCGCGGGCGGCAGCGTGGTCGTGAGCGTGCAGCCCGCCCAGGCCGGAACGTTCACATGGGGCGCACCGCTCACCGGGAACACGTCCTCGCAGGTCATCACGGCTCCCGGTACCTACACGGTCTCCGTCACCCGCTGCGGCGTGGTCACGCCGCTTTCCTTCACCATTGAGCAAATCACACCGGCCGTGGCCATCCTCGATGAAGGGCCTTTCGACATCTGCCCGAACGACAGCGTGCTGCTGCAGGCCGTGCCGGGGCTTGTGGCATATGCGTGGCAGCCCGGCAACCTTACAGGGGAGCAGGTGTACGCGACGTCCGAAGGAGCCTATTCCCTCATCGGGTTCGACGAGTACGGCTGCACCGATACCGCGTTCTCGGCCCAGGTGGTCGTGCATGATTTCACGGATCCTGTTGTGGCGGTCGTCGATACGGCGTGCGTAGGGCTGGTCACCTCAGCCACGGCCACCGGCTCCGGGGTGTTCGCCTGGTACGCGGACCCGGAGGCATTGCAACTGATCGCTTTCGGGCCTTCCGTCACCATCGGTCCGTTCCAGGAAACGACCACCATCTATGTCACCCAGACCGATGCGCAGTGCAACAGCCTGCCCGTGCCGGTGGAGGTGGTGGTCTTCAATGGCGGTGGGCCTGTCGCCATCACCGGGGATACCATCGTGTGCGCTGGTGACGAACTGCTCCTGAACGCTGCGCCGGGCGCTACGATCGATTGGACGACGCCGCTCGGCCCGTTCACCGGGCCGCAGGTCGGGGCATCAGCGGCGGCTCCGGATGCCAGTGGTGTATGGACCGCAGTAGCCACGCAGAGCGGCTGCGTCACCGGCACTGCGAGCGTTGAAGTGCTCGTGCCCGACCCCCAGGTGTCCATCGTGGATCCCGGGCCTTTCGAGATCTGCCCTGGGGACAGTGTTCCGATGGAGGCAGGTCCCGGCCTGGCGGAGTACCAGTGGTTCCCAGGTGGGCTCGACGGTCAGATCGTCTACGCGGACGACACAGGGCACTACAGCGTGGTAGGGATCGACCCGTATGGATGCGTCGACACGGCGGGCTTCGTTACCGTGGAAGGGTTCTTTTTCACGTTGCCCGTTTCCGCACAGGCTGCGGAAGTGTGTGCCGGGGACACGGCGCTCGTCCTGGCCAATGGCTCCGGGATCTTTACCTGGTACGCCGATGCCGCGCTCACTATGCCGCTCGGTACGGGATCCACCTGGATGTTCCCGGACATCGCCGGGTCGACCACCGTTTATCTCACCCAGACCGAAGCGCAATGCACCAGCGGAGGCCAGGAAATACCGGTACCGGTGATCCCCCTGCCGCCGTTGCCCCAGATACTCGGCGACAATACGCTCTGCACCGGAGACCCGCTCCAATTGATCGTGGACCCGGCGCTCCATCCCAATTGGATGACCCCTGCAGGGCCGGTCGCTGGATTCCTCGTGAGCTACGACTATGCGACGCCCACCCTGGACGGCATCTACACGGCCTACTACACCAACGATGGTTGCGTCGGCCCTTCAGCGAGCGTGGAGGTGAGCGTGGTGCCCCTGCCGTTGGTGGACCTCGGTCTGCCCATCACGCTCTGCCTCGGGGAGACGGTCACGCTTGATGCCGGGCCGGCCCTCACCTGGCTCTGGAACACAGGCAGCACCACGCAGTCCCTCGCCGTCGGCATCCCTGGTACCTACTGGGTGAGCATCCTCGATGCCAGTGGCTGCAACGACATCGACTCGTTGGTCATCACGCAGAGCGATTGTGAAGTGGACATCCCCAACCACTTTACGCCGAACGACGATGGCACCAACGACGTCATCACCCTGAGCAGCCCGAGCGAGGAGCCCATCACCTTGGAGATCTTCAACCGTTGGGGACAATTGCTGTACACGCGCACGGCCGCCATCGTGCAATGGGACGGGCACAACGGCTTCAGCGGCGAAGCCTTGCCGGAAGGCGTCTATTTCTATGTGCTCACCGCCCGGCTCGTGAACGGCGATCCGCTCGTGCGGACAGGGTATTGGCAGTTGGTGAGGTAGTTCCGCCCGGCGAGTTACTACGCGGATGGAATCGGGAGTTCGTCATACATCCCGGGTTGTTGCAGAGTACCGTTCCGGTGTTACTTTCACCTTCGGCTATGAACAGAGCAAGACGCGGACGCGTCTGGAACATGGCCCATACGCCGTACGAATTCCTTACCGAACATTTTTCACCATGCCGCTAGAGATCACCACCAGTCTGGGCGATGCCCCTACGCCACAGTACGTTGCGCAGAGCAGCATCGTGGAGAAGGCCCGGGCACAGGGGGCACGGGACGCCGAGAGCGCTGTGGCCATCACCATACCCTTCATTCAGGTGGTGCAGACCTCCTTGCAGTACGAGCAGCGAAGGGGCGAATTCCGTTTCACAACCGGCATATTGCGACTGAACCTGCGCCAGGAGATATGGATGGCGGAGGACCTTTCCGAACGTGCGCGCGCGCGATGGCTGGTGCATGAGAACCTGCACGTGGAGGATAACCGGGCACTGATGAGCCGGATGGACGCGGCGGTGCGGGCCGATGCGGCGATCATACCGGTCTGGATCACGCCGACCTGGATCTCGAGGTCCTTGTTCCAAAGCACCCAGACCAATATGCGGCTCGCCATTGGTGCCATTTTCCGCTCGCTCACCGAACGGGCGGTCGCAGCGCGCGACACGGACGCGGAATACACCCTTGTGCGACGTGAAGCGCAATGAACGGCCGGCACGCATCGTGCCCCATCGTCTTTTCGGCTTACCGTAAGCGCCATCGGGAGGGCATATGATATCTTCACCACAGCATGGTGAGGAGGACCCTTGTGTTCTTGACGGGCATCGTGCCTTACCTGTTCGCCGGAGGCCAACATTGGGCCGCGAAAAGCACGGGCAACGGGAATGAGCGCGTTGTCGATGTGAAGGCGGACCTGGCCGATGGCCTGGTGTCCATCGGTGAATTCGGACCCGGGGCCTCGGTGCTGGGCCAGCCGCTCACCTGTCAAGGCTTGAGCGATGTCTTCGTGGTGAAACAGTCCGCTTCGGGCGCGCTGCAATGGGTGCAGCAAGCGGGTGGCGCCGGCCTGGACTTCGCCGGCAAGGTGTGCGCTGCTCCGGACGGGTCGGTGGTGGTGTGCGGCCAATTCACCGGGACTGCGGATCTTTTCGGCACCAGCGTGTCGGCGCAGGGTGGAAGCACGGACTTCTTCGTGGCCAAGCTCTCCGGTACGAACGGCAGCTTGACCTGGGTGCGCACAGGTGGCAGCGCCGCCTACACCGACCGGGCAGCGAACGTGGCCGTAGGGACCGATGGCCGCGTGCTGGTGACCGGTGAGTTCCGGGGGGGCGGCATCTTCGATGCGGGCACCTTCAACAGCACCATCGATCCCGGGACCTCCCTGCCGGGAAGTGATGTCTTCATCGCGAGCTACTCCGCGGATGGTACAGCCGAGTGGTTCAAGCAGGGCATCGCGGAACAGGATGACCAGGCGGCCGACGTCGCCATCGACGGGAGCGGTGCGGCATATGCGTTCGGGCTGTACAGCGGAACGATGTCTTTCGGTACGCCCCACCCGAACACCGCGCTCAACCAGATGTACCTGGTGAAGTTCGATGCGGCCGGGGACGAACAATGGTTCAGGCGCATCGGTGGGGCGGCGCTGCAGCAGCCGGTGGACATGCAGCTCGGTGCCGATGGCGTCTTTCTGTGTGGTGAACTACAGGGAGGGCTTACGTTCTTCGATACCGCGCCCAACGCCGTGCCCAGCGCCCAACCGAACGCCTATTTCCTCCTGAGGGCCGGAGCCGATGGCGAGTTCGTGAGCGGCACGGCGACCGGTTCCGTGAACACCGTGCGCATCGCAGGGCTTGACCAGCGCGGTAATACCGTGGCCGCCTACGGCGAATTCGAATGCGGCTTCACCGACCTCCAGGACCACTACGACGCCACCGGCATCTTCATCGCCACGGGGGAGGAGGACCTGTTCATCGCGAAGCACGATGCACAGACCCTGGCATTGGACGAGGCGCAGCAGTTCGGTGGGCACGAAGGGAAGACGGCCGGGGGCATCACATCGCTCAGCAATGGCGAACTCGTGTTCTCCGGGGATTTTGCTGAGTTGCTCATCTTCCCGAGCGAGGATTACGATTGGGGGGATGGATCGAACGGCTGTGGGCCTGTGGCGAGCGCCCCGCCGGGTTACTGCGGCGATCCGTTCTACAACACGTACGTCCACATCCGTAGCACCGGTCTGCGGGATGGCTTCATCTCCCGCGGTTATGTGGATAGTCGTGAGCCCTATGACCCGTTCATGCGCATAGGGTCCATCTGCGACCGGTCCTACTTGAACAATTCCATCGTTTCCGGAACGAACGGGGTAACGGAGAATTCCGTCGTCTGCGGGGGCGATGTCCTCACAGGAGTGGCGAACATCAATCGACCGATATGTCCGACCTGCTTCTGCCCGCAAGATTCAGGAGTAGGGTGGAACGAGTCTGTCCTTTGGAGCAGCGGGCAGAGTGTTTGGGACACCATTGAGGTTTACAACAGCGGGTGGTATTGGCTGAACTATGCGTCCAGCAACGGCTGCCGCAACGAGACGGATTCGATCTACGTGACCGTGCTGCCTGTGCCGGGGGCCTGGGTCTCTATAAATGGTAGCGCACCGTTCAACGGCGGTTTTCCGAGCGAACTGAGTCTCTGCGACACGGCCACCTTGCTCGCCACCGACCTGTTGCCAGGGGAAACCTTCCAATGGTATGTGAACGGAGTGCCCGTGCCGGGCAATCCCCTTGTGGCGGAGGAGAGCAACGTCTATTTGCTCGTCGTGACCGGAGCGAATGGATGCCAGGCCAGCAACATGATCACGGTCGAACTCATGGAGTCGCTGAGCCTGCCCAACATCACCAGCGCGGATCTCGATTTCTATTTCAACGGCGTGGCCCTGGACGACCAGGACAGCGTACAGGTCTGCGATGGCGTGTTGCAGCAGGGTTACATACTGGCCACCTGGTATGTAGACGGTGTGCCGACCGCGTTGGGCCAGCCTTACATCGTTTTCGCGAGCACCGAGACCGGCGGCGGGCTGGCCAGCTATGCGGATCAGCCTCTCCCTTGGTTCGTGGAGCCCGAGCCGAACGGCTGGTACGACCTGCAGATCCACCTGGTGATGAACGTGGAGGGCTGTTCCGCCGATTCGATCGCGTTCGATGCATCGGACAGCGTCTACTTCGCGGCCGGCAACTCGCCTCAGATCGCACCGTTGGAGGATATCACCCTGTGCCTCGGTGATACGGCCATGGTCGTACTGGACTGCACCGGATGCTCGCAGATCCAGTGGAGCGGGCCCGGACCGGTGATCACCTCGCCCGGGCAGGATACCGCCTGGGTAACGGAGTTCGGGAACTACTCGGTGATCGCCATGAACAACGACGGCGTGCTCTGCGGCGCGACGGAATACTTCATGGTATCGCAGGCCCTGCCGCCCGCGTTGGTCGTTTCGCCGCTCGCTGTCTGTTCCGGTGATACGGCCGTGTTGAGCACATCCTTCCAAGGGACCACGTATGAATGGAGCGGCCCGAGCGGGCCGTTGGTGGGGGACGATGACAGCCTGCTGATCTGGGAGATCGGCTCCTACTACCTCACCGTGTATACGGACCAGGGTTGTCCCCTTTTCGGAGGGCCAGCCTTCCTGCAGGAATTCGCGACACCGAGCCTGGCCGCTA
This sequence comes from uncultured Chryseobacterium sp., assembly GCA_964649165.1. Lineage (GTDB taxonomy): Bacteria > Bacteroidota > Bacteroidia > Flavobacteriales_F > PHOS-HE28 > PHOS-HE28. Next base: position 48,509 of record CAZYPC010000009.1, read on the forward strand.
CACCGAACACGGTGCTCTGCCCGGGACAAGCCACCGCACTGGTGATCAGCGGTGGAGGTTTGGAACAGATCATCTGGGACCCGCCGTTCTCCGGAGGAAGCCTTACCCAGTCGGTGAGCGAGGGAGGCACCTACACCTGTACGGTTATCGCTTGCGAAGACACGTTCGACCTCAGCGTGGACATCTTCTCCAGCACGATCATGGCGGAGATCCCGCCAGGCCCGTACAGCATCTGTGGGGGCGGGAGCGCCCTTCTTGACGGGCCGGCCGGCGACTATACCTACCTGTGGACCCCGGGCAATGCCGCGACCGAGGACCTGCTTGCGACGGATACCGGCAGCTACCAATTGCAGATCACGGATACGCTCGGATGCATGGCGCTTTCGAATGTGGTCGAAGTGAGCGCCCAGTCCTTCACCGAAGCGTTGGTCACATCAGGCGATACGGTCTGTGCGGGCGAGGATGCCCAACTCTCCGCCACGGGTTCGGGAACCTTGGTCTGGTACACCCAGGCTGACTTGCAGGACACGCTCATCGTCGGAGGAGTGTTGACCATCCAAGGTGCAGCGCAGAGCGATACGGTCTATGTGACCCAGACCGAGAGCGGCTGCACGGGGCCGGTCACGCCGGTGGTGATCCTTGTCGGACTTGTTCCATCTCCGCCGGTCATCACGGGCGACACATCGCTGTGCATAGGTGATGCGCTTTCGCTTTCTGTGACGCCCCAGCCCGGGGTCACGTACACCTGGACCACGCCGCAGGGAGCGGTTACTGGTCCAACGGTAAGCATCGGTTCCGTTTCCGCAAGTGACATCGGAACTTACGTATGCACCGCCTCGGTACAGGGTTGTCCGGGATCCTCGACCAGCGTATCGTTGGTCCTGGAGGCGGGGCCCGAAGCGCCGGAGATCTCCGGAGAGACCGAACTCTGCGCAGGGGACGACCTCTCGCTCGAGGTCGCGTCGGTGCCTGGGATCAGCTACAGTTGGACGACACCATCCGGAGGCGTTTCCGGACCGACAGTGGAGGTGGCCAACGTCAACCCGACCGATGAAGGCGTCTATGTCTGCTTCGCATCGGCTGGTGATTGCGGTGGCGAGGGGGCGGAGGTGACCGTGAACATCCAACTTCCCCCGCCGATCCCGGTGGTTTCCGGACCGGACACCTTGTGCGACGGAGAATCCGGAAGTGTGACTGTTGTCGGGGTGACAGCATCATTCTCTTGGGTAACGCCCCAAGGCACGACGGTAGGGGGAGCCATGGGCTATCCGATCTGGGCAGCGACGCCCGAGGACAACGGGGAATATGGCGTGTTGGTGGACGGTGGTGCGTGCCCGGATGTTTCGGCCTTCACCTCCATCACGGTCGTGACGTGTGACGGTGTCGTGCCGAACGTGTTCACGCCGAACGCGGATGGCGTCAACGACTATTTCCTGATAGAAGGATCCCCCGGGGTCACCTACTATTTCAAAGTGTACAACCGGTGGGGGCAGCTCGTTTTCTCTACGCCCAGGGTCGAGGCGATCCGCTGGGACGGACGTGACGATGGCAATGACATGCTGCCCGATGGGGTCTACTACTACGAGTTGATCCGCATCACGTTCGGCCGGTCTCGGACTTCCACCGGATACATCCAACTTTCAAGGGGGCGGTAGATCGACTTCGGGAGCAGGCAGCGCGCGCCAGTGCATCACTGTCTTCGGACAGGTAGCGCGCAGCCGCAAATAGGCTGAATGGATGATGCGGGAGGAACGGCAGAACGCGACCTTCGTCAGGGATCTCAACGTCGTACCAACACCCGCCGCCGATGTGGATCTTGGAGCATCGTTCGCGCACGCTCTGCGCGGTACTCGTCTGTTCGCTCGTGCATTCCGCCCTCGCCCAACCGTATTGGACCCGGCATGTGGGCAGCCTGGGCAATGACCATATCAGTGATGTGAAGACGGACGCAGCGGGCTACATCTATATCACAGGCGAGTTCAGTGGAACGGCGGACTTCGAACAGGAGACCCTGTTTTCCGGCGGTGGCCTCGACTTTTTCGTGGCCAAGCTCGATCCGGAAGGCAACGTGATCTGGTGGAAGCAGGGTGGTGGCTACGGACTTGATCGCGGTATCAAGCTCGCGCTCGGGCCCGACAACACGATGGCCGTGGTCGGTGAGTTCATGGGGTCGGCGACTTTCCAAGGCGTCACCATCACCAGCAGCGACTTCACTGCGGACATGTTCGTGATGCGGATGGATCGTACGACCGGTGCCCAGCAATGGATCCGGCAGGGTGGGGGGAGTGAAGGGGCGGATCGGCCCTACGGCGTTACCATCGCGCCGAACGGACAGGTGACCGTGGCCGGCGAGTTCAAAGGCTCGGCTTCGTGGGACGGCTTCACGCTTTCGAGCATCCCGGATCCTGAAACGCTCATCCCCACGATGGACGTCGTAGTGGTCAGCTACGACGCGAACGGCACGGCCCTTTGGGTGCAACAAGGCGCCGCCGACCACACGGACCGCGCCATCGACGTGGTGAACGATCCGCAAGGGAACATCTACGTGGCGGGCCAGTTCAGCGACACGATCACCTTCGACGTGGAGCACCTGAACGCCATGTACAACGCCACGTTCCTGCTCAAACTCGACCCCGCCGGGAATGAGCAGTGGTTCCGGCGGTGCGGCGGTGCCATCTACGACCACGTGCGCGATCTGCTTTACACGCCCAACGGCGAGCTCCTGCTCGTCGGCGACCTCCAAGGCAGCATGATCTTCCTGGACGACGCTCCGGACATGATCAACGGTGAACAGGATTTCAATTACTATCTCCTACGGGTGGATACCGATGGCCAGTTCATCGCGAGCGGACAGATCGGTTCGGACAATGGCCTGAGCGTTCGGGGCGTGGATCTTTTCAACGACACCATTGCGGTGGTGGGTCAGTTCAACTGCCAGTTCACGTCCATGGCCGGGTACTATGGCGGAACGGGCCTCTTCATGGCGGCGGGCAGCGAGGACATCTTCCTGAACAAACACCGCTTCAATGACTTGGGTTTCATCGCCGCGCGACACTACGGAGGTCCGGGAAGCAAGCTCGCTGGTCAGGTGGCCATCCTTCCGGATGGAGATCCGGTGATGTGCGGGTCCTATACGCGCAGCATCTCTTTCGCGGGCACTTGGAACGCGGAGATCGTGACGGACTATTTCATCAACTGGGACGATACCTATGCGTCGGCCCCCGACTGGTCGTGTCCGGACCAATCGGATCTGGTGTACTACAGCCAGGATGCGCGCGGGCTCAAAGATGGTCTGCTCGCGAGGGCATGGACGGAAGACAGCGTGCTCTATGACTGGTTCGACCGGTATGATTCCGGTTGCGAACACCCCGCGATCATGACCATGTGCCTCCGCGAGGAGAACGGCTATGGCGTTGGCTGCCTCGATACGGTTGAGGTATGTGGCCAAGCACACCTGTATTTCGATCTCCCGTTCCCGCCTTCCTACGATTGGTATTCCGGTTCGGAGGTGAACACTAATGGAGCCTTGATAGACATGCTTTGGAATACGGGGGATACCACCTTCAGCCTGACAACGGAGACGACCGGCTGGTATTCGGTCCTGGTGGACGCCGTCAATGGCTGCTGGTCGTGGCACGATTCCCTCTACGTGATCGTACATCCCATGCCGCCAGAGCCGCAGATCAGCGATGATGTGGTCGTGAACACGGATGAGATATATCCCCAAACGATCCTGCTCTGCGATCCGGATAGCGCACTGGTCTGGTGCTCGAACATCGACAACTCGACCATGTGGTACTGGTCGCACTACTCCAACGACACGCTTCCGCCTGACACCCTCTTCAACGAGTCGTTCATCGCGGATACGACTGCTTATTGGTGGTTCACCATGACCACCGACCACGGGTGTACGGAAACCACGTCCATCCAGATCATTGACCATGATGTGCCGGTTCTGGACGACTACGACCTGGACATCGCTGTGACCTTTCCAGCGGATACGCTGGGTATCGATTCGATCTGGTTGTGCCAAAGCAGCTCCCTGGCGTACCACATACAGGCGTGGTGGACGTTGGCAGGGGATACGGTGGATCTGCCCTCGGACCTGTTTCTGTACGTGAACTTTGACCACGGGGGGTGGAGTTATGTCTCCGATCATGATAGTTGGTCAGGTAGCACCAATGACTTCGTTCCCGGTTGGAACACCTTCGATATCGATGTGAAGGTGACGAACGGATCGTGTGGTGAGGATTCGCTGATTCTCCATTTCACAGAGGACCTGTGGATCGGCATCTGGCCGTCGATCCCAGTGAGTATCCAGATCTCCGGTCCATCTACCATGTGCGTAGGGGACTCGGCCATGCTTGTCGCCACCTGTGCGAACTGCACGACGTATGACTGGTCCGGTCCCGGGGTCTATACCGATACCACGGCCCAGGCTTGGGCCAATGCGGAGGGCTACTTCACGGTCTATGGCTACGCGGTGGACACGAACGGCTGTTCCTACGGGGCGTACGACAGCCAGACCATCAACTATCCACCGGGCCCGTTGTTGCTCACGGATCCCCCCGATGGCATCATCTGTCCGGATGACAGCGCCCACATCTACACCACCACGCCCGGCACCGACCAGATCTGGTATACACCCTATGGTCCTGTTCCGAGCAATAGCCAGCACCACTGGGACTGGGTCGCCGGTGAATACTACCTGACCATGACGGATCTTCAAGGCTGCTTCCTCACCAGTGATCCTGTATTGTTGACCGGCTACGGCACGCCCTATCTGAACATATCACCGGACAACATCCTCTGCTTGGTGGATGATGAGGTGCTGATCCAGATCGTCACCACCGTGCCTTCCAGTGTCGTGTGGGGTCCGCCGCTCAGTGGTAGTGCGCTTGACCAGGTCGTCACGCAGCCCGGAACGTACACGGTCACCTCCACGGCATGCGGTATCACCACCACGTTGAGCGCGACCATCCTGGGAAGCGATGTCCATGCCGAAGTGGTAGACCCCGGGCCCTTCGCTGTGTGCCCGGGCGATACGGTATTCATGGAGGCCGCGCCGGGGGCGGCCATCTACGTCTGGCAGCCTGGCAATGTGTACGCGGAAGTATTCGCGGCCACCGAACCGGGCGAGTATGTCCTGCAGGCCATCGACGGCAGTGGGTGTGTGGATGAGAGCGAACCAGTGGTCGTGGACTGGTATGACTTCGCACAGCCGCTCACCGTTCACGGTGACACCATCTGTCCGGGTGGGGATGCGACCCTCACAGCTACTGGTAGTGGTGTCATCACGTGGTACAGCGATCCGTTCGGCCAGAACCCGCTCTCGACAGGCCCTTCTTATGCCGTCTCCGGCCTGGTGACCGACACCGTGTTCTACGCACAACAGTCGGACAACACCTGCGCGGGCCAGTTCCTGCCGGCGTCGATCGTGGTCTTGCAGATAGGTGCGGAGATCGTCTTCACCGGGCCGCAGGAGATCTGTAGTGGGGGCAGTGCGACGTTCACTGCTTTCACGGACAATGCCACCCAGTATGACTGGTCCACACCGAACGGCCCTGCACAGGGAGCAACGCTCACCATCGATCCCGTTTCGGCCGCCGACGCCGGCTTGTATACATGCACCGCCACCGCTGAAGGATGCGGCACCGTCACCGGTTCATTCACGTTCAACGTGGTCGCCAGCGTGCCTCTGGGCCTGGGTGCTGATGTGAGCCTGTGCGATGGGGACACGGCCGTGTTCGAACTCGCCCCGGGTTTCACCGACATCATTTGGAACGGTGCCCCCGGCGGGAGCTCCTACGCGACCTGGCTGGAAGGAAGCGTGATCGTGCAGGCGATCGACCCTGGGGGATGTCCAGGGGCCGATACGGTACTTGTGGACCAGTTCCAGTTCAGCGCGCAGCTACAAGCGCAATACCTGACCATCTGCGCAGGTGCGGATGCGGTTCTGGACGCCGGCGGTTCGGGTACGGTCCAGTGGAGCACCGCACCCGATATGGATCCGGTGGTCTTCACGGGCAACCCGATGATCCTGTCACAACCACAGTCGGGCAGCACCTGGTACGTCGACCAGACCGAGGGTGACTGCACGAGCGACGTGGTGAGCGTGCAACTGACCGTGGACCCTGTGCCGGTCGGCGTGGTGATCGATGCGCCGTTGTTCACCTGCGCGGATGACACGTTGATCATCGCCCTCATCGCTCCTTGGGACTTCGATGCGTGGTGGCTGACGCCGGCCGGGCAAGCATGGGGAACAACCCTGTCCGTGCCCGGATTCGGACCTGACCATGCGGGGACATATGTGGCGGTTCCGTTCATCGGCAACTGCCCGGGTGATACGCTGTCCGTGGAAGTGGCTTATCAGGAACCCATCCTGTTCTCCTTGGGGCCGGATACCACCTTCTGCATCGGCGCGAGCATGCAACTCTCCATTCCGCCGACCTACAGCGGTCCGGTCTGGAGCACGGGCGACACGACCTGGAGCATCGCGGTCAGCAGTGACGGCACCTACATCGCCTCCGCACAGGATGACAACGGTTGCGATGTGCAGGACGCGATCACGCTCGTCGGCGAAGACTGTGCTCCTGTGGTACCCAACTTCATCACGCCCAACGGCGATGGTGTGAACGATAGCTGGCGCATGGACCCCGCGCTCGGAGGCTTCCGTTCGGCTGAACTCATCGTCTTCGACCGCTTTGGCCACGAGGTGTTCCATGGCGATCCATCCCTCACCGATTTCCGTGGCGAGAACGACACCGGCGAACCGCTCAGCGAAGGGGTATACTTCTACGTGTTGAGGCTCATGCGTGTGGATGGCACCTTGATCGAGCGCGAGGGGTACGTGCATGTGAACCGGTAGGCCGCGAGCGGGCGGATACCTTCGCCCCGATGGAGTTCGCGCGCATCGCCGCTGGTGATCAGCTCGCATTCGAGCGACTGTTCCGCGACCACTACAGACCGCTGTGCGCTTTTGCGCGTCAGTATCTGCGCGAAGGCGACAAGGCGCAGGACCTCGTACAGGACCTTTTCTTCCGGTTATGGCAGGACCGGGCGAAGCTCCAGGTCACCATGTCCATCAAGGCCTACTTGTTCGCATCAGTGCGCAACCGCTGCCTGAACGCCCTGGCCACACAGGGCCGCGTCCGCTCCCTCGATGAAGAGACGGATGACCTGCTGCAGGAGGAAACCGTGACCGAAGAGGAGCGCACCCACCGGCTGGGCCGCGTGCATGCCGCGATCGAAGCGCTGCCGGAAGAGCGCGGAAGGATCTTCAAGTTGAGCCGCTATGAAGGCCTGAAGTACCAGGAGATCGCCGAACGGCTCGGCCTTTCGGTGAAAACCGTCGAGAACCAGATGGGCAAGGCCCTGAAGACCCTCCGCGAAGACCTGAAGGACCTGATGCCCTTGGGCGTGCTGGGCCACCTGCTGGGTTGGCTGAACGGAGGCGGATGGGGGTAAATGATCGGTGACCTGTCATGAACACGGAGGTGGACCCCAAAGACCCGATAGGCAGCGAAGAGCTCGCCCGCTATGTGAGCGGTGAGGCGGATGCGGAACAACGCGCCCGGGTGGAGGCGTGGGCCGCAGCGGATCCTGTCCATCGCCGTGAACTGGATGCGATGCTCTCCATCTGGGAGCTCGGCGCCGGACCTTCGCCGGAAGTGGATGTGGACGCCGCCTGGCTGAAGCTGAGCGACCGTATGCGTTCCCAGAACGGCAAGGGGCGCGTGATCACTTTCCGGGACCGAAGGGGTTGGTGGGCCGCCGCCGCTGCTGTGCTCATCGGCCTGTTCTTCGTGGGCCGCTCGCTCACCAACACTTCGGAAACACTGGTTGCTGGTGTGGAGACAACGACCTCCGTGCTGGACGACAGCACGCGCGTGGTGATCTCCCCGAACAGCCGCCTGGAGGTGAGCATGGGCCGCACCCGTCACGTCGAACTGACCGGGCAGGCCTGGTTCGAGGTGGCGCGCGATGAGAAGCATCCGTTCGTCGTGAGATCGGACGACCTGAAGGTGACCGTGCTGGGCACCGGGTTCGAAGTGAGCGCCTATGACACGGCCGGAACATGGAGCGTGCGCGTACGCCACGGCCGCGTGCGCGTGGAGGCCGATACGCAACGGGTGGAGCTGACGGCCGGCCAACGCGTGATCCTGGATCGGGCGACCGGTCGGCTGTTGGCCGGCACATCCGTGACCACCGAGACCTGGGGCGATCGCATCGTGCGGTTCGACAATGCGCCCATGAGCGAGGTGACCGCCGAACTGCAGCGCATGTTCCATGTGCGGGTGGATCTGGCGAACGAGGCGATGGGCCGCTGCCGCCTCACGGCCACTTTCGAGAACGAAACGATCGAACAGGTGCTGCGCGTGATCGCCGGTACGTTCGGATCGAGCGTGGAACACCCGGCCAACGATCATTACGTGCTGCGCGGCGATGGGTGCTGAGCGATCGGTCGCCATCGGAATGCTGTGCTTGGCCTTGAGCGCCATGGGGCAGCAGCTTGCCGACCGGCCGGTGGAGGTGCGTGCGAACAATGTGCGTCTATCCGAGGCGCTCTCGCTCATTGCCCAGGACGGGGGATTCAAACTCAGTTACAATGCGGCGGCTCTGAACGGAGACAGCGTGGTAAGCCTGCAGGTGGCGAGTACGGCGGGCAAGGCGTTGCAGGAACTCATCGGTCGCCGGATGCGTCTCGTGGAAAGCGGCGAACACATCATCCTCGTTGAGGATCGCTCCGGACGCGGGCGTATCACGGTCCGGGGCACCGTGATCGACGCCATGACCGGTGAGGCGATCGCGCACGCCTCCGTTTACGCACTCCATGACCGCGTAGCGACCAGCACGCGCGATGACGGGTCGTTCGCCCTGGAAGTCGGGACGGCACAAGACCGTGCTGACCTGCTGATCGCACGGGCCGGGTACAACGATACGGTCGTCTACGCCCAGGCTGACAAGCCTCTCGGGCGGGTGATCCTCGTGCCCCGGGAGAAGCTGAGCTACATGGAGCCGATCTGCGCCTATGACCGATGCGCGGTGGAGGACCTTGGCGCGGCAAGGCTCCTCGTACCCGATGCGCAGATGGATGTCGCACAGAACCTCGCCATCTCGGAGGAGCGCGCCGTGCAATTCTCCGTTTGGCCCGGGATCGGCACGAACGGCGAAGTAGGCGGCGCTTTCGTCAACCGGGTATCCTTCAACTTTTTCGCTGGATATGCCAAGGGTGTTAAGGGGGCGGAGGTCGGTGTTGGCGTGAACATCATCCGTCGCGATGTGAAGGGCGTGCAGTTCGCCGGTCTGGCCAACCTCACGGGCCGCAATACCAGCGGTGTCCAATTCGCCGGAGCATTGAACCATACGATGCGCTCGCTGGACGGATTGCAGATCGCCGGGTTCGGGAACACGGTGTGGGATACGCTCAACGGCGTGCAGATCGCCGGCGGCGCCAACGTCGTTAAGGGCGGCATGCGTGGTACGCAGATCAGCGGTGGGGCCAACGTCACCACGCAAGCCTGTGACGGCGCACAGATCAGCGGAGGCTTCAATGTGACGGTGAAAGAAGTGCACAAGGTGCAGGTGGCCGGGGGCGCGAACTATGGTCGTCAAGTGAGCGGGGCACAGGTGGCCGGCGGGATCAACGTGGTGATCGGTGCAGTGGGTGGGGGCCAGGTGGCGGGCGGAATCAACTACGCGCGACAGGTCACAGGCGGACAGGTCGCGGGGGGGCTGAACGTGGCCATCGACACCGTGGTCGGCGGGCAGGTAGGGGTTCTCAATTTCGCGCGCGTCTGCGCCGGAGGACAGGTGGGGATCATCAACCTCAGCGACACCATCATGGGCGGCAGCGTGGGCTTGATCAGCATCGCGCGGCGCGGGTACCACCGCTTCGATGTTTCCACGACGGATGTCCTGCCCCTCACGTTCAGTATCCGCACCGGGACTGCTCGTTTCTACAATTACCTCAGCTGGAGCGCACCCGTGGATGAGGACGAGCGTTGGGGATTCGGCTATGGCTTCGGAACTGAACCCCGGGTCGGTAAGCAGGGCGCGCTCACGATCGAATTCACGGGTGAGCATGTGAACGAGCGCGCGGAATGGCTGGATGCGGTGAATATCCTCGGACGATTCAACCTCTTCTACAACCACACCTTCGGAAAGCGCGTCGTCCTCAGCGCGGGGCCCTCGTTCAATATGCTCATGAGCGATTGGCGTGATGCGGGAACGGGCATGGAACTGAGCGATATCGCTCCATCGCGAACGCTTTTCTCGGACCGCAGCGATGAATTGCTGGTCGAAGGCTGGATCGGCTACCGGGCCGGTCTCGGCGTGCGGTTCTGAGATTTTTCGATACCGGGTAGGGGTATTCGTGGACATCCTTGTCATAGAGGAAACGAAACACATCCCATGACTTTCCGGAACCTTCTCGCACTGGCTATCGGTGCGCTCCTGGCCTTGAACACACAAGCGCAGACCACCACCGAGGCGCCGCTCCGCACATTGATCGGCGGCCATGACGACCTCCACCATGGCGGTTGGGGTGCCCCGACCACACACTACACCCGCGTCATGGACAAGGACGCGTTGCTGGTCGGGCTTCGCGGCGGCTGGCTCATCAACCATCGCGTAACGGTCGGGTTGGCCGGCCAGGGTCTGGTCACGCCCATCGCGAATCCCTCCTACGATGCCTACCTGGAACAGAACGGTGAAATGTTGCGGCCCAAGAGCACCTTCTACATGGGCTACGGCGGTTTGTTGATCGAACCCATCATCGCCTACGCATCCCCGGTCCATGTGAGCCTGCCCCTCATCATCGGTGCGGGTGGGTGCGGTTATGGCTACAGGAGCCGCAACACCGAGCAGGTCCACGAATTCGACTACCGCGAGGACATGCAGGCCTTCTTCGTCGTGGAACCCGGGGTGGAACTGGAAATGAACCTGATCCCCCTCGTGCGCCTGGGCGTCGGCGCCTCCTACCGCTACACCACGGACATCGATCTGCCGGAAACTCCAGTCGATGCCTTGCGCGGCTTCAATGCCGGTGTGAGCATCAAGGTCGGGCGGTTCTGAGCGGCCAGGAAGACCACACGACATCCATTTTCCGCGTAGCGCCTGTACGACCCGTGGTCGTGCAGGCGCTTCCACGTTCCGGGGTACGGATCTCCGCGCGTCATTCTTTTTTTCATCAGCGGATAGGGGTATCGGAAGTCGTGGTTGTCCTAGGGACAAGAAACACGACCACCATGAGCCTTCCATCCTTCGATCCGTCCACGATCCTCCTGCTGTCCTACGTGATGACCATCCTGCTCGGCGCGCGCGGCCTCACCAGGCACTTGCGCGATGGTGCACGCGGGGAAGGCAACGCCCCCGCCGCTTTTCATCCGACTCGCGAAGTCGCCCTGTGATCATACCCATCAACCACCACATCGCACCGATCCGATACCACACGGCCATGACAACCCTTATCCACCGCACCCTGCTGCTCTTCGCAGTGCTCCTGCAGCTTCTCAATGTTGTTGCGCAAGTCAACCAACAGTCCGTTCGCGGTACCGTACTGGATGCGGATTCACGCCAACCGGTCTTCGGTGCTTCCATTGCCATAGCGGATGCCGGGCCCGCATTCGCGACAACCACCGATATCGATGGACGGTTCACTATTCCTGATGTGCCCACGGGCAGGATCGCCTTGCGCATCCGCGCCATCGGCTTCGAGGAACAGACGCTGCCCAACCTCTTGCTGGTCTCCGGAAAAGAACTGGTCACCAACATCGCACTGGTCGGTTCCATCACCGCGATCGAGGAGGTGACCGTAACGGCGACCCGACCCAAGGGGGAATTGCGCAACGACATGGCCACCTTGAGCGCGCGCAAGATCAGCGTGGAGGAAACCTCCCGGATCGCCGGGGGCATCAATGATCCTGCGCGCATGGTGAGCACGTTTCCAGGCGTCGCTGGTGATCCGGCGGGCGACAACACCATCGTCGTGCGCGGGAATTCACCGAAGGGTGTGCTCTGGCGCCTGGAGGGCATCGAGATCCCGAATCCCAACCACTTCGCGCAGGAAGGCAGCACCGGCGGGCCGATCAACGTGCTCAACAGCGATATGATCGACGATTCCGAGTTCTACACCGGAGCCTTCGCCCCGGAGTACGGGAACGTCACGAGCGCCGTATTCGACATGCGCCTGCGCAACGGGAACGACAAGAAGCGCGAGCATACCCTCAAGGTCGGGGTGCTCGGCACCGACCTCACCACGGAGGGCCCGTTGCCCGGAACACGGGGCGGTTCCTATCTCGCGAACTACCGATACTCCTCGCTGGCCTTGCTGGACCGTGCCGGTGTAGTGGATTTCGGCGGCGTGCCCGATTACACGGATGCCTCCTTCAAGGTGAACATGCCGACCAAGGCGGGCACCTTTTCCGCGTGGGGGCTTGGCGGTGCCAGTCACATCGAGCAGAAGGACCTGAGCGGTGATACGCTCTTCGCCCAGGGCAACTACCGCTCGCGCATCGGGGTGGCCGGTATCACGCACACGCGCACATTGGGGGAGCGCAGCTACGTGCAGAGCGGGTTCACCGTGAGCGGCAACAGCAGCCGCGCCAGGTACGCTGAATCACCTTCCGTGGAGGAAGTGGCGCTGGAACCGCGGCACAACAGCGAACTGAACAAGTGGACGCTTCGCGCTTACAGCACGCTGAACACCAAGCTCAGCGCGAAACACAAGCTCCGGTCCGGTGTGATCGTTTCTGTGGATCGTTTCCGCATGACCTCCACCAGTTGGAACGATGAGCAGGATGCCATGGTGAACGAATTGAACACAACGGGCGAAGCGGCCACGGTGCAAGCCTTCTCCAGTTGGAAGTGGCGCTGGAACGAGCGGTGGACGATCACCAGCGGGTTCCATGTGCTCCACTTCGCGCTGAACAGGTCCACGAGTTTCGAGCCGCGTATCGGCCTGCGCTACCAGCTATCCCCGGCCCAGGCGATCACGATGGGGGCGGGCCTGCACTCGCGCACCGAGCCGGTCATGACCTACCTGGCCAAAGCCACGGATGCCAGTGGAGCCATGTACCAACCCAACAAGGGTTTGGGGCTGTCGCGGGCGTTGCATGTCGTAGCAGGCTATGAGCGCATGCTCGCTCCCGATCTGCAACTGAAAGGTGAGGTCTACTACCAGCACCTGTTCGGCGTTCCGGTGGAGAATGATGCGACCAGTACGTTCAGCTTGCTCAATTCGGCGGATTGGTTCTCCGACCGCCCGTTGGTGAACGAGGGGATCGGGCGGAACATCGGAGCCGAGGTGGCGCTGGAGAAATTCTTCACCAGAGGCTATCACTTCATGATCACGGGTTCACTGAGCGATGCCCGCTACAAGGCGAAGGACGGCGCGTGGCACAACACCCGGTTCAACATCGGTACGGTGGCCAACGTGCTCGGGGGAAAGGAGTGGAACGTAGGCAAGGACCGCACGCTCATGGCCGGCCTGCGCTATTCGTTGATCGGCGGCCAGTACCGCACGCCGATCGACCTGCCAGCGAGCATCGCTGCGGGTCAGGAGGTCGGGAAAGGGGAGGTGTGGAGCGAAAAGGGCGATGCGGTACACAAGGTCGATCTGGTGCTGTCCTACCGGCTCGGGAAGAAGAACGTCACACATGAATTCAAAGCGGACGTGCAGAACGTGCTCAACGCACGAACAGCCGTCTACCGCTACTTCGACCGACGTACGAGCACGATCAAGGACGTGCCCCAGTTGACGCTGCTGCCCGTGCTGCAGTACACCCTGCGGTTCTGAGGAGAACAGCGCCGGTAAGCCCGCGAATACGAGCACGTTCGGCCATCACTGCTTCATGAAACTGAACCGTCCATCGGGCCAGGCATTGATCGCCCCGACGTACACCCCCGGCAACAGCGCGCTCACATCCAGCTTGATCTTTCCATTGAGCCATCTTGTCCTCCGCTCGTCCAGCACACATCGACCAAGCATATCGAAGATGCGCACATGCGATGGGCCGTTCAGGTTGGTCGACCGGTCAAGGGTGACCTCTTCGCTTGCGGGGTTGGGGTACACCCGCAACTGCTCCGTGCGCGGTGGATCCCGCATGCTCAAGGGTATGGTGACGCAGGTATCCGGGCCGTTCGCCACCGGCCATACCGCGTAGTAGTTCACTGTGTCGCCGCTGAGGATGTAGGCATTGCTGCCGAAGAAGATGCTGTCCGCATTGCCGGTGATGTTGTACGCCCGGGCCGGCACATTGCCGAGGGGAGCACTGCCGAGCGCACAGAGGTGCTCACCGTCATAGATCAGCACCGCGTAGCTGGAATCACCCCCGGCGAATTGCCAGCGACCGGTGAGGTAGAGTTTGTCGTCGATGACCTCCAAATCGTCCACTTGTCCACCGATACAGGTCACCTCCGCTGGGAAGAAACCCTCCCACGAACTGCCATTCCACACCTTGATGTTACGGCTGAGGTTGCCGGGGTCCCAAAAATAACCGCCCACATAGAGCTTGTCGTGGTACACCACCATGGCGTTCACCCAAGCGTCCGCCGCACCGGCAATGCCGCCGCCGACGCTCACCCAAGAGCTGCCGTCCCAGCGCACCACATCCTCATCGATGAAGGGAGGAAACGTATTGCCACCGAAATAGTAGGAGCCTTGGTAAAGTGCGCCGGTGATCAAGCCGGAGCCGCTGAAGAGCGTTGTGCCGAAGGACTCCCATTCGTTCCCCACTAGGCGCGCCAGGTTGTTCGCTACCGGCTGGCCACCGATCGAATCAAAATATCCCGTACACCAAAGCTCTTCCCCTGTCTTGAACAGATAGGTCATGGCATTGGGTTCGCCGCTGGGATGCCACGAGGTGCCATCCCAGCGGGCCAGATGATGGATATCGTAACCAGCCGTCCATCCCTCGAAGGTTCCGCCGAGATACAGATCCCCCTCATGCATTTGCAGACCCCGGTTGGTCGTTTGTATCAGACCTCCACCCACGCTGTCGAACTCACCATCATGCCATTGCCAAATACGGTTCAACTCAGCACCGTTCCAGTAGTCGAATGGGGCACCACCGTAAAGAGTATGAGTGATGGTATCAAAAACGAGCATGCCGCTACCATTGATCGGCATAGGGTCCATGTTGATCGTGCCATACTGCGCTCGAGTAATGAGGCAAGCGCAGCAAAGCACGACCGCCCCGAAAGGGGCGATCGTGTTTGCCATGCGACTAGCGCTTTGTGAAATTGAAGTGGCCGATGCTCTTGCCCGAAACAAGACCGTGATAGACTCCTGGCGCAAGAGTGTTGATGTCTATCGGCACCACATCGGCAGCTATCTTGACATCGACCTTGCGCAGGAGCAAACGACCCGTTGCCTCAAAGACGTCAAGATTCACGGGACCTTTCCATTCCGGACCGAAACGGATGTTCAGTTGGTCTGTAGCTGGGCTCGGGAAGACCACGATTGGTTCGTCGACTTCGACCTCTGAAGTGATACCCACATCAAAGTTGAGCAGGTCGCTGATGTTGGCGATGAAACCGTTCCACACGTTCGGACCACTCAAAACGGTGGGGTCGGGTGGAAGCCCGCTGAAATAGGCCGGTGGGGTAAATGCGAAGGGGAAAAAGGAAAAGCTGTTGGTACACCCTCCAAGGTAGACCTGGTCGTTTCGCACCTTCAACTCACAGAGCAGATCCCCTGCGCCGCCTTGGTAATACGTGTGCTGCCCATGGGCGCTTTGGGCCATGCTAGAAGGGATGGCTTTTTTCGAGGGTGCTTCACTCCGAAGCGTGTTGGCGGACGGCATGGCATCAATGCTTGATGAAGGTGAACGGTTGGCGCGGATCGGCACCGACCGAGCCGTGGTAAACTCCTGGTGCCAACGAAGAGACATCGATCGATAGCCTGGCCGATCCCGAACGATGAACAGTTCCGATGCGCACCGGCCGCCCGGTGGCATCGAATACCCGCACGCGCACGGCTGTCGGGGACAGGGAACCAGGTAGCTGCATGTTCAACTCCTCCTCCGCCGGGTTGGGGTACACCCACAGCCGCTCCGCGCTCGGCGGCTCACGCAGGCTCGTGGGTATGGTCACGCAGGTATCCGGGCCATTGGCCACCGGCCATACCGCGTAGTAGTTCACCGTGTCGCCGCTGAGGATGTAGGCGTTGGTCCCGAAGAAGATGCTGTCGGCATTTCCGGCGATGTTGTAAGCACGGCCCGGCACGTTCCCTAACGGCGCCCTCCCAAGCCCGCACAGATGCTCCCCATCATAGATGAGCACCGCGTAGCTGCTGTCATCCCCGGCGAATTGCCAGCGACCGGTGAGGTAGAGTTTGTCGTCGATGACCTCCAGGTCGTCCACTTCACCACCGATGCAGGTGACCGCTTCCGGGAAAAAGCCCTCCCAGGATGTGCCGTTCCACACCTTGATATTGCGGCTGAGGTTGCCGGGATCCCAGAAGTAACCGCCCACATGGAGCTTGCCGTGGTACACCACCACGGCGTTCACCCAAGCATCCGCTGCGCCGACTATACCGCCGCCGACGCTCACCCAAGCGCTCCCATCCCAGCGGACAATGTCCTCGTCGATGAAGGGCGGGAACGTGTTGCCCCCGAAGTAGTAGAAACCATCGTAAAACGCCCCCGCGAACAAACCGGAGCCGCTGAGGAGGGGTGTACCGAACGACTCCCACTGCTCATCCACCAAACGGGCAAAATTGTTGGTCATGGGCTGCCCACCGATGGAATCGAACGCGCCAATGCACCATAGTTCCTCGCCAGTCTTGAACAGATAGGTCATTCCGTTGGGTTCACCGCTCACATGCCATGTGGTACCGTCCCAGCGAGCTAGGTGTTGGATTTCAAAGCCTTCAGACCATACATCCAAATTCCCGCTCAGGTACAAGGAACCGTTGTGCATTTCAAGCCCTCGATTTGTTGATTCTAAAAGTCCCCCGCCAACGCTTGTGAACGAACCATTACTCCACTGCCAGATGCGATTTACCTCGACGCCGTTCCATGTTTCAAGAGAGGTACTTCCGAAGAGCACTTGGTTGACCTGGTCGTAGGTCAAGCGCCCGGTGCCCTCTATCCCAAGTGGATCTTGATTTATGGTACCGAGTTGTGCGAAGCCACAGAGGGGAACACAGCACAACGCGATACCCCCATAAGGGGAAATCGCACTGGCCATGATTCTATTCTTTGACGAAACTGAATCGCTCTGGCAGGGAACCTGCGATCACCCCTCGATAGGCACCAGGGGCCAATCCTGAAACATCCAATTGTGCCGAACCTTGGTTGAACTTCACCTCATCATGCTGGAGCACAATACGCCCGGTAGCATCGAACACACTGATCTGGTGTATGCCCGATCTATCGGCCGCGATGCGGATGTTCAGTCGAGCTTGGAGTGGGTTCGGATACACCAAGGTCCCTTCATGCTGGACCGGTGACAGCATGCCTACATCAAAGTTGATGAGATCGCTCACGTTAGCAATGAACCCGTTCCATACGTTCGGTCCGTTCTCGATCGTGGGGTCCGGCGGAAGCCCGCTGAAATACGCCGGTGGGGTAAAGGCGAAGGGGAAGAAGGAATAGCTGTTGGTACAGCCTCCGAGGTAGACCTGGTCGTTGCGCACCTTCAACTCACAGAGCAGGTCACCTGCGCCACCTTGGTACGAAGTGATGTCCCGATGCGCTCCACGTCCGCCGAAGAAGGATCCGTAGAGAGGACTGCCGGACGGCGAGAGCTTCACGATGTAGATATTCTGCCCGGTATTGTAATAGGGCGGCGGGTTGGTGAGGCCCGCGTCGTTGTTCACATCGGTGTAGTAGAGTCCGGCTTCGGTCTGCAAGGCGAAGGGATCCTCCGTATTCGTGCCGCTGCCGGCCTGGGTAGACGCCGCGAAGTAGACCGCACCGGCCTCGTCCACATCCACCTGGGGCAGGTTAAGCCCATGCCAGATCTCCGGATAGCCCGCGTAGGACAGGCCTGTGAAGTCACCGGCGCTGTTCAGCACGGTGCTCCACTGCAGATCGAGGTCTGATGAAAAACGCGCGAGGTAGTGCACCATCGAGGCTGTGGTGGTCGAGACATCGAACCAACCGGCGGAGGTGCAATGGGGAAAGCCCAGATTGTCCGGGTCCGGCGGCATGCACGCCCCGGTGGTGTAGTCACTTACGGAGAGGTGACCGGCCACGTAGAGGTTGCCCTGCGGATCGAAATCCACCGAGCTGGGCATGCTGCCCCGCCCTCCGAAATAGCTGATGGTCTGTCGCTCTCCGTCCAGGTTGAACAAGGCGATGAAGCCGTCCGCGACGGTGTTGCAGGTGCTGTTACCGCCACACGCGCAGTAGTACCAATGGCCGCCATCATACAGTGGGAAGGGTGGGAGGTCCTCGAATTCACAGTCCTCATCCACATACGCATTGCTCTTGGTTTGGCCTACCACGGCTACACGGTCCGTACCTTCATGGATGGCGATATCCAAGCCCCAATCCTTCCAGTACCCGCCGATCCACGTACACCAGATGAGTTCGGATGCCGGGTTGAAATGCGCGACAAAGGCTGAGTGATCGTAATTGTCGGTTTGTGTCCACGGACTGCCGGGACCATCATTCGCCTGTTCCAACTCCGGACCCGCCATGCCGGTCATCCACAGATCTCCGCTGCTGGAAATCGTCATCGCCGTGACCACTTCCGCCCGGAAGTGGGTACACCACTCTAAGGAAACGTACACTGAGCCTGATATCGGATATGAAAATGCCGCTATCCAACTTTGATCGTATGTCCCGCTGGTTCCGGGATGGAAGTAGTCGGCCGTATTTCCCGTGTTCCGGTCTTGGGTGTACAGGTTGTCATTGTTCGCGAGGCCACCGGCGACAAAGACCACTTGGTTCGGTTCATCCACGGTCAGACAACGAGCAGAAGGTCCGAAGAGGTAAGACCACTCTTTCAAGTGTACCTCGCTGAATTTCGTCAGGTACCCGCACTGACTAGGGGGTAAATTCTCGATGACCGCGTCACTCGCTGGAAAATCATAGCTGTTGGTATGACCACAAACCAGCAGGTTCGCGTCCGCAGTAACGTACTCCCCGGTCACGAAATCATTGGCGGTCTGGCTGGCGAAGTAGGTACACCACTCGGGGTCATCGGTGGGTGGTGGGGCGGGCGGCATTTCGGGGTAGCCCACTTTGAACACGACCATCTGGTCCGGGTCGTACTCCTCGAAGGTGAGGCCAGCGGTGCCCCCTCCGCTGTTGGGTTCCCAGTTGGCCGTCCAGTTCAGGATGCCGGATACCTCGTTCTCATCGTCGATCTGGTAGGCGGTGGCTTCATCCAAACGGATCCACTGGTTCTCTTTGTAGATGCGCACTTCATCATCCACGAATTTCAAGCTATCCTGTCCGTGGAACTGCAAGCGTATCTCTTCAGGATGGCTGCCCGGGTGGCAAACGAAGTAGAGCACCGGACCGCTCTGGTTGCTGGAGAGCACGATGTCGATATCGGGCCACACGTCCTCGTACCATTCCTGCGTGAAGCCGGCCACGTTCTCCACGGGGGCAGCTAGGCGTCCGTCCAGGAAGCCGTAACGCGTGCTTACCGCACCTTTGCCGGTGGGGGTGCGGAACCGGGCTCCTTCGCCGATGGGTTCGCACCAGACTTTGCCCAGATCCACCGCGCCCGTCGCCGGATCAGCCTCGCTCATTGGGAACACCCAGGCGATGCGACTGTCGTCCAAGGCATACACCTCGGGAAACATTCCCTGCGTGTAGCCCACGATCTGCGGTGCAGGGTCACCGAGGTGGTCCAGCTTCTGGCCAAGCTGCTCGAGATAGACGCCTTCAGGATGAGGTGT
>CAZYPC010000009.1:68469-75584 GCA_964649165.1 uncultured Chryseobacterium sp.
GGTGGTCCAGCTTCTGGCCAAGCTGCTCGAGATAGACGCCTTCAGGATGAGGTGTATCCCCATGGCAATCCACCAACAATTGCGAGCTGGCGCTGCGAGGAGCGCAGAGCAACACCGCGCTCATGCTCCATGCGATAAAGTACCTGCTGCCGTAGAGAGAGAGAGAGAGAGAGAGAGTTCCATGTCCTTCCGTGTTGTGCCCATGGCGTGGGCGGTTTGGGGTTGAACGACCGGTGAACGGAGCAAATTCACCACCCCGAAATTGTGCGACTTCATCGGCAATTCCTACTTCGGTTGAAAACTCATGTGAGCAGTAGGAACGAACAGTAGGTTCATTTCACAGAACGGAACGGGTCGATCGTGGAAACCGTGTTCATCACCTCGGCAGAAAGGATGATATTCGGTGAACGGAGGAATGCGACCTTCGTTCGTCACGGCCCACGCCATGAAGACCCGTTCACGGTGCCTATCCACGCTCATGGCGATGGGTTTCTGCGTGGCCTCCTTCGCCCAGCCTTACTGGGTGCGGCATGTGGGCAGTCTGGGCAACGACCACATCAGTGATGTGAAGGTGGACGAGAGCGGCGACCTCTTCATCACCGGCGAATTCAGCGGCGATGCGGACTTCACGGACTCGGTTTTCACAGCGGTAGGGGGGCTCGACTGTTTCGTGGCCCGGCTTACGCCAGCCGGTGAGATCATCTGGTGGAAGCAGGGCGGCGGTTATGGTATCGACAGGGGCATCAAGCTGGCTTTCGGCCCGGGCAATACGCTGGCGGTGGTCGGCGAATTCATGGGCACGGCGAACTTCCAGGGTACGAGCATCACCAGCAGCAACCAGACCCCGGACATGTTCTGTGCGGTGCTTGATCGATCCACCGGCGCGCAGCAATGGATCCGGCAGGGTGGTGGGAGCGAGGGCGCTGATCGGCCTTACGGTGTCACGGTATCACCGTCCGGGCAGGTCACGATGGTCGGTGAGTTCCAAGGCAACGCCACCTGGAGCGGGTCCTCGCTCACCAGTCTTCCGGACCAGGACGAAGCGGAGCCTACCATGGATGTGGTGGTGGTGAGCTACAGTGCGAACGGTACGTTGCTCTGGTTGCAGCAGGGTGCTTCGGACCGTTCGGACCGTGCCATCGATGCGGTCTCCGATCCCCAGGGCAACATCTACGTCACGGGTCAGTTCAGCGACACCATCACCTTCGACGTGGAGCACGTCAACGCGATGTATAACGCCACCTTCCTGATGAAGCTGGATGCGGCCGGGAATGAGGTGTGGTTCCGGCGGTGCGGCGGGGCCATCTACGATCATGTGCGCGACCTGCACTTCACTCCGGACAACCAGCTATTGATGACCGGGGACCTGCAAGGCACGATGATCTTCCTGGATGATGTGCCTGACTTCATCAGCGGGGAGCAGCCCTACAACTATTACCTGTTGCGCGTCGGAACCGACGGACAACTCATCGCGCATGGGCAGATCGGCTCACAGAACGGCTTGAGCGCGCGCGGGGTCGACCTGCGGGATGATACCGTGGCGGTGGTGGGCCAGTTCAATTGCCAGTTCACCGCGCTCAGCAGCCATTACGGCGGTGATGGTCTTTTCATGGCTGCTGGCAGCGAGGACCTGTTCGTGAACAAGCACCGGTACAGCGACCTCGGGTTCATCGAGGCCCGGCACTACGGTGGTCCGGGCAGCAAGCTGGCGGGTCAGGTGGCCATCCTCCCCGGCGGCGATGTGGTGACGTGCGGGTCCTTCACGCGCAGCATCTCCTTCGCCACAACGTCCGGCAACCCGATCGACGTGGATGACTTCGAGGACTTCGCGTTCCCACTTCAGCCGGCTCCACCGGATGACTGCGCGATGACGGATACGACCTCGTTCGTCAGCCAGGATGCGCGCGGCTTGAAGGACGGCCTGCTCGCGAGGGTCTACGTGCGCGACAGCGTCCTCTACGATTGGTGGACCCAGGAAAATGGTGCATGCGACCACCCCGCGACCTGGACGATGTGTGTCGCTCATCAGTCCGGATACAATGTCTGCCCCGATACGCTGGAGTATTGTCATCACGCGGACATCCTCGCGTACCTCCCGTTCATCCCCTCCATCGGTGAGCAGAACTCGGTCGGACCGCTCGTGGAGGTGGTGTGGAGCAATGGTGATTCCACGATCGGCTCGCACATCACGGAAACCGGGCAGTACAGCGTGCAGGTGAACACGGCGAACGGTTGCTGGTCGTGGAGCGATGACGTATACGTGATCGTGAACTACATGCCGCCACAGCCGTTGATCAGCGATGGCTTGGGCGTGAACGTCGCATCGAACAGCCCACAGACGGTACACATCTGCGATCCCGACAGCGTGCTGCTCTGGTGTACGAACGTTGATCCCAACACGACCTATTACTGGACGATCCTCACGGACAGCCCACCGCCGGATACGAGCTTTACCACATCGGTGTATGCGGATACATCGGGCATCTGGAAGTTCTTCATGGACACCGATGCCGGATGCCGCCAGGCGACCGCCATCACGGTGGTCGATCATCCCACGCCCGATCTGGATTGCCTCTCGCTCGAAGGTTGGATCGAAGTGGACAGCAACGCCTCGGATTCGGTGCAGTTGTGCCCCGGGGATACGCTGCAATTCGAGGTGATCCTGAACTGGTTCTGCGATGGAGTGCCCACGCCGTTCCCGAACGAGCTGATCCTGCAGGTGAACGTCAACGGCGGACCTTGGGGAACGGTGAGCGATCCAGGCGGCTGGCCAGGGAACGTGGATGTGGGCGTATCGGGTTGGTACCTCATCCATATCCAGCTGCTCGTGACCAACGGCGTTTGCGGTGGTGATTCGCTGCAGTTCGACATCGAGCGGTTGCTCTGGGTGGATGCGTGGCCGGTGCCCATCGTTGGTCTTTCCCTCTCAGGGGACTCCACCATGTGCGTGGGTGATTCGACGCTCCTTTCCATGACCTGTCCGAACTGTTCGGAATTCGAGTGGTCCGGAGGCAATGTCGGCGAGGCGACCACCACCACGGTCTGGGCCACCGACGAAGACATCTATTCCGTGGAGGCGACCACCATCGACGAGCACGGCTGCGAATTCGATACCACGGCGACGCTTGCTGTCAACTTCCCGGATGGACCGTTGCTGCTGATCGATCCACCCGACGGCATCATATGCCCATTCGACAGCGCATTGGTGTACACCCTCACGCCCGGATCGGACCTGGTCTGGTACGGACCCTTCGGCCCTGATCCGAACAACAGCCAGCAACTATGGAGCGGTGTTCCGGGTGAATACTACCTGACGATGACGGACACGCTGGGCTGTTCCCTCGTGAGTGATGTCGCGCTCCTCACCGGTTACAGCACGCCCTACTTGAGCGCCCTGCCGGACAATGTGCTCTGCCTGAACGAACCGGAAGCGCTCATCCAGATCGTCACCACCGCACCGTCCAGCATCGTCTGGTCGCCGCCATTCAGCGGAAGCGACTTGCAGCAGACCGTGACGGAGCCAGGGACCTACTCGGTGACCAGTACGGCCTGCGGCATCACCACGGAGCTCAGCATCACCGTGGTGGCCAGCGAAGTGGCCGCGCAGATCGAAGAGATCGGCCCATTGGACCTGTGCGCCGGGGAGAGCCTGGTGCTGCACGGGGTGCCCGGGCAGGCGGTGTACATCTGGCAGCCGGGGAATGTATTCGCTGACAGCCTGGTGGTCTCCGCGCCCGGTGACTACTACCTCCAGGTGGTGGCCGCCAATGGGTGTGCGGACACGAGCGATGTGATCCAGGTCATCGGCTACAGCATCGCGGAGCCGATGGTGGTCGAAGGGGACACGATCTGCCCTGGGCAGGATGCCATTCTTACCGCTGGCGGCAGCGGTACCATCACCTGGTACAGCGACGCTTCGGCGCTGGATCCGGTCTTCAACGGCAGCCCGATCACCATCACCGGGTTGGCCAGCGATACGTCCTTCTTCGTGATGCAGGCCGAAGGGCCCTGTACGAGTGACCTGCTGACCGTTACCGTAGTGGTCGCCCCACCTGTGGAAGCCACCATTGATGCACCGGAGGTTGTTTGCGGCGACGGTGAAGCCGTCATCTCACTGGTCGCCGCGCCCGGTGTCGTAGCGCACTGGACAACGCCTGCCGGCACCTTCACCGGGTCCCAGATCATCATTCCTGGTTTCTCAGCCGGTGATAGCGGGGTCTATACGGCTGTGCCGTTCTTCTCTTCATGTACGGGTGATGCCGTTTCCGTGGTGATCGGCTTCGCGCAACCCATGGACTTCTCCCTGGGCGCTGACACCACATTCTGCATGGGTGGGTACTACACGCTCAGTGTCCCTGGAGCCTTCTCGGATCCCGTGTGGTCAACCGGCTTGCACGACTTTTCGCTCCAAGTGAACACTGACGGGACATATTCCGTGCACGCGCTCGACACCAGTGGGTGCCCGATAACCGATGAAGTGACGCTCACCGCCATCGACTGTTCCCCGGTCATTCCGAACGTGATCACGCCGAACGGTGACGGGAACAATGACGTCTTCGTCGTGCTCGGGTCCGAAGGGTTCACGCTCGCGGTCCGGATCTACAATCGTTGGGGGCAGGAAGTATGGAGCTACGTGGGTCGGGACATCCGTTGGAACGGCCACCATGCCAACGGGGACGCGGTCAGCGATGGGGTCTATTACTATGAGCTGCTCCGCACAGGTGTGAGCAACTCGACCGCGTACACGGGGTACATCCAGGTGCTCGGAGGCAAGTAACACGACCTTTCCGCTCTCTGAGCGGAAAAACAGCCGGTGGATCAGCTTACGCGATCCGCTTCACGGTACGCAAGCGATGCGTATAGCGCTGCTCCTCTCCGTCGAATATGCCCTCCTGGTCCAACGCATCGATGCGGACACGTCCGCTCGCATGTACGATCCGCCGGTCCGGCAGAACGATGCCCACATGGATGATGCGGCCTTCCGCATTGTCGAAAAAAGCCAGATCCCCCGGCTCCGCGAGGTCGATGAGTTCAATGGTCTCGCCTTCCTCGGCCTGCTGGTAGGCGTCCCGTGGCAGGTAGATCCCCATGAACATGAAGATCATCTGGGTGAAGCCGCTGCAATCCACTCCACACGGCGTGCGGCCGCCCCATAAGTAGGGGGCGCCCAGGTAGGGATGCATGTAGGTCTCGATCTGCTGTCCACGTTCTTCAAAGGAAACGTAGTTCACGAGCGCATTCACCGGCACTCGTTTCCCTTGGAAAAGGATGCTGCCCTGCTTGTAGAAGGGCAGGACCGCCCCATAGGGCAGCAACACCTGTCGATCCCCCAGGTCAACGATGGAGGACTGGTCCAGCACGCGCAGATCAGGATCGGCATTGGGTGTGGCGCAGGACAGGAGCTGCTTGTTGTCCACCCACCCTTCGTATCCGTCGTGATCGAAACACAAGCGTGTCCATTTCTCCTGACGTTCGAGTACCTCGGCCGTTTCGCCGAAAAGCCATTGGGTCACCATTTCGGCGCGATCGCTCGGATCCTTGCGGACCGGAACGATGGAGAGCGGGCAGATGACGGAGGACATGCGGTTGTCGGTTGTCAGTTGTCGGTTGTTCGTTGATGGGCTGCCGATAGCGCACCTTGAGGTCATCCAACGGCGGTCATCACGCGCTCGTACTGCTCCGCCGGACAACCGACCACCATCAACTGACAACCAGCTTCAGTTCATCAGAGATTCTCAAGCACCATCGCGCTGGCCCCGCCGCCGCCGTTGCAGATGCCGGCCGCGCCATACTTGGCGCCGTTCTGTTTCAGGACGTTGATCAGGGTGACGAGGATGCGGGCGCCGCTGCATCCGAGCGGGTGCCCCAGTGATACGGCCCCGCCGTTCACGTTCACGTTGGCGGCATCGAGCTTCAGCAGTTGCATGTTCGCCAGGGAGACCACACTGAACGCCTCGTTGATCTCGTAGAACCCGATGTCGCCCATCTTCAAACCTGCCTTTTCCACGGCGCGTGGAATGGCCACGCTGGGCGTGGTGGTGAACCACTCGGGAGCCTGTTCCGCATCGGCATAGCTCAACACTTTTACCAAGGGCTTCAGGCCGAGCGCCTTCGCCTTTTCCGAGCTCATCAGCAGCAGCGCGGCAGCACCGTCGTTGATGGTACTGGCGTTCGCCGCCGTCACCGTGCCGTCCTTCTGGAAAACGGGCTTCAGCGCCGGGATCTTGTCGAAGCTCACCGCCTTGTACTCCTCATCCTCGCTGATGGTCACGTCCCCCTTGCGGGTCTTCACGGTGAGCGGGGTCACCTCTTCGGCGAACTTCCCGGCCTTCCACGCGTTCGCGCTCCGGGTGTAGCTCTCGATGGCGAACGCATCCTGTTGCTCGCGCGTGATGCCATACTTGGCTGCGCAGAGTTCAGCGCTTACGCCCATCGCTGTCTGATGATACACGTCCGTGAGTCCATCCTTGCCGATGCCGTCCACCAGCGCGCCGTTGCCGAAGCGGTAGCCGTAGCGCGCCTTCTCAACGTAATAGGGCGTGCCGCTCATGCTCTCCATGCCACCGGCGATGATCACATCGTTGTCACCGAGCAGGATGCTCTGGGTCGCGAGCATCGTCGCCTTCATGCCCGAAGCGCAGACCTTGTTCACAGTGGTACACTGTACCTCGTTGGGCAGGCCGGCGAACTTCACTGCCTGCCGGGCCGGTGCCTGGCCCAGGTTGGCCTGCAGCACGCTGCCCATGTAGGCTTCGGACACCAACTTCGGGTCGATCCCGCTGCGGTCGATCACGGACTTCACGGCGGCGGCGCCCAGTTGAGTGGCGCTCACATCGGCCAGAGAACCTCCAAAACTCCCGATGGGCGTGCGGGCAGCGGCGACAATGACGACTTCGCGGGGCATGTATGCTGTGGGTTGGGGCCCCGGTCAACGGACAGGGGTTGGGGGCCGCAAAAGTAGCCACCGAGTGCAGAGGGGACTTCTATATTTGCCCCCCCGCTGAAAGGCGGATCGTTCTTTCCAAGGAGAGGTGGGTGAGTGGCTTAAACCAGTAGTTTGCTAAACTGCCGTACGGGTTAAACTGTACCGGGGGTTCGAATCCCCCCCTCTCCGC
>CAZYPC010000010.1:0-2803 GCA_964649165.1 uncultured Chryseobacterium sp.
TCTTTCTACCTTTCAGCCCCAGTGCTGAGAGATAGGACCATACCCGCTTTCGCCATGCTTGGCGCTCTTGGTCTGGCAGCTTGCCAGCACGAGGTGGTGGAGCCCACGCCCGAAGCTGGGACCTTACGTGTGTTCTACGGCTTCCATTGGGACGGCACTGCGGACCTTGATCTGGACAGCACCTATGCGGATGTTTCGGGCCACGCCATCCGCTTCACAGCGGTGAAGCTCTTCATGGGCACGGTGCAACTGAAAAAGAATGGCGTTGTGGTGGCGCAGTACGAGCACCATTATTGCCTTTGCACCGCACAGGATGTACCAGCCACCGCCTATGGTGATCTGCCTGTCGGAGATCACGATATCGACACGGTGGTGATGAGCCTTGGTGTGGACAGTGCCGACAACCATGCCGATCCTGCCACGGCCCTGCCCCCGCTGAACGATACCACGATGCACTGGGGAACAGACCCAGCCAACGGCTATTACTTCATGGTGTTGGAAGGCCGCGTGGATGACGATGGCACGGGTGTGGTGGATGCGGATGACCCCGTGTTCTCTTACCGCTGCGCCACGAATGCCGCCCTGCGCGTGGCGGAACTGCCCTACACCGTGCCCGTGGTCATGGGACAAGACTTCGGCCTGCATGTACACGTACACATTTGCAGCGTGCTTGCTGGTGTGGATGTGTTGGCCACGCCATCGGCCACGGGGTATGAGCCCGCCAACCAAGTGTTGATGGACAACATGGTGACGGCTGTGGAGGCCGAGTGATCGGACCGGGCCGCACCGTTGGACCCGATCAACACCCAGCTTTCCAATAAAACGCACTTGCTGATGGGCGGTCAGGCGGCCATTCCGCTTAACATTGCCTCGATCATGCGCCTGCTCCGCCTTTTCGCCCTGCCTGTCGCCGTGCTGTTGCTGGCGGCCCAGTGCATGCCTGCGCTCTGGCAGATGACCTGTCAGGACATGGGGCGCACGACGGTGCATTGGGGCCAAGCGGAGAGTTGCTGCCTGCACAAGGAAGCTCCGGAGCACATGCCTGCGTTCAATCGCTTGTGCTGCACCTTCAATAAGGTGGAGGCCGTGCTCGATGCCCAGCAACGCACCTCAGCGGCTCAACTACCTGAGGCAGGCCCCGCGACCGATATGGAATTCGCGGCCTGTGAGCCGCCTTTCATTGCCCTCTGTACACCCATCAGGTTCGCGGACAAGCCGCCACCCCGAGGGACAGTTCTGGACGGCCTGGTAGAACTGGGCATTCTGCGTTTGTAGTCTTCTCTTCGTTCGGATCGCTCTGGTGCAACGCATCGGAGCGCGTGCATTTTCTACCGATCGAACATGAAAGACCAACAATGCCATCACTAGAACAAGAAGGGCCGAACACATGGCCGAACGCTGAGCGCTGGACCGTTTCCCCTTGGGTCATGTACATGAACAAGGTGCTAGGCAAATTGCGCATGCCTTACGACCTGAAGAAGCGCTTCGATCACCGGGAGGACATGGTGAGCTTGGAGCAAGTGGGCAATTTTGAACTGCTCATCAACGAGCTACTCGAACACGAGGTACCTGGCGAATTCGTGGAGCTTGGATGCTACACGGGCAGCACTGCCGCCGTTTTCGCCGCACTGCTGGCCGCCCACCGCAATGAGAGGCGGCTGCATGTCTATGACAGCTTCGACATTGAGCTTGGCTCGGTGAGGGGCATCCGGGATGTATTCGAGGAGAACATCCGAAGCACCGGGGCTGCGATGCCTGAGATACACGCAGGCGATGTCTACAAGACCGTTCCCGCCGAGTTACCTGGATCGATCGCGTTCGCCCACATCGATCTCGGGTCGGGCATGCCCGTGGAGATGCACTCCAAGCTGATCGATCACGCGATCCGATCCGTCTATCCGTGCATGAGCCCACGCGGCATCATGGTGTTCATGGACTACCACGTTCCTGGCGTTACCGTGAACGGCAACGATTCCAACCCCGGCGTGCGCGTGGCCTGCGATGCCTTCTTCAAGGACAAGCCCGAGAAGATCAGGCTCCTATATGGCGGTCCGTGCTCCCATGCCTACATCCGCAGAGCCACATGAGCCGAGTGCGGAATACGGGGACGCATGGATACCGTGCAGCGCTGGCCTTCGGAGCCACACTGTCGGTATTGGCCGCGTTCGCCCAGAACGCGCTGCCGATACCCGATACGCTCAGCGGATCGAACGTGGACCTGACCATTCAGGAGGGCACATGGGAGTTCCATCCTGGCGAGGTGATCCCCACTTACGGTTACAACGGCGACCTGCTGGGACCGACGATCATCCTGGAGCAAGGACAGACCGTTACGCTGAACGTGACGAACACCCTGCCCGACCTCACTACCACGCATTGGCATGGCCTGCATGTGAGCGCCGAGAACGATGGCGGCCCACATTCGCTCATCTATCCTGATTCCACCTGGTCGCCCACGTTCACGGTGATGAACCGCGCCAGCACATTCTGGTATCATCCCCATGGCATCGGCCTCACGGATTATCAAGTGAGCAAGGGACTGGCGGGCATGATCATCGTGCGCAATCCGCAGGAAGCAGCGCTGGCCCTCCCCCGCACCTATGGCGTAGATGACATTCCCTTGATCCTTCAGGCGAAGCCCATCGTGGCGGGTGAGATCATGCTGCACACGGGTTTGGACAGTGTAGTGATCACCAATGGCGTTCGCGATGCTTGGAAGGAACTGCCTGCACAAGTGGTGCGCCTGCGTTGCTTGAACGGCAGCTCCGAGCGCACCTTCCTGCTGGGCTTCAACAACGGCATG
>CAZYPC010000010.1:2903-21286 GCA_964649165.1 uncultured Chryseobacterium sp.
TGGTACCAACGCTCCCCCTGAACGAAGCCGATGCGGATATCACCCGCAACTTCATTCTCGAACCCGAGACGATGGGCCCCTTGCCGATGATCGAAGGGCCATTCACCATCAACGGCGAACTGATGGACATGGACGTGATCAACGTGACCATACCGCTGGACAACACAGAGATCTGGTCCTTCACCAATAACACGATGGTCGGCCACCCCGTGCATATCCATGATGTCGAGTTCAACATCCTAGACCGCAACGGGTCCGCGCCCGACGCTTGGGAAACCGGGTGGAAGGACGTGATCTACGTGCCACCGCAAGGCAGTGCCCGCGCGATCATGCGCTTCGAGGACTTCACCGATCCCGACATGCCGTATATGTACCACTGCCACATGCTGATGCACGAGGATGAAGGCATGATGGGCCAGTTCGTGGTGGTGGATCCCAATTCCGTCGGCGAGAACAACGCGAATGATGCTTTGGTGGTTTGGCCGAACCCGAGCACGGGTGTGTTGAACCTGCGCTTGCCGACCATCAAAGGCACCGCCGAGATCCGCCTCACGGACGCTGCGGGCCGCATGGTCCATTCCGGAACGATCAACACCACGAACGGCGCTGCTACAGCACAAGTGGAAGCGGTCGCTTCAGGCTCCTACCTCCTCTCGATCACCGACAAGGCTGGCCAGCGGCTGGTGCGTCAAGTGATCATCACTCACTGAACAGAACCGAACAAGAACGCTCGAACACTCAAACCTTGAAGAACATGAAACACCTGTACCTCGCTCTCGCACTGCTTGCAGCAACGGGCTCGCGTGCCCAGACCACCGCATTGGACTTTACCGCGAACGACTGCGCGGGAACCTCCCACACCCTGTTCAGCGACCTCGACGCGGGCTATTGCGTGGTGATCGACCTGGTGATGATGGGCTGCCCCTCGTGCATTCCTGCCACGCACGCTATCGTCGATAACGTGATCCCGAACACATCGAACCCCGCCATGGTCAAGTTCTATACGATCGGCTACACCAACGCGATCACCTGCGCGCAGATCAACACATGGGCATCTGACAACGGCTTCACCCATCCGGTGTTCGCTGGCATGAGCGCGCAGACCACCTATTACGGCGGCATGGGCATGCCCACGGTGATCGTGCTCGGAGGTGGGGCGAACCATGGCGTGTACTACAACGAGCTTGGCCATAGCGCCAGCGATGACCCGACGATCATCGCGGCCATCAACAGCGCCTTACAGGGTGCGATCGGTGTTGAAGAGATCGGTGCGCATACCATCACCCTTGGCCCGAACCCCGTTGCCAGCACATTGAACCTGAACGGCAGCTACACCTCGGCCAAGGTGATCGACGCACAAGGCCGCATTGTGCTCAACACCACGCCGAACGGCACCTCACTGGAGGTGAGCACCCTGGCCGCTGGGCAGTATACCTTGGAACTCATCGCAACGGACAAGTCGCGTGCGATCGGTCGATTCATGAAGCAGTGATGGAGTATAGCCCACATGTTTCCGTGTTGACACTTCGGATCGCGATGTTCTTCAGCGTCGCGGTTGTCGGCCACGCCTCATTAGCCCAAGAACCTGTGCTGTTCTGGGAGCAAGTGATCGATTGCAACGCGGCGGACCAAGGCGCGCTTCGGCCGCGCATCGCGCTGAACGCGGATGGTGATGCCGTGGTGCTCTGGGGTGACAATTCGCCGATGTCCAATCATGTGGCCGTAGGTGATGGCACATCGTTCAGCGCTCCTGTCGAGGTGAGCGCCGGGTTCATGCCCGCCATCGCCGATTGGATGGGAAGCAGCATCGCCTCTTCAGGAAATACCGTTTGGGTGGTGATGAAAGCCGCTCCCGAGGAAAGCATGCCCGTGTATGTGCGCCGTTCGGATGACGGTGGCTTCACATGGGGTGATACGCTGCGCGTTGATCCCTTTGATGGCAAGGTCTCACGCTTCCCCTCGATCGATGTGGTTGACCCGGACGCACCGCTCGTACAGTACATGCAATTCGATAGTGGCTATTTCGGAGCACGGCAAGTCGTGAGCCGTATGCTGGCAGGCGCATTCATGACGCCCGTGCAAGTGAGCGCACCGTTCGCACCTGGAGACGTATGTGACTGCTGCCCGAACCAAGTGGTGGCGGATCCGGATCATGTGGTGGCGCTTTATCGCAACGCGGGATCCAACGTGCGCGTGATGTGGGCGGCCACTTCCACGGACGGTGGGGCCAGTTTTCCGATCGGCACCGTTGTCGATACTACGGGATGGTTCCTGCCCGCCTGCCCTTCTAGTGGACCCGATGGTTATCTGGACGGTGACAGCGTTCGCTACGTATGGATGTCCGGGGCCAACGACGGAAGCAAGGTCTATCTGGGAAGCGCCTCAGCGGAGAACCTGACGCTGGGTGAGCAGTATCCTGTGCATCCTGGCCAGCCATCCAACCTGCAACAGAACTTCCCTCGCATCGCAGGCAGTGGCGATACGCTTGGCGTGGTCTGGCAGCAAACCATTAGTGGGCAGAATGAGATCCTGTTCAGTTGGAGCACCACAGGCGTGCAAGGCTTGCGTGCTCCGGACACGGTGAACGTGGACCTTATTGGCGCGCAAAAAACGCCCGATATCGCCTATGCGGATGGAGCCTTCCACATCATCTGGAGCGAGCCCAGCCTCGGACAGGTCCGCTATCGGAAGGCAACGGTCGGCTCTGATGTGGGCATTCTGCCCGTCGTTGGTGCAGGTGAGCGCGTGTTCCCTTGGCCCAACCCTGCCCATGCTGCGATCAATATCCCGCTGCACTACCTCTCCGCTGATGTGAGGGATGCCGAAGGCCGCCTCGTGATGCGCAACGCCCCGTTGTCCGGTGGCTTGATGGATGTGAGTTCGCTACCTACAGGACCATACACGTTGGAACTCACTGCGGCCGACAGGTCCCGCGCGGTGGGTCGGTTCGTGAAACAATGACCGCCTGATCATGACCTGTTCCAGTCCGCACCTGACCGCACCCCGATCGCCCCTGAACAGTACGGCGAGGAGGAAGCGTCGCATGACCCCCTTGTTGCTGGGTGCGGCTGGAACGGGTATGCTCCTGTTGCTTTCAGGTTGCAAACATGAGGTGATCGAGCCGGAGGAACTGGAACCGCCCACGGTGCAGCAACGCCTTGCCGTCACATTCAACTACGGCGGTCACGGCTACGAACTGGCCAGCACCTATTTCGATACTCTGGGCCATCTGTACAAACTGGACACGCTCTGTTTCATCGTCTCCGCCATTCAAGCGGAGGACGATGATGAGGGCGTGATCACCACGTTCGAGGGCGTGCAGCTCGTGGCCAGCGCCGCCAACGCGACCAACGATTTCCTTCTCGGGCCGCTTACCGCTGGCCACCTGCATCAGCTCCGATTCGACCTTGGCCTTCGCCCCGAGGAAGACCAGACCCCTCCGACCAATGGATCCGACATGGCCGCCATGTACTGCGGCACCAATAACGACGGCTACCACTTCCTGCACATCAGCGGACAGGTGGATGGCAACGGTGATGGGGAACTCGATGCCAGCGACCCCCGGTTCAGTTTCAGATGCACAGGCGAAGCGCTGCGCCGCAGTAACACCAGCCCCGTGCATGCCGACCTGATCCAAGGCGGTTCGCTCACCGCTGCGCTGCCCGTCGATCTTGAACTACTGCTCACAGGCATCGACCTGCTGGCCACCCCTTCCTCCGATGGCGATGCGCCCATCAATGCGCACCTCATGGACCAGCTCGTTATCGCCACGACACAAGAACACTGACCTCCTCCACCCTTAACCCACGAACCCGATGAACAGGCTCTACTCGACCATCCTCGCAGCAAGCGCGCTTCCCATGGCCTACGGGCAGATGGAGTGCATTGACCGCTACCTCACCGATCCGCTCACGTACACCAATATCGTCACCAGTTCCGATCAAGTGGACATGCCGCGCGATCTGGACTTCAAGCCGAACACCAACGAATTGTGGGTGATGTTGAAGGGCGGGACGAATGGCGGGAGCATGGTGATCGTTCGCAACGCCGGGCTGGCAGGCCAGACCGATGAATACAAGAAGGACACGCACAGCAGCCACTTTATGCGCGTGGCCAGTGCTATGGCCTTTTCGCCCAACGGGGAATGGTCTGCCGTGAGCGAGATCCAAAGCACCGCAGGCGGCAATTCGACCTTCATGGGTCCAGCCCTCTG
Source organism: uncultured Chryseobacterium sp. (assembly GCA_964649165.1). Taxonomy (GTDB): domain Bacteria; phylum Bacteroidota; class Bacteroidia; order Flavobacteriales_F; family PHOS-HE28; genus PHOS-HE28. The sequence goes on from CAZYPC010000010.1 coordinate 7,117, forward strand.
GAGCGCCGACCCGAACATCTTCGCCACGGTCTTCCAGAACGCATGGGTAAGCGGCCTTCCCCTCGGCAGCCACCGCGATATGCTGCACCAAAGCCCATACGCCATGGGCATCGCTTCGGATTCAGCGAAGGTCTACTGGGTGATGGATGGGCACAACGGCAACATCTGTCGCTATGATTATGTGCAGGACCACGGACCTGGCTACGACGATCACGGTGCGGGAAAGATCTGGCGCTACATCGACGTGCCCGTAACGCGCGTACCAGATGTTCCCAGCCACATGGTGCTGGATAGGTCGAACCATTGGCTCTATTTCATCGACGGCGGTTCCAAGCAGATCAAACGATTGAACACCCTCAGCGGCTCGGAAACGGGCAACCTCAGCGCGCCAAGTACCGCCAGCGAGCCGCTCGCCACCTACAAGCAGGTGGAGGGCGCTACCGTCGAGATCGTTGACACGTGGGCAACAGGTCAGCCGTGTGGCATCGACTATGTAGATGGCAGACTGGTCGTGAGCGACAACGACAACGGCGATATCCACCTCTACGACGTGACGGGTACGCCAGCTTCTCTTGGCGTCATTGCTACTGGTCAAGCGGGCATCATGGGCGTGAAGGTCGGACCTGATGGCAGGATCTGGTTCGTGAACTATACGGGGGATAAAGTGGTGCGCATCGACCCCATTCCTATGTCCGACGACGGCGCTATCACCGCCATCCTCACTCCACAGACAGTTGCCACGGAGCCCGACTTTTATTCGACGGCTTTCGATGTCTGCGCTTCCAGCGTTGCCCCGATCGTTACGCTCACCAACGTTGGCTTGAACGATATCACCTCTGCGGATATCGAGGTCTCTCTGGAAGATGGCACATCCTCGATGTTCTCCTGGAGCGGCACCTTGGCTCCGAATACCTCGGTGGACGTGACCCTGCCGTCGATCGCGCTTGCTCCTGGAACGCACAAGCTGAGCGCGATGATCACCATGCTGAACGGCGCTGCGGACATGAACATGATGAACGACGTATTGGAAGGTTCCTTCCGAGCGATCGCCGTACCCGTTACCATACCCTTCAACGAAGGCTTCGAGGCGTCCGCCTTCCCCCCAGCGGATTGGAGCTACGCCCACTTCAACCCGAACCTGTTCATGCAGCGCGTGACCAATGCCAGCGGAATGGGCTTGAGCACGGCCTGCTTGAAGATGGACAACTTCTCGGGCGACATGGACATCACGGGCCAGCAGGACTACATGATGCTGCCTCCCATCGATCTGAGCGGAGCCCCCACGGGTACGGAACTCGGCTTCCATGTGGCCTATCGCCAGTACAACAGCGGCAGCACCGATGCCCTCCGTGTGAAAGTAAGCACGGATTGTGGCGGCTCCTGGAGCACGCTTTACGACAAGCAAGGAGGTACGCTCTCCACGGGAACCCCGACCACCTCCGCCTTCACTCCGACCGCCGCACAGTGGCGCTTGGAACAGGTGGACCTTGCTTCAGTTCTCGGCCAGCCTGAAGTGCTCCTGATGTTCGAGGGCGAAAGCAATTGGGGCAACAACGTCTACATCGACGATGTGCAAGTGGGCACGACCGTGGGCATCGGTGAACGGTCTGTTGTCCCATTCGCCATCTACCCCAACCCCGCCACGGATCAAGTGCGTCTGGACCTCGGTGCTCTCAACGGCTCGGCCGAAGTATCCATCATCGACGCGACTGGTCGCACGGTGGTGCAGCGAGGATCGGTGAGCACGAGCCAATGGTTGGACATTGCTTCATTGGCCGATGGCACTTACACCGTGATGGTGCGTGCGAACGGCGGGATCGGAACCCATCCGCTCGTTGTGCTGCGCACGCACTGATCAACCAACCCATGGAACAGCGGGAGGGCGAGGTATCCCTCCCGCTTGTTCCATCCGCCCACATGGAACCGCTACACAAGCTGCACGTACGGAACATGGTCTGCGACCGATGCCGCTCGGCCGTGCGTCGCTTGTTGGACGATGAAGGGATCAGGGCCACGTACGTCAACCTCGGTGAAGTGGGCTTGGCCAAAGGGTTGAGCGCTGGTCAACGCGAAAGGCTGGCCGCTCGCATGGCCGAGATCGGTTTCGAGTTGATCGATGACAAGCGGGTGCGTACGGTGGAACGCGTCAAGCATCTGCTTCAACAACATGTGCAGGGTGATGCGATGCAACGGCGCAAAGAGAAACTCTCCGTCTGGCTGGCTCGCGACATGGCCATGGAATACTCGGGGCTGAGCAAGCTCTTTTCGCAAGTGGAAGCAACGAGCATCGAGCGCTACCACAACCTGTTGCGGTTGGAGCGGGCCAAGGAATTGCTCGTGTACGATGAATTGAGCCTGACGGAGATCGCCGATCGGCTGGGGTACAGCAGCGTGCAACACCTCAGCAACCAGTTCGCACAGTTCGTCGGTCACAGCCCATCGCACTTCAAGCGCATCGGTGCGGAACGGCGGAAAGCGCTCGACCTGGTGAACACGTAGCGTGATGGAAGTTGTAACTCTCATCCATCATCCTGTAACAAGTCGCGGTTGGCGGGCCTGGAGCTTTGTACCCAACAAAGCGACCATGACCCATACCTACTCCATCCAAGGGCTCACTTGTGGCAACTGCGTAGCCAAGGTGAAGAGCGCCCTGCTCAATACCCCTGGCATCACCCACGCCGACGTGATGCTGGATCCGCCCGTGGCCACCCTCACGATGTCCACACATGTGGACACGGCTGTATTGGCGAAAGCCGTGGCGAACGCAGGCAACTTCAGCCTCGCTGAGGACGGGCATGCGACAGCGCTTGCCATGGATACCCCCGATGTGGAGGCCACCTCGTTCAAACCCATCTACCTTCTCTTCGCATACATCGGAGGAGCGGCCACACTGGTGCAACTCGCGCGGGGTGGCTTTGACCCGATGCACTGGATGGCCAGCTTCATGGCGGCCTTCTTCCTCACATTCTCCTTCTTCAAGCTACTGGACTTGCATGGCTTCGCGGAGGGCTATGCCACATACGACGTGATCGCCCAACGCATACCCGCGTATGGCCTCATGTATCCCTTCATCGAACTGGGCCTTGGGATCGCCTACGTGTTGGCTCCCCTCTCCCCGATCACCAACGCCGCCACCTTCATTGTGATGGCAGTAAGCAGCATCGGTGTGGTCCAACAGGTGCTGAAGAATTCACCTTTCCAGTGCGCTTGCCTGGGCACCATTTTCAAGTTGCCGCTCAGCAGGATCACGCTCATTGAAGACCTTCTCATGGTGGCCATGAGTGGCCTCATGCTGATCATATCCGTCCGTTGAAACACCATGGACCGCGCACTGATATTCACCACGGACATTCCCGCCAGCGATAGGCTCCGGGAGCTTACCCCTAAGCTCAACGCCATCCTTGGCCATGGCAACTGGATCATCGATCTGGAGGACCAAGAGCGGCGCATGACGGTTGCCTGCCGCGAAGGAACCTCGGCCCGTGCGTTGGCCGAGCGGTTGCGGGAGGTGGGCATCACAGCGGAACTCATCACGGACCTGCCCAGTTGCTGCTGAACGAACGAACAAAGAACGAAGGACCATGACTACCCGAACCATTCTGACCGCGCTGAGCCTCATCGGCCTGCTCTGCTCGTGCTCGAACATCCCGAACGCACAGGAAGCCGAAGTGCTCATCAATGGCAACTGCGGCATGTGCGAGGAGACCATCGAAAAGGCAGCGCTCATGGAGGGCCTGTCCGAAGCCGATTGGGACAAGGAAACACGCAAAGCCACCATCATCTACGACAGCACGCGCACTTCGTTGAACGCGGTGCTCCAGCACATTGCTGCTGCTGGATATGACAACCAGTCGTTCATCGCGTCGGACAGTGTGTACAGCGAATTGCCCGAGTGCTGCCATTACAAGCGAACGGGAAAAGATGTGAAGCCGCCTGCACCCGGCGACAAGCGGCATGGGCATTGAACTCGGACCTGATCACATCACACAGATGACCATGAGAACCTTGAACCTGTTGCTCGCGATCGCTGGCTCCGTCCTGCTGTCGAGTTGTGCGGCCCAGATGAAGAACACGCGCACTGTCAACTTGCGCATCGACGGGGATTGCCCGCTGTGCGCGAAGCGGATCGCTGAAGCTGGGAATGTGAAGGGTGAAGCTCAGGTCAACTGGGATCCCGACACCAAACAGGCCACGGTGGCCTTTGACAGCATGCGCACGAGCCTCGATGCCATCCTGAAACGCATTTCGCTGGCTGGATACGACACGCCCAACTATCTGGCTCCTGATGCGGCCTACGCAGCGTTGCCCGGCTGCTGCCAGTACGAGCGCACAATGAAGCATCATGCCGAAGCGGACAAGCACGAGGCATCAACTTCCATGGATGAGCATGCCACGCATGCCGAAGAAAGGGACATGGGTCCCAACGGACATGACCACTCCGCCATGCAGCACCCCAAGGCCGCAGCCGCTTCCATACAGGCGGTGTTCGATGCGTACTTCAAGCTGAAGGATGCGCTCGTGGCCTCGGATGCGAAAGCTGCGAAGGAGCATGCTGAAGAACTGAACGGTGCGCTGCACTCGGTGGACGACAAGTCGATCCCTGAGAACGTGAGCACGGTGTGGCCGCAGGTGATGTCCGCAGCCATGCCGCATCTGCATCCGCTTTCGGAGACCACTGATCTGGACAAGCAGCGCGACCTCTTCGCCAAGCTCACCCCTGCTATGGTGCAACTGGCCAAGGCTGTCCCGCAGGAAGCCCCACTCTATCTCGACCACTGCCCGATGTACAACGGGGGCTCAGATTGGCTGAGCAAGGAGAAGGAGATCAAGAATCCGTTCTATGGTAGCATGATGTTGGGCTGCGGTAGCGTGCAGGAGTCGATCCAATAGCGCCCAAGGGCACAGGTCACTGGCCGTGGAACATCATCACACCCAACCGATGCCATCCACGGCGATGGCCGCTTCACCAGCACGTCAAGCGCATGGTGAGCATGGCGGTGGTGATCACGCCACCCATGGCCCAGCCATGATCTCTGACTATCGGCGGCGTCTCTGGGGTTCGGCCCTGCTTACCATCCCCATTGTGCTCCTATCGCCCATGGTGCAGGAGATCCTCGGGGTGCGCTGGACCTTCCAAGGGGACACCTGGATCCAATTGGCGCTGTCCACCGCTGTGTTCGCTTTTGGTGGCTGGCCCTTCCTCCAAGGCTCGCTCGGCGAACTGCGCCAAGGTGCGCCTGGCATGATGACGTTGATCGCCGTGGCGATCACTTCCGCCTACCTCTACAGCACCGCCGTGGTCCTCGGATTGGCGGGCATGCTCTTCTACTGGGAACTGGCGACGCTGATCGACATCATGCTCTTGGGCCATATCATCGAAATGCGCTCGGTGATGGCCACATCCAACGCGCTCGAACTATTGGTTAAGCTGATGCCAGATGAGGCCCATCTCGTTCACGGTGATCACATGATGGATGTGAAGGTGGCATCGCTGAAAGCTGGAGACCTGATCCTGATCAAGCCTGGTGAGAAGATCCCCGCCGATGGTATGGTGTCGAGCGGCGAAAGCCATGTGAACGAAAGCATGCTTACGGGTGAATCCTTGCCCGCACAGCGGAGCGCCAACGATCGCGTCATCGGTGGTTCGGTGAACGGCAATGGCTCATTGACCGTGCGCGTGGAGCACACGGGCGAAGCGAGCTACCTGCACCAAGTGGCCCAGTTGGTCCGTGAAGCGCAGAGGGCGAAGTCCAGAACGCAGAACCTCGCCGACCGCGCGGCACGTTGGCTCACGTATGCGGCCTTGGGTGCTGGCGTGCTCACTTTGATCGCGTGGCTGCTGATGGATGCAGGGCTTCCCTTCGCCTTGGAGCGCATGGTTACGGTGATGGTCATCTCCTGCCCGCACGCTTTGGGATTGGCCGTACCGCTCGTGGTGGCCTACTCCACCATGCTGGCCGCACGCAACGGATTGCTCATACGCGATCGTACCGCTTTCGAGAACGCGCGCAGGATCACCACCATGGTGTTCGACAAAACGGGCACACTTACCACGGGCGAATTCGGAGTAAGACGCATTGTTGTACTGGATGACACCTTCCACCAAACCACTTTGCTGCGGTATGCGGGTGCGGTGGAGCAGCACTCCGAACACCCCATCGCCAGCGGTATCCTGCGGAAGCTGAAAGACGATGGCCTCACGATCCAGCCTGCCACTGACTTCAGAGCGGACCCTGGTCATGGCGTTCAGGGGACCGTGAAAGGTCGCAAGGTGATGGCCATAAGCCCTAAGCAAGCGGAAGCGATGGGCTTCTCGATCCCCGAACGGACCTTCACCGATGCCACTGAAACGGTAGTGCTCATCGTGGTGGACGGTCAATTAGCAGGAGCCATCGCCTTGGCCGACCCGATCAGGACCTCATCGTTCCATGCCATTGAACGGTTCCATGCGCTAGGCATCAAGACGTATATGGCCACGGGCGACAACGAGCGCGTTGCAGCCTACGTAAGCGAGAAGCTCGGCTTGGACGGGCACTACTCGCAAGTACTCCCGCACGAAAAAGTGGAGATCATCAAGCGCTTGCAGGATCGCGGAGGCTACGTAGCCATGGCAGGCGACGGTGTGAACGATGCGCCTGCACTTGCCCAAGCGGATGTGGGCATCGCCATCGGTTCAGGAACGGATGTCGCCGCAGCCACGGCCGACATCATACTCGTGCGCAGTGACCCGAACGACATCCTCCAACTCGTGCTCTTTGGCCGTGCCACCTACCGCAAGATGGTTCAGAACCTTTGGTGGGCCGCTGGATACAACGTGGTGGCCATTCCATTGGCTGCGGGCGTGCTGCACGCACAAGGCATCATGATCGGCCCCGCGTTGGGCGCAGCCCTTATGAGCATGAGCACAGTGATCGTAGCGCTGAACGCCCGCTTGCTCAAGCGCAACCTTGCGAAGGGATGAAGGGGATCCGCCAGTTCTCCCCCTTCTTCGCTCTCCTACTATGCGGAAGCCTCAACGCACAGGACCCTGACAAGTCGTACGCTCCCTTGGGCGCTTCGGTCTTCACAAAACCCTTCACGCCCAAGCTCACGCGCTACGAACTCACCATCACGGACACCACCTACAACTTCACGGGCAAGCCACGGAAGGGCTATGCGGTGAACGGCCAGTCCCCCATGCCCACGTTGGAATTCACTGAGGGTGATACGGCGCTCATCATCGTCCACAACGCCATGCGGAAGGAGGAAACTTCCCTGCATTGGCACGGGATCATCCTGCCAAATCGCTTCGATGGCGTGCCCTACCTCACCACACCACCGATCAAAGCGGGCGAAACACAGGTGTACAAGTTCCCGTTGGTGCAAAGTGGAACGTACTGGTACCATTCGCACACCGACTTGCAAGAGCAGAACGGCATGCACGGCGCGCTCATCATCCACAAGCGCGGTGAGGAACCCTTACCCGAATACACGGTCATCCTCAGCGAGTGGACGGACATGAAGCCGAACGAAGTCCATCGCCGCCTTCACAACGCCAACGACTGGTTCGGCATCCAGAAAAGCCACCTCCGCCCTGGCACCACGCAGAGCTACTGGGACGCCATCAAAGAGGGCTACGTGGGTACCAAACTTGCCAACGAGTGGAAACGCATGCGGGCGATGGACGTGAGCGACGTGTACTATAACACCTTTCTGGCCAATGGCAGGCCAGAGGACGAAGCGCCCCAGTTCAAGGCGGGTGATCGCGTGCGCGTTCGGTTGATCAATGGCGGGGCCAGCAGCTACTTCTGGATCAGCTACGCTGGCGGTAAGATGAGCGTGGTGGCCAGCGATGGCATGGACGTGGAACCTGTTGAGGTGGACCGTTTCATCATGGGCGTGGCGGAGACCTACGATATCATCGTAACCATTCCCACCGACAGCACGGCCTTTGAACTACTGGCCACGTCCGAGGACCGCACGCGGAGCACATCCGTTTGGTTGGGCAAAGGGATCAAGCAACTCGCAGCGCCCATGGCACCCCTGAAGTACTTCGAGGGGATGAAGATGATGAACGGCATGATGCGGATGAACGGAGAGATGGAGGACATGGGCATGAACATGGCGTTGCAACGCATGGACATGAACACCGTGATGTACCCTGAGATCACGGGCAGCACACCTACGCAGAAGACTCAGGGCATGGACGGCATGCAACATGGTCACGCGGCTGCTACGAGCCCAATCGTCACTTTGAACTATGGGATGATGCGCTCCCCCAGAAGCACTGCCTTGCCCTCCGGCCCAGTGAAGGAATTGCGCTTCGAGTTGACGGGCAATATGAACCGCTACCTCTGGACCATTGATAACAAGACCGTCACCGAGGCGGACAAGATCATGATCCGAAAGGGTGAGAACGTGCGGTTGGTCCTCTACAACAATAGCATGATGCGTCACCCCATGCACCTGCACGGCCACTTCTTCCGAGTGCTCAACGGGCAGGGCGACCACGCTCCGTTGAAGAACGTGCTGGACATCATGCCCATGGAAACCGATACGATAGAGTTCGCGGGTACGGAGGATGGCGATTGGTTCTTCCATTGCCACATCCTCTACCACATGATGAGCGGCATGGGGCGCGTGTTCAGCTACGACACACCCGCCACCAAGGACAGTTCCTACACGAGCGGGATCTCCTGGAAGCGCTTCGCACGCGACGATAAGCGCTGGCACTTCATGTTCATGAATGACTTCGCCACGAACGGGAACGACGGCGAGGCCATGCTCCAGAGCAAGCGCTGGAAGTTGCAGGCTGAATGGCGGCTGGGTTACACGGAGCATCATGGACAGGAGGTGGAAACCCACTTTGGTCGCTACTTCGGCCGCATGCAGTGGTGGTTTCCCTATATCGGCTTCGACTGGCGGCAGCGTATGGCCCACATGAACGACGGGGAAGAAAACCTCTTCGGCCAAGGCAATACGAAGGACAGTCGCAGCGCGATCTGTGCTGGCTTCCAATACACCCTGCCCATGCTCTTGGTGCTGGATACCCGCATCGATACGGATGGCCGCCTACGGGCCCAACTCATGCGCGAAGACATTCCCCTCTCTTCTCGCGCTCGACTGGATGTGATGGCCAACAGCGACGGCGAGTTCATGGCTCGTGCCCGATACATCCTGAGCCCCGCGCTGGCCCTTACCACACACTTCGATAGTGACATGGACTTGGGGGCGGGCATTGCGCTGAGCTACTGACCAGTCACAATGAACGGCCCGTTCCAACCAGTCCTGGATCCATTTGCACGAACCTCGCGTTGAACCATTAACACCAACCGCATCCGATCACCATGCGCGCCTTCATCGAACGCTACCCTGTCGCCATCTTCATTTCCCTCACCCTCTTGGCACAATTCACCGTGGTGCTCTGTACTTGGTGGCTCATCCCCGACGGTGAAGAAATGCACAGCGATTCAGCAGGTGCGCGCGCGGCTCACATGGTGTTCAGGTTCCGCGTCTTCTTCCCCTTGGGCCTTGCCATGCTCATGACCGTCTATCTGGACGGTTGGGGCGGCCTGAAGAAGCTCTTCGGCTCCTTTCTGCACTGGCGGGTGCCCGCGAAATGGTACGCCTTGGCCTTCGTCTGGAAATTCATCCTCGGATTCCTTGGCGTGATCTGCGTGGTGGCCCTTGCGCTGGACGAGTGGCCCGGCTTCATCAATGATGGGTGGCTTCGGGGCATCATGACCACGTTCTTCTTCCTCGTGGGCATCGCTTTCGTAGAGGAGACCTCTTGGATCCGTTTCTCAGTAACACGCTTGCAAGAGCGGCGGTCAGCGCTGTTCTCTTCGACTGTAGTGGGCTTGGCGTGGGGAGCCTGGTATCTGATGATGATGATGATCGGAGAGGGTGTACCTGACGGCATTCCGTGGTTCGCCTTCATCATTTCCATGTTCAGCATGAGCGTGTTCTTTACATGGACCTACAACAACACGCGCAGCGGGACCGTGCTCCTGGTCATGCAATTCTTCAGCAATTGCGCCTTCCTTATCGCCCCGATGCTCCCTGTGGCTGGCAAGCCACCTTATTTCATGATCGGCTTCGTACTCTGGTTCCTCGCACTGGCGGTCGCGGTCACGGTTCAAGGCGGTACAACACATTTGAACCGGGAGGGCGTACGCGCGAAGTGGAGCGACCCCATGGAACCCTGACCTCGGGGAAGAATGCAACGAGGCCATCTGCTCCGCTCTGGTGTGTTCGCGGCTTTGCTCTGGTTCTGCCGCCTCGGATCCAGCCATGCCCAGTCATCCCATGTGATCACTACGGGCGCTATGCGGAACACCATGTTCAATGGCCAACTAGCTGGCCTCATCAGCATGGACACGCTTGCACGCCATGGCGTCTATGGCCTTGGCCCCTTGGAAGCGCTCCATGGCGAATTACTTGTTATCGATGGGCGCGTTTTCGTCTCCGAGGTAGCTAAGGATGGTACAGTGCGGGTAACCGAGAACTCCACCACCCGCGCGCCCTTCTTCGTGCATACTCATGTGCAAGCGTGGGATACCGTTCCTCTCCCCGATGGAGTAAACGACCTGCCCGCTTTGGATGCCTGGCTCACGCAATGGGCTGCCGCGCGCCCAGAACCCCTTGTATTCCGCATCCAAGCGGAGGTGGACAGCGCGCACTTCCACGTCATGGACCTTCCGAAAGGCACCTCGTTCAATGGACCAGATGAGGCCCACGCCTTTGCACGACAGTACACGGTACACAACGCAGCCTGCGAACTGCTGGGCTTCTTCTCCACCCATCACAAGGGCGTGTTCACACACCATGACTCCAACATCCATGTGCATCTGATCACGGATGATCGCCAGCAGATGGGGCATTTGGAGACGCTACGCTTCGGCGCAGGGCACAAGCTCCTGCTGGTCGGGAATTAGGGGCTATTCTGGGCCTGACTTGCACCGTCAACTTCAGCCTTCCCCTGTCCTCTTCAAGGAGGGACGAAGGCCCTGAACAAGGCCCTATTTAGGGGGCCTGATCAGGGGCCTTGAACTGGCGTATCGCTAATAAGGCCGCAAAAGAGACCTGCTCTGAAAAGCGCCCCGATGGGCCGCAAATTTTTTTCCCCAATTCTGAAGGCTAGATCTCAACCCACGTTCCCGTACGGCCCACGACAGCCCTATTTACTGGAGTGCTAATATGCACACACCAAGGCCATGGAAAAGAAAGTAGTGGACCCAACCGACCGCTGCGTGAACGGGCGCTGTTGGGTCGGTCCCATTCTCATTGCCGAGACAAGGGGCGGCGCGGTCGCTGATCTGCAACAATGGATCAAGATCACGCTCTCCCATCACCATAACAAGGAGACCACGCTGGGGTTGATGTCCTGTCTCGACTTCACCCATCTCTATGAGGAGCATGCGATCATGGCTTTTGCCATTGGTCGCGAGCCCCATGCCTCTGCCCTTCGAGAGGTATACGTGCGCATGAAGGTCGATCACGGTGGCGTATTGCGAAGCAATTGCTCGACCTATCACTTCTCCATTGCTGGCGAAGGGGAGCAAAAGCGTTGTGATGCCCTCATCAGCCACTACGACTGGCTCGATCGCGTCGCCAGTCGCTATGCACCTTGAACAGGGGCACGGGATGAGGACGCCCCATAAGCCCCCATTGGTTGACGGCGTGTACACCCTCTGGGACAACGAGAACCGGGGAAAAAGGGGCATTCCTAGCCTCTCAGCGATCTGGTGCAGGTCAGGTCGTGATCTCAGGTCTTCTTCTCGAAGAACCTACCAACCCGCAGCAGTTCATTTTATTGTAAGGGGCTTCCTCCGGTCAAGCCCCTTGAAGTTGTGCCATTGGAGACTGCTTTGGTAGCAGGTAGGATCGGCTCGGTTGATCATCATCGAGTCCACCCGTGCTACTGCACTTTCCTCTCCTCATTCAAACCAAGAAGGACCAACAGGCCGTCCAGAACAAAGCAAGGTTTCACCATGGACTGGTTCTGGAGGGTTTTCTAACGAACCCTCCAGCCCAGTCCTGACGGGGCTTTCAGAAGGGGGCAAAAAAAATGTTGGGGGTAGGTGAAACAATTCGTCTCGCCGAACCATATAAGGGGACGTAACGGCTAAAAATGTTGCCATACGGGTCCCCTTCTCCCTACTGAGGTGCTACACACACGACAACGCATGCCCAATGGATACACATGATGAGGAATGGATCATGGAGCACAGTTCTGCGAAAATAGGCAGTAACCCAGAAGACCCAATAGAACCAACCAAGGCAATGGGGAAGGGGAAGCAAGGGGGGCCGCGTATCCCTTATGTAGATGGCTCATCACACCAGACGCGAAGAATGTACGTCCCCGTCGCGGTGGATGACCTCCTTCAGGAGAAGGTCCAAAGCGGGGAACTGCCTCTGAAATATCTGGACCAGTACCGTTTCATCATCAGCCACATCGTGTTCGAGCGCATGACCGACAAGCGATATGAGGAAGAGGGAAGCTATGTACGCATGAACATGGATACCCTGAGACGCCACATCAGTCAAGACTACGCCTACCGTTTCCGCGACGCTCTCATTGCATGGAAGATCATCGAATGCAACGGGGTTTATAGCAAAAGAGAGCACACCTCATTCGGATACCGCCTCACGGAAGCGTACCGTGGAGGTCGCCTCGTGGCCATGAACGTTGGTGATCCCGTGCTCCAGCGGAACATTGGACGGATGCGTCGGGAACAGGAGGAACGGATCCAACAATATCCGCCAGGATACGCGGCGGTCGCCAAGTGGCTCTCGGCCCTGACCATTGACAAGGTCAAAGCGGAGAGCCACATCGCCGAACATTTCCATGAAGGAAGCGACAAGCATGGCGCACGTATGCTCGCAGTGGATGGGATAGCGCATAAGCAGTTCTGGTGCATTGTTGATGGGAAGGCTGGTCGTGCTCACCACAACGTGTCCAACCTCGCGGGAGACCTCCGCCCGTTCCTGACCATCCATGGAAAACCATTGGAGCAGATCGACATCGCGAACAGTCAGCCCTTGTTCATGCACCTCTTGTTCGCAAGACAAGGTGGCCTCGACCCGTCAGAGCAGGCCCGGATGGAGTCGGCCTTGCTTTCCGGGCAGTTCTACGGCATGCTCAACGCGGAGCAAATGGAGGTAGAAGCGTTCAAAGAAAACTTCTACCAGTTCCTCTTCGGTGACAACATCAAAAGGGGCCCGGTAGCCAAGCGCTTTACCAAGGAATTCCCCAGCTACGCGTTGCAGATCCAGCGAGCGAAGGAGGGTGACTACACAAAGTTCGCGATCCTCCTTCAAGCCGAGGAGGCGAAGGTGGTCTATGAAGCCGTGCAGCGCTTCGTCGAGAAGACCCGCGACAATGCACCCATTCTGAGCATCCATGACTCGCTTGTCACAACGCCCGATCTCATCAACATGGCCAGAGACGCCTTGGCTGAGACGTTCATGGCTCTGCACGGCGTCACGCCCCTGCTGAGGCTCAAGAAGGCTTCCACGGACATCAAACACTCTTCAACGCACACAAAGACCAAGAACATGGAAACATCGATACTGACGTGCATTTCGATCGAGAGCATCGGATTCGCGAACGGCAAGGCTGGAAAGCTCATCCGCTTCCTTGTGAAGTTCAAGGAGGGGCTCGAAGGTGAGTACTGGGGTAAGAGCGAGGACTCGAAGAAGAACTTCCCGCTCAACGTTCCCCGCAAATACGACTACGAGCCATTGACGAAGTCATTCGGCCCAGACACGCTCAAGTTCTACCCGCTCAGCAAGGAAAAAGCCCAGGAGCGAACGGTGACCTCCGCACCCGCCCCAAAGGAAGGGCGGGTCGTGAACGCGCCGCCTGTCGGCTCAAAAGCGGACGCCGTGGCGGCTGTAGCTGGCTCCGTAAGGTTGGTGGCTGCGGGCAAGATCGAACTGGCGGACATCGAACCAACCGCCGTCAACCTCAAGAACCTCATCACAAAACTCTCAGAGCAATGAGCAAGACTTTCCGCATCAACTTGGACGTGGAGTTCACGAACGGCGAAACCCTTACAGTGGAGCGTGAGGCCCAGGGGACCACAATCGTGGAAGCCAACACAAACGTTCACATGGACCTGACCTTTCGGTTCGGCAACCTCTTGGCCAAGGTTCATCCGATCAATTCCTACGAGCAGATCGATCC
>CAZYPC010000010.1:21386-73490 GCA_964649165.1 uncultured Chryseobacterium sp.
TCGGCAACCTCTTGGCCAAGGTTCATCCGATCAATTCCTACGAGCAGATCGATCCTGTCGGGACGGACAATGAGGGCGGGTCACCGCGCACAACATCTTCCGCCAAGCGGAATGGTGACAACGCGGATCCTACGCCAAGAGCAGCACCTCCTACTGCTATTCGGCCATCATCGCCGACAGAGGTTTTTCTGAACGATGATCTCGTTGCGATCCGGACCGAAACCCATGTGCTGCTCACACCCATGGTGAAGCACTTGGGGCACTACGTTCCGAAAGAGAACTTCACCTTCGGCTTTGCGCGCTTCAACAGTTCAGGCGCTGACAAGGACATTCATGATATCATGACAGGCCTTCAAAAGGACTGTTTTGAATACCTGAAACGGCACCAAAGCGAGCAATTTTCGGTCTACGATGGTGAGAGGCAGCAGATGCAGACCATCTCGCTGAGCCATGTCACGAAAAGCAAGGAAGAAGGCATATCGCTCTTCGATGTGGAAGGCATTGAACCCCCTCTTGGCGATCGTGGGATGCTCGCGCCCACACTTGCCGAAAGGAAGTCCGCCTTCCTCTGCAACCTCCTGTTGCAGGACCTGAACCATCTCGTCGTGGAGATCGAAGCCAAGGGCCTCGATATCGATCTGGAGGACCCATCCAGCATGAAAGGGCCTTCGCATGAAGAACAGATCCTTGCCAGCATGCTCGAATGCTACCGTGGCTTCGTCACGGAGTCTGCGGGGACACCGTACTTCGACGCTTGGGTGAACCATCAACGCGACAAGGAGATCGATTCTCTCCTATGACCGGAACGACGTACCGCCGCTGCACCGTTCCCGGACGGTGCAGCGGCGATATGCGTTCTTCCACCTGATCATGAATGGCATACTTCTTCGCTGAGCAACTGAAGCCCGCCCGTTTGTTTGATGTCAACCGAGCGCAGCATGTCTATCATGGTGCGTTGCACCATCATCATACCCGCGTGGTTGTAAGAATGGAGCATCCCTCTCCCACTTCCAGACGCGCTCATGATGTGGCCTGTATTGAGTTTGGCGAGGACCCAGTCACTGATTCCGATCGATAAGAAGAGCCCGACGAACGAACGCCTGAACGAGTGAACTTGCACCTCCTTTTCCACGCCCACAGCCTTGAGCAGCTTTTTCGTCGAGACGCGAATGTGCTTCTCTGATATGCGGTCGGGTGGACCATTCCGCTCGATGAGTTTTCGGATAGGCTCGAAGATGATCGGGGATACCGTCACAGGGTGCCGTTCCGAGTTCTTGGTCTGAACAAAGTCCGCACAGAGCACCGGACCCCGACGGGCAATGCTCTTGAACAGCAAGTAGGTGTCCGAGATCCTTACCCCGCTCAAGCAAAGTCCCACGAGGATCGTCTGGGCGTTGGCTTCGGTGCGGTTGCGCGGCTGGAAGTGGAACACACGAGCAAGCTCGCTCCAATCAAGCACGTCTTTTTTGGGCGTTTTGAAGGCATAGCTCTTCAGACGCTTGGCAACGGTTATCCCCGACTCACGAAGTTCGTTGAGGGCCATGTTGAGGAATTTTTGCTGGGTCGCCATCGTGTTCTGAGCCAGCTTGTCCGTCGCTTGGACCCAGCGCAAGAAACCCTCCAACTCCTCTATTGTCGCCTTCCCGAGGTCCAGCTTGGCCCTGTCATTGCGCTCAAAGGCTTCCACCTTCCTTTTGAACACGATGTAGGTGTGCATCGTGTGGGCTGATCTGCCGCCCTTTTCGATCCAGCCCTGAACAACATCCGTCAGGTAGGTCGAACGTCGCTCTACGAGCTTCTTTTTGCCCAAGAACGCATCGTATCGCGCCCTCACCTCCTCTGCCGTCTTCATGGAAGCCTCCATGTAAGCCCGTTGGGCATTCAGGCAGATCATGTCGATGGTTCTATGGAGAACGCCCCCATCGCGCTTGGAAAACGCCATGGACGGTCGGTTCAGGCGATGGTCCCAGTCCTTAACTGGAAGAGCACCCGCATTGAGACGGATCCTCTGGTACTTGGTCCGCCCTCCGATCAAAACGGGCGAAAGACCGTTCACGTAGACCTTGACCTTCGCCATGTGCTCATCCTGCTCTTCGATCGTAACCGTGATGTTGTTCATTGGACTGGTGTTTCAGGCCCCACAAAGCACCCCTCGCGAGGGGAGAATCAGGGGAGAATCTTGGCCGATTCGGGGCCTTTTATCACTCGAACAAGACACCCCCTACTATAACGGAAAGTGGCAGCGGTAGTGGGTTCTCTGGTTCTCTGGTTTCCATTCGCTACTATTGACGGGGCTCATCTCAGCGGAGGAAGTCTGAATGCCTAGGGGAATAAGGAAACCACAGCCGAAAGGCTGTGCTGGTTCGAGTCCAGTCCTGGGCACTTGATGATCGCCCTGCCGCGCGTGCGGCGGGGCGTTTTCGTGACCAGCCGGGCCCGAAGAAGTCCAGGGGTCCGCACACCCCTGCGCTATCCGCATGGCTGCCTCTGGTACATTTCGCAGGTGGAGAAACCTCTTCAAAACCTTCTGGTGATCGAGACGGCCAGCGTGTTGGCCGGACCGGCCGTCGGCATGTTCTTTTCTGAACTGGGCGCACGCGTGATCAAGATCGAGAACGCCAAAGCCGGCGGCGATGTCACCCGGAAGTGGAAGCTTCCCAAGGAGGACACGCGAAGCACCGTGAGCGCGTACTTCAGCAGTGTGAACCATGGCAAGGAGCATCGCTTGGTGGACCTCACGACTTCCGAGGCCCGGACGATGCTGGACGAACTGATCACCCAGGCCGATGTGTTGATCACCAACCACCTGGACGCTGACGCGCCGAAACTCGGGCTGGAACGCGAACGGCTCCGGACCCTGAACCCGAGGCTCGTACATGGTCATATCCGAGGCTACGCCAACGACCCGACGCGACCCGCCTACGACGTGGTCCTGCAAGCCGAGACCGGCTACATCGGCATGACCGGCACCGATAAGGACAATCCTGCCAAGCTGCCCATCGCGATGATCGATGTGATCGCGGCGCACCAATTGAAAGAAGGACTGCTGTTGGCACTCTGGAAGCGCGATCGCACCGGAAAAGGCGCCCATGTGGAGGTCTCATTGGAAGAAGCCGCGCTAACGGCTCTGGTGAACCAGGCGAGCAACTGGCTCATGGTCAAGCACGCGGCGCAGCCCATTGGCACACTCCATCCCAACATCGCCCCTTACGGTGAGGTATTCGCCTGCGCCGACGGAGGCCGCATCGTTCTGGCCGTCGGCAGCAATGAACAGTTCAAGGCGCTCTGCCAGATACTGGATCTCTCACATCTTGTGCATGACCAGCATTTCAGCACTAACGCGAAGCGCGTGACGAACCGCAACGTGCTCGCCCAGATGCTCGCGCCGGCGATCCTAGGGACCTCGCGCGATGAGTTGCTCGACCGTTTTACACGGGCGGGTGTTCCCGCAGGCGCCGTGAATTCCATTGATCAAGCACTAGGCACCACCGTGGCACGGAACCTCGTCCTGGAACAGGTGATCGATGACGTGCGCACCGTGCGGCTGAGCGGCAACGCCTTCCGGATCGAGGACTACTGAGCTTTCTTGCGCGCAACCCTCAAAGCGCGTTCCATCACCTGCGCGAGACGTTCGGTCTCTTCCTTGGTCAGACCTTTTCCGATCGCCACCTTTTTCCCGGCGTGCTCAAAACCAAGTCGCTCGCCGCCGATCACCCAGAAACTATCGTTCAACTGCCATTTCCAGGAGGTCACGTCCACTTGGATCGGCCCGAAGCGCTGAATGTTGTCCACGAAGTAATCGTGTGCGCGACCATAACCGAAGATGCTGTCCTTGACGGTAAGCCGCCCTTCCTTCAGGCGCCACAATTCGAACCCCTTCAACCGCCAAAGGACCACACGGCCTATGCGCAGTTCGAACCAGGTCCAGAAGGCGAGCATGAGCAGCAGACCTTGATACGTCTCCCGCTTCTCCTGCGGTTGTGTGAGTTCGTAAACGAAGTAGACGCCGCATAGCGTCCATGCGACGAACCACGCCACGAGCAGGGCTTCCTTGGGCCGCGTGAGCCTGGCCGTGATCACCACGCTCAGGCCGTCAGCCTTGTGCTCCACGCTCACTCGCTCACTGATGAGGTCCATCACTTCCCGTTGATACCGGCCATCACCTCGGCGTACAAGGACTCGTAGACGGGAAGCACCGTATCCACACTGAAGCGAGCAGCTTCTTTCAATGCGCCACGCCGATAGCGCTCCAGCGACACTGGCGACCCCAGGATCTCCAACGCGTTCTTGGTCATGTCCGCCACATCCCCGACAGGGCTCAACAGACCGCTTACCCCATGGGTGTTCACTTCAGGTGTGCCCCCCGTGTTCGTACTCAACACCGGGACACCGCAGGCCATGGCTTCCAACGCGGCCAGACCGAAGCTCTCCGTTTCGCTGGTCAGGAGGAACAGGTCGCAGCTCGCCACGATCTCCTCCGGGGCGGTCAGTTTACCCAGGAACACCACAGCATCGCAATCCTCCGAACGGCACATGCCTTCTACCCTGACCCGATCCGGCCCATCACCGATCAGCAACAACCGAGCGGGCATTTTTTCCCGCACGTGCAACAAGACACGCACCACGTCCTCCACGCGCTTCACCGGTCGGAAATTGCTGACGTGGACCAGCAGCTTTTCCCCGTTCGGAGCGAAACGCTCGCGCAGAGCGGCATCCGCTTTCCCTGCATAACGGTCCAGCCGGATGAAATTGGGGATCACGCGGATGTCGCGCTTCAACGGGAAGTGCTCGTAGGTGTCGCGCTTCAGGCTCTCGCTCACCGCCGTCACCGCGTTGCTCCGCTCCATGGCGAAGGTGATCACCGGCTCGAAGCTGGCATCCCGCCCGACCAGCGTGATATCCGTTCCGTGCAAGGTGGTGATGAACGGGATGCGCACCCCGTGCGTGGCGAGTATCTGCTGGGCCATCCAGGCCGCGCTGGCATGCGGGATGGCATAGTGCACATGCAACAGATCGAGCTTCTCATGCTTAACCACGTCCACCAGTTTGCTGCTGAGCACCAGTTCATAGGGCTGGTAGTCGAACAGCGGATAATCGCTCACGCGCACCTCGTGGTAGAACACGTTGGCCAACGTATGAGGAAGGCGCACCGGTCGATCATACGTGATGAAATGCACCACATGGCCCTTTTCGGCCAGCGCCAATCCGAGTTCCGTGGCCACCACACCGGAGCCTCCGAAGGTGGGGTAACAGACGATGCCGATACGCATGGGGCGCGAAGATCGCTTCTTCGCAACTTCGCCGCCCTGTCGCCGCACGGAAGGCCCCGATCCCCGAAGAATGTCGCGCCTGCTCATCAAGAACGCCAAAGCACTCGTTGGTACCCACGCCGTAGGGGTCATGCGAGCAGCCGGTGAGAACATGGCGAAGCTGCCGTTGGTCGAGGACGCGTGGCTGCTCGCGGAGAACGGGCGGATCGTCGCGCTCGGCCCGATGTCCACATGGCCCGGGGTGAACGACTGGAACGATCTGGACGTGATCGACGCCACGGACCGCTACGTACTCCCCGGTTGGTGCGACCCGCATACGCACACCGTGTTCGCCGCGCCGCGTGAGGAGGAGTTCGTGATGAAGATCAAGGGGGCCAGTTATCAGGACATCGCCGCAGCCGGTGGAGGCATCCTGAACAGCGCCCGCAAGTTGCGCGCGATGGATGAGGACCTGCTCTTCCAACAGGCACAAGGCCGGTTGCGCGACATGATGAGCCAGGGCACAGTGGCCGTTGAGATCAAGAGCGGATACGGGCTTTCTCTGGAAAGCGAACTGAAGATGCTCCGGGTCGCCAGGCGTTTGGGCGAGGCCATGCCACTCCGGGTGAAGACCACGCTCCTGGCCGCGCACGCGCTGCCGGAAGAGTTCAAGCACGACCGCCAAGGCTACATGCGCATGATCACGGATGAATTGCTGCCGGCCGTGGCCGCAGAAAAGCTCGCCGACTTCGTGGATGTGTTCTGCGAGACCAACTACTTCACTGTGACCGAGATGGAGCGCATACTGGACGCCGGCGCGCGCTATGATCTGCGGGGCAAGGTGCATGTGAACCAATTCACGAGTTTGGGCGCTGTGGCGGCGGCTGTTGCGCATGGCGCACTCTCCGTGGATCATCTGGAAGTGATGGAAGAAGCCGACCTGCGCTCCCTACAGGGGTCTTCGACGATCCCGACGCTCCTGCCCTCTTGCTCATTCTTTCTGCGCATCCCCTACGCTCCAGCCCGTGCGCTGATCGACCGCGAATGCGCGGTTGCACTGGCCACCGACCATAACCCAGGTAGCACACCCAGTGGCAACATGAATCTGGTGCTGTCATTGGCGTGCATCCAGTTGCGCATGCTGCCCGAGGAGGCATTGAACGCCTCAACCCTCAATGCGGCCGCAGCCATGGGCCTCGAACAAGAACTCGGCAGCATTACCGTCGGCAAGCGCGCAAGCTTCATTTTGACCAGGCCGGTACCTTCGCTGGCGTTCCTGCCATACGCATTCGGCTCCGACCACATCGACACCGTGATCATTGATGGAAAGCCCGTCCGAACAGGGGACGCCCTCGCCTGAACAGCCGACCCAGCGCCCGACGACGCTCGAGTTGGGCAATGGACTGGCCATTTTCCTGCTGGTCCTTCTCGTTTTCCTGGGCGCCCAATCCATATTCCTGGTCGACCATGTCATCAGCACCACGCCGGAACTGGCCGAACGCGGCTTTTCCATGTCGATCCTGGACGACGAGATCTTCCAACAACGCGCTCAGGACCTCAGCGATGACGGAGATACGGTGAGCAGGGTTTCGCTCTGGTCGGGTCTCACCTCCCTGGCTGTGCTGCTCCTGTTCACGTTCTGGTGGAAGAGGAGGCGGATGGTCGGATTTCTTGGACTCCACCCTCCAGCGTTGAAGCCCATGGCAGCCTGGACAGGGCTTTTCGTCGTTTGCCTCACGGCGATGGAACTGATCGCCTGGATGTTGCCCGAGATCGACAATTCGTTCATGGAGAACGTGCTCGCCACTGCGCACGACAAGCCCATGTTGTTCCTCGGGGCCGCGCTCGTACCCGCGCTCTTCGAGGAGTTCTTCCTCCGCGGACTGCTCTTCGGGTCCCTACGCCATGTGCTCGACAAGCACATGAGCATCGCGATCGTTTCCGGGCTGTTCACCGTCATGCACCTGCAGTATCCCTGGTACATGCTGTTGCTGTTCATTCTTCCGCTTGGCGTGCTGCTAGGCTATGCTCGCGCCAATACCGGGTCCATCTGGACGTCCGTTCTGCTCCACTTCCTGAACAATTCCATCAGCCTCGCGCTGCCACAACTCCCCTGACCGACCATGCCCAGGATCATCGAGTGCGTTCCGAACATCAGCGAAGGCCGTGACCGCGCCAAGATCGAGGCGATCGCCGCCGTTGTGGAGACCATTGAGGGTGTCCGTCTTCTGGACGTGGACCCTGGCAAGGCCACGAACCGCACCGTGATCACCTTCGTCGGCGAGCCCGAGCCGGTCTGTGAAGCGGCATTCCTCCTGGTGAAGAAGGCCCAGGAGCTGATCGATATGCGCAACCACACGGGTGAGCATCCCCGATTCGGCGCCACGGACGTGTGCCCCTTGGTACCCATCAGTGGCATCACGATGGAAGAACTCGTGCCCTACGCGAAAAAACTGGGCCAGCGCATCGGCGAAGAGCTTGGCATACCGGTTTACAACTACGAGTATGCCGCGAGCGAGGAGAAGCGCCGCAACCTCGCCAATAACCGGGCTGGCGAGTACGAGGGGTTAAAGAAGAAGCTGGTGGATCCGGCGTGGAAACCGGACTTCGGACCGGCCGAATTCACCCCTTCGGTAGCCCGGAGCGGGGCGGTGGCCGTGGGCGCCCGGAAACTCCTCGTAGCCTACAACGTGAACCTGAACACGACCAGTACGAGACGCGCCAACGCGATCGCGTTCGACATCCGCGAAGCAGGGCGCGTGCTGCGCGACGGCGACCCGCTCACCGGAAAACCGATCCTGGACGAGAATGGCGAGCCGAAGAAGGTCCCCGGCAAGCTGAAGTCCGTGAAGGGCATCGGTTGGTTCATCGAGGAATACGGCATCGCCCAACTCTCGCTGAACCTCACCGACCTTGACGTGACGCCGATGCACGTAGCTTTCGATGAAGCGTGCAAGAGTTCACTGGAACGCGGGATCCGTGTGACCGGGAGCGAACTGGTGGGGCTCGTGCCCAAGCAAGCCTTGCTCGATGCGGCAGACTTCTTCCTGCGCCGCCAGGAACGGAGCCTGGGCATCAGCGAACGGGAAAAGATCAAGATCGCCGTGAAGTCCCTCGGGCTCGACGACCTTGCGCCGTTCGATCCCCAGAAGCGCGTGATCGAATACCTCCTGACCGATGCGAAGGACGAGCGCTTGGTGCGTATGGACCTCAAACGGTTCAGCGAGGAAACGGCATCTGAAAGCCCCGCACCAGGTGGTGGAAGCGTAGCGGCTTACGTGGGCGCGCTCGGCGCCGCGCTGGGGACCATGGTGGCCAATCTCAGCTCACATAAACGTGGATGGGACGAGCGCTGGGAGGAGTTCTCGACCTGGGCCGTGAGAGGAGAGGCTTATCGCAACGAATTGCTGCGCTTGGTGGACGAGGATACCCGCTCCTTCGATCGCATCCTGCAGGCCATGCAATTGCCGAAGGAGAGTCCCGAGCAGAAGGCAGCCCGCAAGACGGCCATGAACGAAGCCACCAAAGGCGCGATCCTCGTACCGCTGCGCACCATGGAGGTGTGCGTGGAAAGCATGGCCGTAATGAAGGCGATGGCTGAAAAGGGACTGAAGGCGAGTGTCAGCGACGCCGGTGTGGGTGCCATGTGCGCGCGGACCGGTGCGATGGGCGGTTACCTCAACGTGCGCATCAATTGTGCGGGGCTGGAAGACGAGGAGTGGAAGCGGGATGTCCTCGCCAAGGCCGGAGCCCTGAAAGCCGAGGCGGAACGCCTCGAAGCCGAGGTGATGGCCATCACCTTGGACAAGGTCTGATCGGCCGGGGGCGCCACTTACGGGATCGGACAACACTCGCGCGCTCGCGCGCGTATACATTGTACGCGATGGTGTACAAGGCGACGTTCCGGCAGCGGTCCAGGAGGCTCCTGTACTTCTTTCCCTTCCAACTCTTCGTCCTTCACCTGAAGAAGAACCATCTGCTCCTGCTGGTCTGGTTGGTGCTGTTCGGCTACATCACCCAGAGCATGGGCATGAAATACGGCGTGCCCTACCTCTTTCTCACGCCCGAGTATTTCGGGGCCAGTACGTTCTGGAGCTTCGCCATCCTTGGCTTCGCTGTAGGGGGATTTTTCACGGCGTACAATCTGTACAGCTACACCACACACGCGTATCGCTTCCCTTTCATCGTCACCATTTCCAGGCCGTTCCTCAAGTTCAGCATCAACAATTCGCTGCTGCCCCTGCTGTTCGTACTCACCTATCTCATCTGCTCCGCCCGGCTGCAGTTCAGCAAGGAACTGGTGCCCGTTCCCCACATCATCATCAACCTCACCGGTTTCCTCTGCGGTATTGTGCTTTTCATGGCTGTCGCCATGATCTACTTCTTCCGGACGAACACCGACGTGCACAAGCTGCTCGGGCCTGATGCCGCTGAACACAGGGCCCCCGAGCCCATGGAGGACATACTCCCCTTCGGTCCCCCTGCCCAACAACGGCATGAGTTGCGCAAGGCCACACGCTGGCTGCGACGCGAACAGCGTACGCGCAAATGGAAAGTGGAATTGTACATGACCTCGCCCTGGCGCGTAGCCCTGGCACGCAGCAGTGCCCATTATGACAAGATGCTTCTGCGTTCGGTCCTGTGGCAGAACCATATCAATGGCAGCATATTCAGCATCCTCCTGGTCGTCACTTTCATCGCGCTCGGCGCCTTCAGCCAAATGCCGCTGTTCGCCATACCAGCCGGCGCCAGCGTGTTCATGCTCTTCACCATCGTGCTCATGCTGTTGAGCGCGATGTACAGTTGGTTGAAAGGCTGGACCATCGCCGTGCTCATCGGCGTGGTGCTCGGCCTGAACCTCCTGAGCTTGAAGACCGACGCCTTTCTCTCGGACGCCCAGGCCTGCGGCATGGACTATTCCGGAACACCGGCGACCTACGACCGCCAGGCGATCCACGACCTGGCCTGCGATACCGCTGCTGCGGGCCGGGACGCTGAGCGGTTCACGCATACGCTGGACCACTGGTTGAGCCACAATCAACGGCTGCCGAACGCGAGCTCAAAGCCAAAGCTCCTTATCGTCAACACGAGCGGAGGAGGTTCGCGCGCGATGGTCTGGACCTTCCGTTCGCTGCAAGTTGCTGACAGCCTGCTCGGTGGAGAACTGATGCAACGTACCGCGCTCATGACGGGCAGCAGCGGAGGCTTGATCGGTGCTGCCTATTTCCGTGAAGTGGTGTCCGACCAACGCCAAGGTGGCCCGCAGCGTGTCCAAAACCCCGCTCATCTCGACGCGATGAGCAGCGACATCCTGAACCCGTTGGGATTCAGTTTCGTGACCAACGACATGTTCATCCGGTACCGCCGTGTCCACGACGGCATGCGTTCGTATACCCTGGACCGCGGCTTCGCCTTCGAGCAACGCATCAATGAACTCACCGATAGCCTGCTGGACATACGGTTCTCGGATTTCGCCGAGGCCGAGCAGCGGGC
This sequence comes from uncultured Chryseobacterium sp., assembly GCA_964649165.1. Classification (GTDB taxonomy): domain Bacteria; phylum Bacteroidota; class Bacteroidia; order Flavobacteriales_F; family PHOS-HE28; genus PHOS-HE28. The sequence goes on from CAZYPC010000010.1 coordinate 32,129, forward strand.
CGACATCCCCCTGCTGGTGATCTCTCCAGCGAGTTTGAACGACGGCCGGCGCTTGGTCATGAGCGCACAGCCGGTGGCGTTCCTCACCAACATCGCCGCACAGGGGCGGATCAACACCGCGAACGAGCCGGAGAGCATCGAGTTCGGTAAGCTCTTCGCGGCCCAGGATGCCCAGCGCATCAAGCTCACGAGCGCACTCCGCATGAGCGCTTCATTCCCCTACATAACCCCTGTGGTGAGCCTGCCCAGCGAACCCAGAATGCGGGTGATGGATGCCGGCGTGCGTGACAACTACGGCTACCGGACCACCGCGATGTTCCTCTTCACCTTCCGCGAGTGGATCGCGCGGAACACGAGCGGCGTCGTGATCCTGCAAATGCGTGACAAACAGCGCGAACTCGAGGTGAAGCCGGTGAACGGTTCCTTGATCGGGCGTTTGCTGGATCCGGTCGGCTCGGTGTACGACAACTTCGTGAAGAGCCAGGACCAGGACTACGACCTGATGATGAAACAGTCCGAGGCCTGGTGCTCTTTCCCCGTAGACCTGGTGGATCTGTCCCTGCGCCATGACGATGATGACGAGATCAGTTTGAGCTGGCACCTGACAGCCATCGAAAAAAGGCAGGTGTTGCAGACCATTGACTCCCCTGACAACCAGGCCGCGTTCGCGCGATTGCGTGAACTGGTGATCGGGAGCACCCCGCTGGTCAGCGCACAGAGGCCGCTCGGAACCGCAACAGCCCCGGAAGCGGCGACTGTTGAACGTCGATGAGACACATGCCCTCGGCGGCGAAAGCGGCGCGTAACAGATCACGCGTACCGTAGGCGACCGAACCGGTGGCGACGATCCGCGCACACTGGTTCTTGGTGAAGAAGGCTTTCAGGAGACCAGCAAGTTCCTTGAAGCGGGATGCCACAAGTTCCTCTGCCCACGGATGATCGAGCGATCCTGCCAGCGCACCGGCGAATGACGCCAGCCAGGCTTGTGGTGAACTCCCTCGATAGAGTTGTTCTACTACCTCCGCCGTGCTGATCCCGTCCGGCCAGATACGCTCCATAAGGTCCTGTGGCATCCGCCCGCGCAAGGCGGCGTTCAACAGGTGCTTGCCGATATCCGCACCACTCCCCTCGTCACCGAGAATGTAGCCGATCGATGGCATGGGTTGATGGACGATGGTGCCATCATACCAACCTGCGTTCATCCCCGTGCCCAGGATGAGCACAAGCCCATCGTCCCCGCCCAGCAAGCCATGCGCTGCTCCGACGAGATCGCTGGATACGTCAACCCGGGCATTGGGCCAGACGGACAAAAGCGCCTCCGCCATGCGCCTCGCACGTTCATGTGTACCACAACCCGCACCGTAGGCGAAAAGATCGTCCACAATGATGCCCTCGGCGGCGAAGCGCCCGCCCACCGCGTGTACGAACGCATCAGGCTCGCCGATCGCCGGGTTGAAGCCCGGCAGCCCGTCGATCATCACGGCCTTGTTCCCGGCCCCAAGCACACCCCAGCGCGAAGAGGTGCCGCCGATATCGGCTACTACCGTCGATGCCATGCACTAAATGTAGCCTCCAGGCCCATCAGCCGTTGAACAGGAAGTGGTTCGGGCTCACCAGACCGTTCTTCACCGCGTACAGCACAAGACCGGCCGTACTGTTCACACCGAGCTTCTGCATGATCTTCTTGCGGTGTGTCTTCACGGTGTGGGCGCTCAGGTTCAGCCGGTCGGCGATGCGGGTGTATGATCCACCTTCTGCGATGAGGGCGATGATCTCGGCTTCGCGCTTGGTTATGGTCACCGGTTCGCAAGTGAGCGGGGCGTCGATGATCCTGCGCACATCGATGGAGGCCCGCTCGATGGCCTCGATGATCTGCCCGCAGAAGAACTTCTCGCCGTCGGCGGTCATCAACACCGCATCGATGATCTCCTGGACGTCGCAGTCCTTCTTGATGTAGCTCGTAACACCACCACGCAAAGCGTTCACGAGCGCCAGGCGGGAAGGATCCGGTGTGATCGCCACGAACCGCGTGCGCTTGCTGCGGAGCAGCCCATCGCGGATCACATCCGGGCCGAAACCCTTCGCGGTGTGGTCGATCAGTACCACGTCCGGCCTTTCACGGACAAGCAGGGCCTGCAACTCGATCGGATCGCGCGCCTCACCGACCACTTGTACCCTCGGCACATCCTTGAAGATGCTGCGAAGGCCGATGAGCGTAAGCTCGCTCTGGTCAGCAAAGAGGATACGTACTGGCATGGGTCGTTTAGAATGATTCTAAACGGAGGCGAATCTAAACGCACTCATGTCACCTCGGCGTCAGAGTTCTCCACCGATGTTCGTTGGTCGATGACGAAGGTTCTTCCCTCATCCGCCAGGATCGTTCCTGGAAAAAAAGGAAGCGCTTCCGCCAGCAGCACACGATTGTCCTTGTAGCGTGAACTGAAATGCCCTAACAGCAGTTTCAGTACACCAGCCGATGCGGCCATGATGGCGGCCTGTTTCGCGGTGCTGTGACAGGTCTCCTTCGCGCGATCGGCCAGTTCCTCCGTGAAGGTGGCTTCGTGATACAGCAGGTCTATGCCCCTGATATGTTCCACCAGTTCCGGCGCGAAGGCTGTGTCCGAACAGTAGGCATAGCGTCGCACCGGAGGCGGGTCCAGCGTAAGATCACGGTTGGGCACCACGCTCCCGTCAGCAAGTACCAGATCATCACCTGCTTTCACGGTCCCGCGCGCGAAATGCGGGATCATGGCAAGGTGCTCCTTGCGCAACCGCCTCGGTAGGGGCTGCTCGCGGAAGAGGAATCCGGTCGTGGGAATGCGGTGCTTCAGCTTCAAGGTGATCACCTCCACGTGCGCATCGGCATACGCCGTCCGGCCGCTCTCGTGCGCGAGCGCATGGATGGAGAGCGGATAACGCAGATATGTTTGCGACGCGCGCAACTGCACATCGATCACTTCCCGGAGTTCCGGGGGCCCATAGACAGCCAATGCGTTCAACCGACCGTTCAGATGCATGCTGCTGAGCAATCCCATCAACCCCAGGTAGTGGTCGCCGTGCATGTGGCTGATGAAGATCGCTGTGATACGATTGAAGTTCACCTCGGCCTGCCGCAGACGTTCCTGTGTGCCTTCGCCACAATCCACGAGATAGAGGCGCTCGTGGATATTGAGCAACTGTGCACTGGGGAACCGTCCGCGCGCAGGGAGCGCAGCACCGGTGCCCAGTGTGGTCACTTCGAACCGCATGGTAGCGATGATAAGCAAAAGGCCCCCGCCGAACGGCAGGGGCCTCCCCAACTCATGTGATCCTCCTCAATTCACGACCAGTCGGCTCGTGAAGGTGTGCCCGCCGGCTTCCACCGTGTAGAGGTAAACGCCGCTCTCGAGTTCCGCAGCGTCGAATGTCTGTGCGTTCACACCTTGCTTCCCCGCCACCGTCCGGTCCCAGAGTTTCTCTCCCACCAGGTTGAAGACCTGGATACGGGCCTTGGTGGCGCGCGCCAGGTTGAACGTGAACGTGGTGCTGCCGATCACCGGATTCGGGATGGCCCGTACGTCGGACGGTTTATTGACCGCGATCGCGTGCAAGCCGGCATTGTCCTCTGCGATCACTATCCGGTAACCCACGAAGGATTGTTCGACCTGGGCGAAACCGCCCAACGCATAGGCGAGCACGTTGATCGTCATGTCGTACACCCCCGCTGCGGTAGGCGTGCCCTCAATGAGGCCACAACCCAGTTGATCGGTGAGAAAGGTGCAAGCCGCGCCCGTCTGCGAATTGCAGATAACCGCCAGCCCGGGCGGTAGATTGTCCACGCCCGTCAGCGCGACGGAGTCGATGTTGATACCCGAAAAATCAGGGTTCACCAGTCCTGCGTCCATGGGGACGAGGATGTTGAGCGTATCGCTGTAGAACACGTTCAACACACCAGGTGCGAAATTCTCGGTGGTGTCCGGCCAAACACCGTAGACGCTGTCCGCATACAACTGGTTCGGCACGCACTGGCCGAAGCTGTTCAACCCGGCGATGAGCAGACCGGGAACGAGTACTGTTTTCTTCATGTGATCCTCCCTTGCGGGATCGATGGGTCTATTGTCCTTTCTTGACGTCCTTCTCGATCTCCTCCATGAACAGGAGATCAACAGCCTCGTTCGCCGTGGGGGTGATGGAGAGCACGCTTTCGAGCTGGCTGATCTGCACCAACTTCAATACAGGCTCCTGCAAAGCACATACCACCAAGGTACCGCCCACGCTCTTGCACAGTCGGTTGGCCACGAGCAGTGCGCTCAAGCCACTGCTGTCGCAGTATCGGGTGCCGCCCATATCGATGATCACGTTGCGCACACCGGTCTTGTTCAAATAGACCAGCTCGCTCTTGAGCTCGGGCGCACAGGTGGTATCCAGTTTGTCCACGTTGCTCTTGACCAACGTGTATTTGCCTTTGTCCTCTATCGTGAAATTCATGGCGATGCTTTTGGGAAGCGTTGCCGCCAAAGATAGTCGTGCGACGGGACGGCGCCGACAGTCGGAAACCCGCGCCTAGTGCGGACGGCGGATGTGGGAGGCCAGCAGGTACAGCACCGCCATCCTTACAGCCACGCCGTTTTCCACCTGATCCAGGATGATGCTGTCAGCGTGGTCCGCGATGTCGGAAGTTATCTCCACGCCCCTGTTGATAGGTCCGGGGTGCATGATGGTGACCGGTTTTCCGATACGGGCGTACCGTTCCCTGTCCAGGCCGAAGAGCATGGCGTACTCACGCAGGCTAGGGAAGTTGGCGATCCCGTCGCTCCCCTGCCGCTCCAACTGGATGCGCAACATGTTGGCCACGTCGCACCACCGCAGGGCTTTGTCCAGATCGTGCTCCACGCGGACACCCAAGGCTCCTACATGGCGTGGAATGAGCGTCGTAGGCCCGCAGAGCATGACTTCCGCCCCAAGCTTTTTCAGGCAATGCATATTGCTGAGCGCGACACGGCTGTGCAGGATGTCGCCTACGATGAGGACCTTGACGCCTTTGACCTTGCCCAGTTTCTCGCGGATGCTATAAGCGTCGAGCAGGGCCTGGGTCGGGTGCTCGTGGGTACCGTCGCCTGCGTTCACGATGCGGGCCTCCACATGTTCGCTCAGGAAAAGGGCGGCACCGGGATCAGGATGGCGCATCACCACCATGTCCACCTTCATCGCCAGGATGTTGTTCACCGTGTCGATGAGCGTTTCCCCCTTCTTGGTGCTGCTGCTGCTGCTGGAGAAATTCAGAACGTCCGCGCTCAGGCGTTTCTCCGCCAGTTCGAAACTGATGCGCGTGCGGGTGCTGTTCTCGAAGAAGAGGTTGGCGATGGTGATATCCCTTAGGGACGGCACTTTCTTGATCGGTCGCGCCAGCACCTCTTTGAAGCCGTCAGCCGTGCGGAAAATGAGCTCGATGTCCTCGGCGCTCAGTTCCTGGATCCCCAGCAGGTGATCGGTGCTCAACTGCTCCGTCATGCGCCCGGGGATGTGGATCGTGACGGAGGTCTTGCGCCTTCCCGTTCTTCCGAGGTGTAAAGCAACACGCGGTCCGAGGCATCGCTTCCCTTCCATTCCACCTTCACCCGCTGGCCATCGATGCTGTCCACCCATTTGCCCACATAGTCCGGCTGGATCGGCAGCTCGCGGCTGAACCGGCGATCGATGAGCACCATGAGTTGAACACTCTCCGGCCGCCCGAAGCTGAGCATCGCGTCCAACCCGGCGCGGATGCTCCGCCCCGTGTGAAGCACATCATCGATCAGCACCACCCGTCTTCCGTCCAGGCTGAAGTCCAGTTCCGTTGTGCCCGAGGGCGCCGTCACGGCGCGCTGCCGGAAATCGTCCCGATGGAACGTGATGTCCAGTTCGCCGTAAGTGACCGGGCCAACGCCCGGGATCTTCTCCAACTCTTTCTTCAGACGGCGGGCGAACAGCACTCCGCGCGGTTGGAGTCCGATGAGCGCCGTGCCCGACAGATCGCCATGATCCTCGATCATCTGATGGCAAAGGCGCTGGAGGGTGAGCTCGAAAGCCCGGCCTTCAACGAGGGTGAGCGCCTGCATCGAGGGGCGAAGGTATCCGCAGCAGGTGAGCCGGCAATAGTCGCCCCGTTACCACAGCCCGAAGAGCTTGTCCTCTACTCACCCCGGATCAATGGTCCGCCCTCGGGAAACATGAACGCATCCGGAAAGTCCGCCTGATCGGATGTCCAGGTCCGGGATCTCCCAGTGAGATGGTCCTTCTCGCTGAAGTGGAACGCCAACTCCTCGCCGAGTCGCTCTACCCGGACATCGATCGAGAGCAGCGTGTCAAGCCGGTTACCTCGCCACCTGAGTTCCACCCCGTAACCACCACCTCCACCGAGATAGGTTCCGTATACGAGCGCACTGTCGAAGAGGAACCTGGGATCCGGGAGGTTGTTCAACTGTGGGCACGTTCTGAAGATCCCCTCCGAGCCTTCTGCGAGAGCCGCCTCCACGCGGTTCTTCACACCAAAACCTGACTCGCCATAGTACTCGCGCAGGTAGTCCAGGCGGCCATCTCCATTCAGATCGATCAATGTGTCTTCGCCGCCTGCGAAGCTGCCGCCCCTCAGCTCATCGCCGATCGAATCCCGCAAGAACCTCTGAATACCATGGATAGCTGCGGATGTATCCGGGTAGCGGAGAACGGCTGAAGCCCAGGCCAAGGTGTCGTCCTCGAGGTCGTCTTCAACAACGGCGCTTTCCTCCTTGCTCGGCTCTTGGCAAGCAGCCAGCAACAGGAAGCAAGCAACCCACTTCATCGCAACAGCACATTCGTCGCCCATAGCACCCACATGGCGATGCCACAGGCAGCCCCTACGAGCGCGAGCTTGAAACCGAAAGCGGAGCGTCGGATGCTCTTCGCCGAATAGCCGTGGCCACGCTTGATCATCCAGTTGCCCCAGCTGTGGAACGCAAGAGCGAGCAAGGCCATGATGGTGGCCGGCACACACAAATGCCGCACGAAAGCGAGCGGGATGCTCAATGCCCCGAAAGCCAGGGTAACCTGCGAGAGCGGGAGCTTGCGGCTGTCCATTACTCCATGGCTTGGGCGATGAACTGCTCGTGCAAGGCAAGCACTTGGGGGATCACCAGTTCATGGCCGTCGTTGTGGATCACGGATGTTGCCGCTGCCAGGCGCACATCATCGTTCACCTGGTTGCGGAGCCGTGCCCGTACTTGCTCTTCGCTCACTCCATCGCGGGCCATCACCCGTTGGATCCGTACCACCTCCGGCGCCGTCACGACGATGAGCTGATCCATGGAACGGTACCAACCCGTATCAACGAGCAATGCGGCTTCCACAAGCACATAAGGCGAGCGCTGCTCATCCAGCCATGCACCCAGGCGTTTGCGGACCGCAGGATGAGCGATGGCGTTGAGCTTCGCCAAGGCTCCCGCATCGCGAAAGACGATCGCTGCGAGTGCCCCGCGATCGAGCTTCCCTTCCGGATAGACGATCTCTCCGAAGGCACTGATCACGGCACTCCGGACGACTTCGTCCTCCTGCAACAAGCGTTTGCTCTCTTCATCCGCGTTGAAAACGGAGATGCCCAGTACGGCGAACACGCGTGCAACGGTGCTCTTGCCGCTTCCGATGCCTCCGGTAAGGCCTACCTTCAACATGTGCCTATGTGTGCATTGGCCCAGGTGCCTGTGACCATCCCCTGCTCACCTATGCACCACCACGGGCACATGCTCACATGGTCGCATGGGCACATGAACTCAGGCTTTCGCCGTCTCCTCTGTCAGCTGCATCGTGCTGTCCATGGCGATGGCGCTCTTCTCGAAGCGCAGCTTCACCCCGTCGGCAGCCTCGATCAGCACGGTCTTATCGGCGACCTCGACCACTTTGCCATGCAGCCCTCCGATGGTGACCACTTTTGTTCCCCGCTGGATGTTCTCCCTGAACTTCTTCGCGTCCTTGGCCTTCTTCTGCTGCGGCCGGAACATGAACAGGTACATGACCACGAAAATGGCGCCCATCATGAGCATCGTGCCCCAAGGGCTGCCCTGCCCCGGTGCACCGGCCTGGAGCATGATCGAAAGAAGGGTCATCTGACTGGCGTGTATGATCGGCCTTGGGCCGGTTATGGTTGTTCCTGTTGGATCGGCGGTGCCACCACCTCACCCTTGAGCATGAGCACGGTGGTGGGCGGTTGTGTATTACCGGTGACCGTAACGGTCTTGTCCTGCATGCCGCTGCGTCCTTCGCTGTCGAACGTCACGGTGATCGTACCTCCTTCTCCCGGACGCACAGGCGCCTTGGGCCAGTCCTTGCCCACAGTGCAGCCGCATGTACCGCGCACATCGGTGATCACCAGGTCGGAGCCGCCCACGTTGGTGAACTGCCAGGTCTTCTCCACGAGCGTACCCTGGGTCACTTTGCCGAAGCGCTTCTCCGTGCTGTCGAAAGCCATGCGCGGCAGATCCGTGGTGTCGCCTTCCTGATAACCGCTGGCGGGAATGTTCAGCGCTTCCGCCGTGACCGCGTTCGCATCGTGCTCGGAATGATCGGTGAGCTGGCACGAGACCAGCGCGAAGACCAACAACATGAACCACGAGCCACGAGCCACGAGCCGGGGCATCAGGGCCGGATGAATGGAGCTCGTGGCTCGTGGCTCGTGGCTTGAACTGTTCATGTCTCAGTTCTCCAAAAGCCCGCGGCCCACTTTTCTGATCGCCCCGGTGTCCTTCCCCTCGGCGAACAGCTTGTCGAGTATCCCGTTGATGAAGTTCTTGCTCTTCGGCGTACTGTAGGCCTTGGCGATCTCGATGTACTCGTTCATGGTGACCTTCACCGGGATCTGGTCGAAGCTCTTCACCTCGGCCAACGCCATCTTCATCAGGATCATGTCGCTCAATGCGATACGGTCCGCTTCCCAGTTCGCCGCTTTGGCTCCGATCTCCTTTTCGTGATCGTCCGCAAGCTCGATGGTCTTGCGGAACAAGGTGGTGACGAACTCGCGCTCCTCCCTCGGCTCGCGGTCAAGGTCGCTCAGCGCCAGTTCCGTGTCCCCGGCCTTCAAGGTCTCAATGCTCCGCTTCACCAGACTGCAGGCCAGGTCCAGATCCTCCAGCCAGAAAATGCTCTTCGATTCGAAGTGATCATGCAGTGGTTCGAAGTCCGAAATGTGGTCCAGGAACAACCGGAGGATGATCTCCTGGTCCTTTCCGAAACTCGTGGCAGGTGCGGCCATGTAGTGTTTGTACGCCTCGCTCTCCTCGAACTCCTTGTACATGCGGGTCAGCATCTCGCCCTGGCCCATCCAGCCGAGCTTGCGCTTCTCGCTCTCCACCAGCAGCCGCTTGCTCTCGCTCAGGAGAACGAGCACAGGATTCTCCACGAAGCGCATGTTCGGGGCGAGATCCTGGGCCGTGGGCAGATGCTTCTGCTTGCGGTCCATGATGCGGTTGCCCGCTATCCGGTGCAACTCACCGAAGAGCAGCATGAGCTGCACATACAGATCGAAGGTCCGCTCGATGCTGAGGAACATCTCCTTCTCCACCTTGGCGGCACTGCCACCATCACTCTGCCAGAACGCGTAGAGCGCCTGATAGACCTTGATGCGTAAGTATCGACGGTTGAGCATGGATCAGAAGCGCAGTCCCGCCTGACGCATGCTGCGCACGCGCTGCTCGGCCGCCTCATTGGCTGCGAGGTACGTCGGGATCTTTTCGGCCTGGCTCCGCTTGAAAATAGCCATCGCGGTGTTGTAGATGTTCTCGGTCTGATTCAGCGCCGCTTTGCGGTTGTACCCTTTCCGCTCCCACGCGCAATTGATGATCCCACCGGCATTGATCAGGAAGTCCGGCGCGTAGAGGATGCCCTTCCCCATCACGGCGGCTCCGTGCTTCTGCTCGTCCGCCAGTTGGTTGTTCGCCGCCCCGGCGATCACGCTGCACTTCAGCTTGGCCAGGGTCTCATCGTTCACGGTCGCCCCTAATGCGCACGGTGAGTAGATGTCCATGTCCACGTCATAGATGGCGTCCGGCTTCACGATGTTCACCGCAGGATGCTCGGCCTTGATCGCCGCCAGCTTATCATCATGGATGTCCGTGAGGTATACGATGGCGCCTTCCTCCACCAAGTGACCGGTGAGGTACCGCCCGACATTGCCAGCTCCTTGGATCGCGACCTTGCGGCCGGTCATGCTGTCCGTTCCATAGGCGGTCTTGGCCGCGGCCTTCATCCCGCAGAAAACGCCATAAGCTGTCACGGGAGAAGGGTCCCCGCTACCACCCATCTCCTCGGGCAGCCCGGCCACGTATTTCGTCTCCTTGCGGATGTTGACCATTTCCGTGGTGCTCATGCCCACATCCTCCGCCGTGATGTAGCGGCCGTTGAGGCTGTCGACGAAGCGGCCGAAACGGCGGAACATCGCCTCGGTCTTCTGCGTGCGGGCATCACCAATGATCACGGCCTTGCCACCTCCGAGGTCCAGTCCGGCCAGCGCGCTTTTGTACGTCATCCCACGACTGAGCCGCATGACGTCGTTCAAGGCTTCCACTTCGCTCGCGTACGGCCACATGCGCGTTCCCCCGAGGGCGGGGCCGAGCGTGGTGTCATGCACCGCGATGATGGCCCGAAGCCCTGTGGTGCGATCGAAACTGAACAGCACTTCCTCGTGGTCGTGCATTTCCATGCGGCCGAGCACGCCTTGCGTGACGGTGGCTTCAGCGGTTTTCACGGACATGGCGCAAAGAAGGTGTTGCCGGCCGCGAGCAGCGACCGGAATTGGCCCGACGGCAAGGTTGAAGTGAGGAACGGTGAAAGCGCCCCGTGCGCATGCCTGTTGGCGATGGGGCGGTCGATGCGCTTCATCCGTGCGGCTCTCGTTGGGAAGAACAACGCCACCAACGGGTGGCGTGGCGCAAATGTAGAGGTGTCACCCATGTATTGACGTGGAAATCCTGTGGATCGATGAACGTCCCTTTCCGCTCCACCCGGCGGTGTTGAACTGGTCCAAGTAGACGGCCGGAAGCGCCCTCTACTTTCGCACCCGACCGGATGCGTTCGCTTCTTTCGCTCAACCCCTATTTCCGCCGCTATTGGGGCCGAATGACCTTGGGCGTGTTGTTCGTTGCGCTCAGCAGCCTGTTCTCGGTGTATGCCCCGCAGGTGGTGCGCGAGGCCTTCGACCTCATCGGCACCGGCATCTCGCAACGAGTGCTCCCGGTAGGCCAGCGCCATATCGAGGTGCCCGAGCAGCTGCAGAACTGGGTCGGCTGGACCGGTATCGACCTGCACGCGCGGCTCAATGGTGCGATGGACGATGAAGCGATGCGCACGAACGTGATGTGGTTCGCCGGCTTCTATGCGGTGCTCTTCGTCGCCTTCACATTGCTACAGGGCTTTTTCATGTTCCTGATGCGGCAGACGATCATCGTCGTGAGCCGGTTGATCGAGTACGACCTGAAGAACGACATCTTCCAGCACTATCAGAAGCTGGACCGCGCTTTCTACAAGCGCAACAGCACCGGTGACCTGATGAACCGTATCAGCGAGGACGTCGGGAAAGTGCGGATGTACATCGGCCCCGCCATCATGTACATCCTCGGCCTCATCGTGCTCAGCGTGATGATCATCTGGGTGATGCTGGACGTGAACGTCGAACTCACGCTCTGGTCGCTGGCCCCACTGCCGCTGCTGAGCATCGCCATCTATTATGTGAGCGATGTGATGAACAAGCGCAGCCTGGCCGTACAGGCGCAGCAGAGCGAACTGAGCACGCTGGCGCAGGAGAGCTTCAGCGGCATCCGGGTGATCAAGGCCTATGCGAAGGAGACGCTCACGATCTCGCGCTTCCGCAACGCGGCGAACATCTACCGCAAGCGCAGCCTCGCTCAGGCGCAGGTGGATTCCATCTTCATGCCGGCCATCATGGTACTGATCGGGCTGAGCACGGTGCTCGTCATCTTCATGGGCGGCCTGATGATCATCAACGACGAGAAGAGCGTCACCGTGGGCAACATCGCCGAGTTCGTCATTTATGTGAACAAGCTCACCTGGCCCTTCGCCAGCCTGGGCTGGATCACTTCACAGGTACAGCAGGCCGCTGCGAGCATGACGCGCATCAACGAATTCCTCCAAGCCGGGCCGGCGATCGTTCCCGGTCCGCAGGAATCGGAGAGCATCCGCGGCGACATCACGTTCGAGCATGTCTCCTTCACGTACCCGGAGACCGGCATCGAGGCGCTGAAGGACGTGAGCTTCCATGTGGCCGCCGGTCATACGCTGGCCATCACCGGCCACACGGGATGTGGCAAAACGACCATCGCCGAACTGATCGGTCGGCTGCATGATGCGAGCACCGGACGCGTGCTCATCGACGGCGTGCCCATCCAGCGCTATGACCTCACTTCCCTGCGGAAGCAAATGGGCTACGTGCCGCAGGACGTGTTCCTCTTCAGCGACACGATCACGAGCAACATCGGCTTCAGCCTGGACCAACCATCACAAGAAACGCGCCGCATACAGGACGCCGCGATGGTCGCCCACGTGCATGACAACATCGTGGAATTCAGCGATGGCTACGACACCTTGCTCGGCGAGCGGGGCATTACCCTGAGCGGTGGCCAGAAGCAGCGCGTGAGCATCGCGCGTGCTGTGGTGTGTGAACCCCGTATCCTCGTCTTCGATGACCCGCTGAGCGCTGTGGACACCGCCACGGAGGCCGCCATCCTGAAGGCCTTGGGCACCGTGATGGAGGGCCGCACCACGGTGATCGTCAGCCACCGCATAAGCGCCGTGCAGAACGCGGACCACATCCTGGTGCTCGAACAGGGCCGCATCGCCGAGCAAGGCAGGCATGCGGAACTGCTGGCCCAAGGCGGACTCTATGCCAAGCTGCACGAAGAGCAATTGTTGGAAGAGCAGACGGACGGCCCGATCAGCACAGCGTGATCCTCGTAAGTGCCGAGCTTCAAGCTCAAGGATCTCCTCCTCCCAGGACAGGCTCGCGTCCAAAATCTGTCGGTATGTAGTGATCGTTCCCGAATGATCCTGGTCCGGGCGGGGGACCAGGGCTGCGGGCTTTATCCATCTTCACATGATCTACTGCGGCCTTGACCCTCAAGTATGCACCGATGGGTACTTCTGGGTCACCTGTCTCGATCCTATCGATGAGCGTACGCGGAAGAAGCGTGCGCCTCGCCAGATCCAAGGTGCTCCACCCTGCGTCCAACCGGCGGAACGCGATCACGGTCCCGAGATCGAGGAGGAAGGCTGTATTGGTCCTGCTAAGTTCCATCGGCTCTCAAGGTGTTGTGTGATCCGTTGTTGGCCAGCATGCTCTAAGGCCGCCCGCGCCCGTCACGGATCGCCGACCGGGTACCCCTGACCTAAGCAGATCACGGGACCGCTAGTGAAATTGAAGAGCGGTCCGGCCATCACGTTTGGCCCCCCTAGGAACTCCAGCACGTTCAGATACGCACCAATGGCGACCAGCGGACTTCCGGCTTCAATGAGATCGACGGTCGAAGAGTTCAGAGACGCGTGTTTCGCGACCTGCGCCGTGCTCAACTTCGCGCGCAAGCGGTAGACTCGGATCTCCATCCCGAGCTCCCGCAGGTGTCGCGCAGCAGTGGAGCCAACGAGTATGGGGGAAAGCACGGCCAGCCTTTATCAGTTGCACAAAGCAAGGTCTTGCCCACCCCTACCGCAATACCCGTTTCGTGTACCTGACACGCAATTATGTCCCGCACATGCTCGCGATCATCACGTGGGAACCGGGCGGCCCCGGGCTACCCTTCGAGGAGGCCGCACGCCCATCCTCCGATTTGCACAACCGGAACGCCCGTTTACCTTTGGATAGGCCCTACGCTAACAGGACCCGACCGGACCGATGGCGGAAGACAGAGAGGATGTGTACTCGAAAGCGGTGCGCGCGGGCAAACGCACGTACTTCTTCGATGTGAAGAGCACGCGCGGGCGGGACCTCTTCCTGACGATCACGGAAAGCAAGAAGCACACGCACGAGGACGGGTCGGCGAGCTACGAGAAACACAAGATCTTCCTCTACAAGGAGGACTTCGACAAATTCCTGGACGGACTTCAGGACGCGTTCGCGGAGATCGACCGCCTGAGGTCCAGCGGCCAGTACATGCAGGAAACCCCGCAACCTCGTTCGGAGTCATCTCCTCCGGAAGGCGGCGGCGGTTTCAATGATCTCGATTTCGAGGACTTGGGGCGCAAGGACAATTGACTTTCGGGTCCTTCCCTCGCGTTTGCTCCACGCGACCGGATGGTCTGAGCGCCCCTCTAACAAGACGAAGGTCCCGGCAAGTTGCCGGGACCTTCGTCGCATTCAAACCTTCGTGGCTCACTTTTTCTCCTGCACGGGCGCTGTCTCCTTCACGGTGCCGGGCTTGCCCTCCATCTTCGGGCTGGCCGTCGTACGCTGGCCGTGCATGTCTCCGTTCGGAGCGCGCATGTTCTTGTACTTCTCCAATTGCTCGGGCGTCAGCATGGCCTTCACCTCCACTTCGCGGGCGTCCATCATTTCCTTCACCTTCACCTTGCGCTCTTCCAGCGGCATGTTGGCATCCAGCGCCTGGTAGTCTTTCATGTATTTCGCGTTCAGTTCCTTGCCCTTCTGGGTCTGCTCCGTGGTGAGGCCGACCTGTTTCACCATCATGCCCAGAGGGATACCGCGCCAACCATCCTGTACGCGGGGTTTCGCGGCGGCAGCAGCAGGTGCGCCAGCCGCAGGGGCAGCCGCTTCCTTGGCCGGCTCCGGGGTAGCAGCGGGCGCGGGTTTGTCCTGGCCGAACGCCAGTCCACCGATGAGCAATGTGCCGCTGAAAGCGGCGATACGAGCGAGGGTCTTCATGTCTGTGGTTTGTTGGGGAGTGCGAAGTTGCGGTTTGATGACGAACCAACCACACCCTTTGGATGCTTTAACTGACGAAGCTTCCGAGGAGCGGGTGCCGGACATCACGATCTTTGCGCTTTCAACCTCCGTGCCATGCGTCTCCTGACCATCTTGTTCCTCACCAGCCTGCTGCTGATCCCGCGCCTTACATCGGCGCAGGAGATCCGGTTGGATCCCCGGGCCTTCAAGGCACGCCTTGAGGAGAAGAACGTGCAGCTGGTGGATGTGCGCACCCCCGCAGAGTTCGCCAAGGGTCATATCCCTGGTGCCGTGAACAACGACTGGCTGGAAGACGGCTTTCTGGAACGGGCCAAGCCACTGGACAAGTCCAGGCCCGTGCTGGTGTATTGTGCCGCAGGGGGACGAAGCGAAGAAGCCATGGCCGCGCTCAAGGCCGCCGGCTTTACCGACGTGGTGGATCTGGAACCCGGCTTCAATGGCTGGAAGCGATACAACCTGCCTGTCAGCGTGAAGTGATGCGCAACAGTCCGATCATCCTCCTGGTAGCCGTGTCGACCACCGCCATCGGCCAACCACCACCGGGGTACTACGATGCCACGTATATGCTTAGCGGACCAGCGCTGAAGGCCGCGCTCTACGACATCATCAGCCCGCATACGGTGCACGCCTATTCAGAGCTGTGGGCGGATTTCAGTTCGACCGACGAGCGCGATGACAACAGTTCGCAGGTGTGGGATATCTACAGCGACCGGCCGGATCAGGCCGAACCCTATCTATACCAGTTCGGTTCGGACCAATGCAGCGATTCCCCGGGAGATGAGGGTGTGTGCTACAATCGTGAGCATAGCTTCCCACAGAGCTGGTTCAACGACGCGCCCCCGATGAACAGCGATCTGTTCCACATCTACCCCACGGATGCGTGGGTGAACCAGAAGCGTGGCAACCTGCCGTACGGCGAGGTGAACAACGCCGACTTCACCAGCGATAACGGAACGAAGACCGGCCCCAGCAGTACACCGGGTTACTCCGGCGATGTGTGCGAGCCTATCGACGCGTACAAGGGTGATCTGGCCCGGACGTACTTCTACATGATGACGCGCTATATGAATGTCGTCGATCAATGGTCGTGTGACATGGTAGCGGGCGGCGACCTCAGCATCTGGGCCGAGAACCTGCTATTGCAGTGGCATACGGACGATCCCGTGAGCCCCAAGGAGATCGAACGCAACAATGACATCTTCGCGATCCAACACAACCGCAACCCCTACATCGACCAGCCCCAGTGGGTGTTCTCCATCTGGGGCCCTTTCGCAGGTATGGCTGAGATGGATGACAAGGACAAGGTGTGGTATGCAGAGGATGCGCTACATCGGGTACCTTCCCCAGAGCTGCTTGACGCGACCATCCTGGACACGGAAGGCCGCGTCGTGTTCCAGGCGCCCTTCGCAACCTCCAGCCTTCCATTGCCGGAGATGCCGCACGGTGTCTATCTCGCAAGGATCGGTGACAAGACCATGCGTTTCGCGCGCTGAGCGGTCAACGGGCGATCATCACCGCCGTGGGCACCTGCGCACCATTTGAGCGCAGGACGTACCGGCCCGTGAGCAAGTGACGAACCCCGAGTTCATTGATGCCCGGCACGATGTGCGATCGCAGCACGATGCGGCCGGACGCATCGAAGAGTTCCACATAACCGGTGTCCGGGCTGTTGATGATCAAATGGTCCGAAGCAGGAGAAGGAAATACACGAAGCCAGGGATCTTCGACCTGTGCCCCCACCTCACTGGGAGCGGGCAGTTCCATGCTCCACAAGCGCGGGGGCAGTAGACCGGAAGCCTCTGAGCAGAGCATCACGGAATCCGAAGCGCTCCACGCGATGCCCTCCGCCTGCATCGGGAATACAGTGACCGCGTGACGCTCATTGATGCCTTGGAACAGATCGTTCCCGGGATATCCGCCCAACCGCCAGGTGAACGTATCGTAGCCCGTGGTGTGCCCGATCAACGCAATGGCCCCGTTGGACTGATCGAGCGAGGCCCCGGTGACGAGACCTTCGGACGAAAGCGTATCACGGCGGATCGCCTGCCTTGCTCCAGGCTCGGCCGACATCGCATAGAGGTAGCAATCGCTCGTCAGCCAGTTCTTGCTGAAGAGGAAGAGGCTGTCGCTCCGAGCCACAAAGGCCTCACAATCCCAGTTGTTCGCATCGAACGCCGTGGTGAAATCCAACTGATCGGGATACGTGAACTGAATGATGTCGGCAGACACTTCGGTCACCCCTGCATCCACGACGGCTGAAAGCGCGATCCGATACACGCGCAGGTCGGTCCGATCGCCCCCGTTGTTGCCGAAGTCCCCGATGTATACCCACGCGTCGTCCATGGCGAGGTCCTCCCAGTCCGTGTTCACCGCGTTCTGCACGGTGAGCGTGCGCACGACCGCTCCGGTGGTCGGATCGACCTGGAAGATCGCGTGCGGGTTACCGCTATCAAGTAACGTCCAGAGCTGCCCCTCCACCATGAGCAGGCCGCTCGCTTCGTTCAACACACTGTCCAACTGGCCCAATTGGACGGGAACGAGCGGTTGGCCAAACGTTGACGCTGCGAACAACAAGGCTGGCAAACAAGCTACGCGCATGCCTCCAAGATGCGCAGGAAGGGTCGTTCGCTGCTCACGCAGGGGCGAATCCGGACTGATGGCGCAGCAGGTCATCCAGGGTTTCACGGTCGCGGATCACGTGCGCCTGCCCCTTGTGCACCAGTACCTCCGGCGGGCGCAGCCGCGAGTTGTAGTTGCTCGACATGCTCCAACCATAGGCGCCTGCATTCAACAAAGCCACCAGATCGCCCTCCTGCAATTCGGGGATCTTCCGATCCACCGCGAAGGTGTCCGTTTCGCAGATGTTGCCCACCACGGTGTAGATGCGCGGCTTGCCCGAAGGTCTGGTCACGTTCATGATCCGGTGGTAGGAACCATAGAGCATGGGGCGGATCAGGTGGTTCAGGCCTGTGTCCAACCCGGCGAATACGGTGGCCGTGGTGTGCTTCACCTGTTCCACGCGGGCCAGGAGCATGCCAGCCTCGCTCACGAGGAATTTCCCTGGCTCGAACCACAACTCGACAGGTCTCCCCCGCTTGTTATTGAATCGCTCCATCCGCTCGGCAAGGCGCTCGCCCAGTTCCTCCACGTCGGTCTCGATGTCGTCCGGCTTGTAAGGCACCTTGAACCCGCTGCCGAGATCAATGAACTCCAGATCGGGGAACTGCTCGGCCAATTCCAGCAGGATCTCCGCGCCTTGCAGGAAGACCTCCGCATCCAGGATGTCGCTGCCCGTATGCATGTGGAGACCCGTTACGCGCATGCCGTTGGTCGCGATCACCCGTTGGACATGACGGATCTGGTGGATGCTGATGCCGAACTTGCTGTCAACATGGCCGGTACTGATCCGCTCATTGCCACCGGCCATGATGTGTGGGTTGAAGCGCACACATACTGGAACGCTGCCCCCATGGTCGTGTCCGAAGTGCTCAAGCACCCCGAGCGAATCGACGTTGATCCGCACGCCGAGCGATACGGCACGCGTATACTCGGCATAGCCCGCCATATTCGGTGTGAACAGGATGTCCTGCGACGCGAATCCTGCGCGAAGGCCCAACTCCACCTCCTGGATGCTCACGGCGTCGAGCCCGCATCCAAGGGCACGCATCCAGTGCAGCACGCTCACGTTCGTCAGCGCCTTGCATGCGTACATCAGGCGCACGGGCACCCGCTCGAACGCCGACCCCAGCCGTGCGACCTGCCGCGACATGATCGCGGAATCGTACACGTAGACCGGTGTTCCCACAAGGGCAGCCAATTCCTCCACCGGTATTCCACCGACGGAACAAGATCCATCCTTGGTCGTGATCATGCCCGTTCAGGACGGCTTGTAAGAATGCATCAACGGGTGATCAGTCCACAACGATGCGCTTCTCCACGGAACGGCCGCTGGCCTGTACGCGCAAGGAATAGACCCCGGGCGCCAGGCCGGCCCGCTCAACAGCGATGATACCCCGCTCCTCCACCCTGCCGCTGCGCGACCACACCTGACGGCCAGCGACATCGACCAGGCGCAGATCAGCCTGAGTGCCCGGCCCGAGGTTCCGCACATTGAAGCTGCCGTTGTTCGGGTTCGGATAGACGCTCCAATCCGCAGCCACCGGCGCCTGCACCGAGGTGTTGATCCCCGCTGAAACGCAGATCGAATGCGTGCCTCCCTGCCCGAACCACACGGCGTAATAGACGCGGATGAGGTATGGTGTGTTCGGCGTTACCGGCAACGCGAACGGCTCGGTCGCTGCGCTCTGGCAATAGATGTCCGTAGCGTTGCACTCCGGATACACCGCAATGCCCCAAGCGGACATCGTGCCGGGGTCCAGATCGATCGTGATGTCGGTGTTATCACCCGAATTGAACACATACCACACATCGTTCAGGAAGCCGTCGAGGTCGCAGATGGTGTTCGGGCCATCGGTCGTGGCCGTGCTGTTGTCGCCGGTGGTACCGTTCGCCGGGCAATCACCCGGGACCTGCACCAATACCTCCGTGGCGTCGAAACAATTGTCGTTCGCCGGCAGCCCGATGCACACACATTGATCGTTCAGCGCATCTCCGGTGGTGTTCACGTTCCCATCGTCGCACGCGGAACCGATCTGGCCGGCAACTGACGGGCAATCATCCGAGCAGTCCGGAACGCCATCGCTATCCGTATCCGAATCCGCAACACCACAACCGCACAGGCCGGGCGCGACCTTCTCAGGGTCCTCCGGGCAGCCGTCGATGCAATCCGCCGTCAGGTCGCCATCGGTATCCGCGTCCGGCACGCCACATCCACAGACACCGGCTGCGGTCTTGTTCGGGTCGGCGGGACAGCCATCGACACAATCAGCGGCCAGGTCGCCATCGGTATCCACATCGCTTACGCCACAGCCACAGACTCCCGGTGCGGCCTTCAATGGGTCGTTCGGACAGCCATCGATGAGGTCACAAGCACCATCGCTGTCCGTGTCCGGGATAAGGCTGTTCACACAAGCCGTACCATCATATGTATCGGTCGTGCAGGTGTCCTGGTCGTTACAGTCCACGAATGTGCCTGCGCACACGCAACCGCTCGTCACCTGGTCATTGAAGGTGGTATCATCATCGTCATCACAGGTACTGCCGGGTTCGGGGTTGCCACAGCCACAGCTCCCGGGTTCCACCTTGCTCACGTCCGCCGGGCAGCCGTCATTGCAGTCGGGGGTGCCGTCCGAGTCTGTGTCGGTATCAACAACGCCGCATCCGCAAATGCCGGGAGCGGTCTTCAGTGGATCCGCCGGGCAGCCGTCCGTGCAGTCCGGCGTACCATCGGCATCCGTGTCAGCATCCGAGGTGCCACAGCCGCATACGCCCGGCAGGATCTTGTTCGGGTCTTCCGGGCAAAGGTCCTGGCAGTCGGCCGTCAGGTCCCCGTCCGTATCGGCATCGCTCACGCCGCAGCCACAAATGCCCGGATCGGTCTTCAGCGGGTCGGCCGGACAGCCATCAACGCAATCCGGCGTGATGTCGCCATCCGAGTCCGTTTCAGGAACGCCGCAACCGCACAAACCGGGTGAGGTCTTCAGAGGGTCCTCCGGGCAGAAGTCCTGGCAATCGGCGGTGCCATCACCGTCCGTATCCGTATCGGGCGTACCGCAGCCGCAACTGCCCGGCGCGGTCTTCAGCGGGTCGGTCGGGCAATCGTCCTGACAATCCGGGGTAAGGTCGCCATCCGTGTCCGTGTCCGGAACGCCACAGCCGCACAGACCTGGCGTCGTCTTGTCCGGATCGAGCGGACAACCGTCCTCATTGTCGCAGGTGCCGTCGCTATCGCTATCGCTGTACGTGCCCAGACATTCACAAGCCACGCTCCACAGATCGTCGTCAGTGCATACATCGCCATCATCGCACGCGGAACCCGGAAGGGCAGCACCACCCTCGACGCCCAAGCAATCCGGACCGCAGGTGCCAAGGCTGTCCGCAGTGGGTTCCAGATTTCCGGTGCGATCAATACCGTTCAGCGACACGAAGAAGTCTCGGTTGTTGGCCGCTGTCCAGGCATCATTCACCACATTGAAGGCCAGGCAGCCGTCCAGCCCGTTGACCTTCACCCGCATGAGCGTGATCCATTGGTCAGCCGGCCATGTCTCCGTCGGGCACGCATCGCTGAGCCACGAGACGGAGAACGCGTTGTAGGTCACGTAATGGTAGTCGCCGTCCGTGGATTGTGGTGTGGCTCCGAGCGGTATGCCGTCGAAGCATGGCATGGTACGAGGGCCCAACGTGGCTGTCGAGGAGGAGGGCCATTGGATGGTGAAGGTGAGCCCCGTGACGATCTCGTTGAATGATGCACCGTTCGAGCGCAAACGCACCTCAAGGCTGTCGGCGGAGGCGTTGTCCACCAGATCCAGGTCGATGCTGGTGGGCAACTGTGCGCACGCCGACAGGGCAAACGCCCAGGTCCCGACATTAGCGAATGAACGTATCACGGATCGGTGCGGACTATCGTTCTTCCTCATCTTCGAAAGATCTTCGTTTTCAAGAGACAGAGGTACTGCTTTCCCTTGGCGGAACAACGTAAGATGACGCCGCAATACGCCACCAGCAGGATGTTGATACTGAACGGGTCGACGAAAGCGGTGCCCTGACCGAGAAAAACGAAGCGGGGAACACCGCTATGGCGCTCCCCGCTCCCATTCGATAGGGGCCGTGGCCCCGCTCTTATGCCCAAGGTTTCTTCCCGTCCGATCGTTCGACGTTGCTGGCGCACGCCGCAGATGAGCCGCTTTTCCTCTTACCAGGTGCCTGCCCGATCCGTCGATCGTTCCGGCAGCGTCTCAATACGACCGAGCGTTCCGTTCGCTTGGTGATGCGAACGTATCCCGACCACCGACCATGACCAAAAAAAACGACCTGATGTTCTTCACATCTTGTGAACGATCCGCTCGACGGTGATGGTCCCGTTGAAGACCGCCCCTTTACCCCAGTCTCAGTGGATGAACCGCACCACATCGATCCGCCCATGGCTCATCACGCGCAAGGTGTATACCCCCGCGAACCATGATCCCGCTTCCAGGCGGAACTGTCCGGTGATGGAGGCATTCACCCGCGCGTATACCACGCGGCCTCGTGCATCCAACACGTCCATGGTGGCACTCTGAACGGCCGGCACGATGAACGAGTGGGATCCATCCGGACCACGTCCGATCCACCGAACGCGGCTTCCGGCCAGGGCTTCTCCGATACCAACGCATGGCACCACCGCCACCACGGCTTCATCATCGTCACAAGGTTCGATACCTGATACCGTATAGGTGTACAACCCGTACGCGTCGAACCCCGGATCGAACGTGCCGGAGCCGAATTCTCCATCGGGACCGGTCCAACTACCTCCTGTTTGTGGAACACCGCCCAGCGCATCGATCAATGCGAATGGAGGATCGGTCGAACACACTTCTACCGTGCCGTTCTCCCCTGCGTAAGCGGCCAACGGAACATTCAGTGTGATGAACGCAGTATCATTCGCGCAAGGAAGGTCGGCGTAGTCGATGTAGACATAGTTTCCGGCGCTGTCAGCGGTGCCATCGAACGGGATGCCGCTGTTGAACCAAACACCGGAAAGGTTGGCGGATACATCCAACAGGCTGAAAAGATCGACCGGCAAGGCACTCGAACACGCGCTCCATGTTCCGTCAGGTCCTGCTTCACCGGGCAACCCGACCTGCACTGAAACGACCGCCTCGTCGTTCCCGCAGGAGCCACCGGCATCCACCGTGTAGGTATAGACCCCGCCGTTCGTCGTGTTCGAATTGAACTGACCATCCGATGGGCCTCCGCCCGGCGCGGTCCACGCCCCCCCCGGATCGGGTGAGCCATCGAGCAGGTCGAACAGATCGTAGATGCCTGTGTTCTTGCAGATCGTTGCCACCGTACTGATCCCGGCATTGGCCCCTTCGACCTCGGTGATGATGAACCCGACCGAATCACTCGCACAAGGTCCGGTACTGTTCACTGTGTAGATATACGCGCCGGGATCCATGGTGCCCGGGTCGTACATCCCGCCTATCACTGGGCTCGGTCCGGACCAGATGCCGCCTTCATCCCCACCCGGGTCCATCAGGACAGGTGCGTCACCACTGCAAAGAGAGAACGCCGCGCCAGTGCCCGCGTAGGGCGCATCGAACACCGTGAGGTCGGCGGCATTGTCGCTCCCGACGGTCGCGGGGGAATCGCTCGCCACCCTGATGCGGTAACCTGACCCAGGCGCAGTGCCCGGGGGAATGACGCATGTGATGGAGCCCCCCGTAACGCTGCTCAAGGTACCGATGGCCATGGGAGAAGCAAAGCTCCCGGCCGCGTCGCTGAGCTGTGCCGTAAACGTGTTGCCCGCGTTGAATGTACCGCTGATCGTGTATGAGACGTCCACCGATGTGCCCTGGCAGAACGTGAGCGCCGCAACGCTGGTAGAGATGCTGACCGGATCCGTGTTGGTACCGATGATCCG
This sequence comes from uncultured Chryseobacterium sp., assembly GCA_964649165.1. GTDB lineage: Bacteria > Bacteroidota > Bacteroidia > Flavobacteriales_F > PHOS-HE28 > PHOS-HE28. The sequence goes on from CAZYPC010000010.1 coordinate 55,564, forward strand.
CACGTCGTCGATGGCGAAACCCGGGTCGGCCACGTTCAAAAGAGCCAGCCCATTGTGGAAGCGGAAGCCGAAGCGCAATGTGGCCTGGCCGGCAAAGGCCGGAAGGACCACGCTCTGCTCCGCCCAGTTGTCCGCGTTGCGGTACTGTGCGATCGGCGTGGTGATCTGGGCCCACGATCCGCCACTGTTGGTACTGTAGTACACCTCGCCGTAATTCTGATTGCCGCCCTGGCAGAGCCACCAGAAGCGCAGCTCCACTTCGGAGACCCCGATGGTGCTCACGTCCTCGGACATGGCGGCGAAGATGTTGTCCGCATCCGTACAGAGGCCGTCAGCCGCAGCGAAACAGCAGCATTGGATACCGCCGCTCTCCGCCAACGTGCTCAGCGTGTGCAGATAGTTACCGTTCGCGCTGGTGATGCCGCCCGGTTGACCCGCCGTACCGGGCACGTCGAACGTGACGGGCAGGATGCATGTGCTTTCCGCCGAGCCCCCGGCGTATGCATTGTTCACCACCCAATGGTTGTTCGCGCTCGCCAGGGAGTTCGCATCGGCGGTGTTCAACGTGAAGGCGGCGGATGTTTCGAAGTCCTCCGTGAACAACACTTGCGCGGTGGCGCAAAGGGCCATTAGAGGGGATGAGAGCGTAAGGGCGGAGCGCATCCGGATGTGTTTTGGGGCGCGGTCAATTTAGGGGGCCGGGACTTACCGGCACGCCGTCGAAATGTGGATAACCTGCGGGTCTTGGCGTGTTCGATCCCGGTTAATTTGGCTTCCCTTCCTTTCGCACCGAAAACCAACCTGTCATGATCCGACTTTTCCGAAGTCCACTTACCTGCCTGGCCATCCCGGCTCTACTCGGCATCGCACAGCGCACGCTCGGACAGTTGTCCATCACTTCAACGAGCACGAACTTCACCGTAGACTTCGACGCCACGGTGGCCAACGTGAACAATGGCGCCTGGGCCGGCACCGGCTTCGAGCCGGGCGCACCGCCTACTGCTGGACGAATGAGTTCCGGGGCCTGGGCCTTCACCGGTTGGAGCAACGGCAGCCTGGCCTTCGGCGGAACGCAGACCACGGCCGCTACCGACTATACCCGCGGGGCGACCGCAGCAGCGCAAACCACCGGTGGACTGTACGCATTCACCAATGCCAACATCGGCAGCAGTTCATTGGGGTTCCAGCCGGGCAGCGGTGACTGGGCACCGGGCACCGCAACACTGCGGGTGCAGAACAACACCGCCTTCAACATCACCGATCTGGCCGTGGCCTACGAGCTCTGGGTGCGCAATGATCAGGCGCGCAGCAACAGCTTCAATTTTTCCTGGAGCACGGATGACCTGACCTATAATCCGGTGGCCGCGCTGGACTACACCAGCACGGCGGCGCTGGACGCATTGGGCTTCCAGCTCAACACGCGGAGTACGAACATCCCAGGGCTCAATGTGGCACCTGGTGGGTACATCTACCTGCGCTGGAGCGGTGCGGACGTGGGCGGCAGCGGCAGCCGCGATGAATTCGCCTTGGACGACATCGTGGTGAACGCCACCGGCTCGCCGGTCCCGAACACCGTCGTTCAATTCACTTCAGGTTCCAGCACCGTGAGCGAGGGCGTTGGCACCACCAGCCTCACGGTAAGCATCACCAACCCCAGCACTACGGTGGATACACAAGTGCAGGTGGCCATCAGCGCCGGTAACCCTGCTCGCGTGAACAACTACACCACGCAGACATTGACCTTCCCGGCGAACACCACCGGGGACCAGAGCCAGACCATCACTGTGACCGATGATGGTGTGTATGACGGCGGTGGGCAGGTCACTTTCACCCTGCAGAACGTGAGCGGCGGATCGGGCCAGGCGGCTATAGGCTCTCCGATCAGCCACGTGCTCACCATCACCGACAACGAACCTCCAGCGCTGGTGATCAACGAAGTGGACTATGACAATCCCGGTGCGGACGTTGCTGAATTCGTGGAGCTCAAGAACATCGGCGCGGCTGCCTTCGACATCGGCGGCTTCAAGATCGAACTGGTGAACGGCAACCTCGGCGGTGCCGCCGTGTATACCACGATCACCCTGCCCAGCTTCACACTCGCGGCCGGCGGTTATTACGTGGTCGGCAACAATGCCACGATCCCGAACATCAACCAGGTCATCAGCCCGGCTACGAACTTCGCTCCCCAGAACGGCAGCCCCGATGCCGTTGGCCTGCGAGACCCGAGCAACACCCTCATCGATGCGGTGAGCTATGAGGGCAATACCGGTGCCCCGTACACCGAAGGAACCGGTATCGCCATCGTTGACAGCGACGACGCCACCGACGGTATCGGCATAAGCCGATTCCCGGATGGGGCCGATACGCAGGACAACAGCATCGACTGGAGCCGTCGCTGCCTCAGCCCTGGTGCCGCGAACAACAGCAGCCAGGTGAACTGCATCTGTGCGCCACCAGAAGCCACCGCCGATGTCCAGTGCATCGACAACCTCACCTTCCAGATCACGGTGCACGTCACGAGCACCGGCAGCGGCAGCATTGTGAACATCACCAATAGCGTGAACGGCTCCTCGGCGCTGAACGCCGGCATCGGTGATCACATCCTCGGACCATTCAACAACAACACCACCGTGAACGTAACGGTCGCCCACGAGACATTCGCCCAGTGCGACCTCACCCTCAGCGGCCTATTCGGTAACTGCGCGCTTGATTGCAACGGTGTGCAAGGTGGACCGGATGTCCCGGGGTCTCCGTGCGATGATGGCGATGGCAATACCATCAACGACGTCTGGAGCCCGACCTGTGTCTGCGCGGGCAACCTCATCCAGCCCATTGTCGGTTTCATCACTCCCACCGCCACCGTGGCCGAGAGCGGCGTTGCCCTCACGATCGGGCTGGAAATGGATATCGCCCCCACCGGTCCGGTGGTTGTGGACGTGACAGACCTCCTCACGGGCAGCGCCACGAGCGGAACGGATTACGCCGCCATCGGTACGCTTCAGTTCACGTTCCTCCCGACTGACGTCTACCCCTACCTGCAGACCTTCAATGTGCTGCTGAACGATGACCCGGATTATGAGCCCACCGAGATCTTCAACCTCTCCCTCTCCATCAATAGTGGAACGGCCATGACCGGCACGAACACGTTCGTGGGCGCCATCACCAGTGAGGACCTGCCCACACTGCGGATCAACGAGGTGGACTATGACAATGCCGGCACGGACAACGCCGAGTGGCTCGAATTGAAGAACACGGGCAATGCGGCCTTCGACATCGCCGGCTTCTCCGTGCAACTGGTGAACGGCAATCTCGGTGGTGCCGCCGTCTACAAGACGATCATCCTACCGAGCTTCAACCTCGCCGCCGGTGGCTACTATGTGATCGGCAACAACGCCACCATCCCGAACCTCAACCTGCTACAGACCCCGGCTACGGACATGATCCAGAACGGCTCACCGGACGCCATCGGCCTGCGCGACCCGTTCAACACGCTCATCGACGCCATCAGCTACGAAGGCAATACCGGCGCGCCTTACACGGAGACTGCCGGGCTGCCCGTGACCCAGTTCGATGACAACGTGCTCGCCGCGAAGGTGATCGCGCGTTACCTGGATGGGAACGATACGGACAACAACAGCGTGGACTGGAAGGTCTGGTGCGCCACGCCGGGTGCAAGCAACGCCACGGTGGATGCGGATGGTGACCTCACGGCGGATTGTATGGACGGCTGCCCGAACGATGCCAACAAGATCGCACCAGGGGTTTGCGGCTGCGGCGTGGCTGATGTACCGACCACATGGTACACGGATATCGACCTCGATGGCTTCGGCGACCCGAGCACCGGAACACCCGGATTCACCTGCGCCCCGCCACTGGGCTCCGTGCTCGACAACACGGATGACTGCCCTGCGGTCTTCGGCAAGGTCGGCGATGCCTGCAACGACAACAACCCCTTCACCACGGGTGATGCGCTGAACGCGTCCTGCGTCTGCGTCGGTACTCCTGTGCCCTGCGACAATTGGACCCTCACCATCGACGCGGGAACGGACGGCAGCGCGATCTCCTGGCAGATGATCGATGCGAACTCGCCCTTCGTGCTGGACAACGGTGGCCCTTACACCGATGGCAGCAGCAATGACGAGATCATCTGCGTGCCCCAGGGCGCCTGCTTCAACCTCACCTTCACCGATGATGCGAACGGCATCGCAGGAGGTGGCTGGAAGCTCGTGGACAACAACGGCCGCCGGATCCTGGACAACGTGAACAACGGTGGTTGCTTCAGCGGAACCAGCACCACGGCCCTGCCCTTCTGCAACGAGCCGGCCAGCGCCCAAACCGTGATCGTTACCCACTGCGACAAAGAGAATTGGATCATGGGCGACGTGATCATAGCCAGTGCGGACCCGCTGGTGAGCGCACAGTATGGTATCGGCGACCAGACGGATGATGGTTACCAATTCTGGTTCCAAAGCCCATGCGGTGGCTACAGTCGCCAGATCTTCCGCAACCATGCCACCAGCGGCGGCCAGGGCCCGGCCAACGCCTTGCGCGCCACCAAGCTCGCGCTCTCGACCATGGTCACCAATCCGCTGCCCATCGGTCAGTTGCTGAACGTGCGCATACGTTCCCGCGTGAACGGCGTGAACGGCGCTTGGGGCCCGGCATGCCGCTTCAAGGTCGATCCAGCCGCTTGCACCATCACGCAGCTGAACAATTTCACCGCCAGCCCCAACTATAGCTGTGGTGCCACCGGCAAGTCCGTCGGCGCCAGCGGTAATGCCGGAAAGATCTTCGCCAATGTGGTCACCAGCGGAGGTGTGTATGCCACCCACTACCGCTTCGAGTTCGCAGTGCCGGGTGAAGGCTACCTGCGCAATGTGGTCAGCACTACCGCAGTCTGTCAACTGGGGGTGTGGCAGACCAATCCGCTGCTTTGCGGCTCCTACACCTACGACGTACGGGTACAGGCCAGTTTCAATGGCGGGGCTTCCTACTGCCCCTTTGGACCGGTATGCAGCGTGGGCATCACCAACAACCAGCCCGCACCCTACTGCACCACACCGAGCGCCATGGCCGAGCAGGCAGAGGCCCGCACCGATCACTTCGATGGCGGGGACTTCGCCATGTACCCCAACCCCAATGACGGCAACCGCCTGTTCCTGCAGGTGGGCGACATCGCCGATGATGTCCCCACCATCGGCGTGGACATCTACGATGCCATGGGCAAGCGGGTATCAACGCGTACGGTGCCAGTGGCCGACGGAGCAGTGAACCAGGTTATGGAACTCGACCGCTCCATGACCGCTGGTCTCTACTTCGTGACCATCACTGCCGGCAGCACCGTGCGCACCGAGCGCTTGGTGATCCAGTAACCGCTGCGAAACCAATGAGACAATGCCCCGGCCGATCGCCGGGGCATTGCCGTTCCATGGCATCCCGATCCACCCGGACCTGCCCGGACAGCGCGCCGCACCGCGGCATCACGCTCTGGATACCGATCCTTCGGTCGTACCATCTTCAGGTGATGCCGGCCTTGGATCGTATGTCCGGCGGTATCCTTGCGCTATGGTCGGCAAACGCAGGCGTGCGGAAAGACGATCTGACCGCGATGGAACAGAGCCGGCGCCGGGCCTCGATACCGGCCAACAACGCCGCGCGCGCACCGAAAAACGGCTCGGGTTGCTCTGGCTCCTCTCCCTGGTGATCGGCCCCGTGTTTGGCTGGGGACTCTCCAACACCTACTGGCTCGTGACCGACACGAACTGGAAGTCCTGGATGGTGATCCGCATCGTCCTGGCCTTGATCTGGCCACTCGTTTCCCTTTCAGCACTCATTGTTTTCGCGAACAAGGCTGGTGGAAGTCTCGGTAGCTGGCGGAACGGTGGCAAACAATACCTGTTGGTCACGGTCCTGCTCGGTTTTCCGGCGGTGAATGCCGCCCGCGACCTCTGGGGAGGTGTGGAAACATCTGTTCTGAAGGTCGTCGACAAGGAGACAACCGCAAAACGTCGCAAGGCCCATCGCTTTCTGGCCTGTTCCATCGAACTCTCGAACGGCCGATCCTATCCGGTCGATTGTGGACTTCCTTTTCGGGATATCGGGATCGGTGACCCCTGCCAGATCCACCTGCTGCCGCATACGGATATCCTGTTAGCTCTTCAACCAGTGGCCGAACCACCGATGGATCGACCCCTCTCGCCATGACCGCACGGAAGCTCAACGACGAACCGGACCGTCGGGTGACCAAGCACACGAATTGGTCCACGAGGCTTGCGGGTGGTCTCCTGGCAAGCTGGTTGCTTGGCCTGATCATCGGCCCGTTCATGGGCTATTTCCTCACCGGCATCGGAGGCTGGGTGGATCTGGAGAACTGGCGGACATGGATGCTTTGCCGGGTCGGTATCTGCCTGGGCTGGCCGATGGGTTCGGCCTTGCTTCTCGGGTTGGTCACCCGACTCGCTGATGGAGGCCGGGACTGGAAGCCCAGGAATACACTGGGTCAGATCATCGTCTCGCTCGTTGGACTGATCCCCGCACAGAACGCCATCCGGGATCTGGCCAATGGCTACACCATCGCCATGCCTGTGGTAACGGCCAAGCACCTTGAGGAGGTCGACCCTATCAAGAGTCGTCCGTATCCGGTCTATTCGGTCAACCTCGAAGATGGACGATCCTACTTCGTGGACGCTGAAACGTTCGCGGCATGCACCGTAGGCCAACGATGCAAGACGGCCTATCTGCTCCACACGGATATCCTGCTGGCCGTGCTTCCGCCAGACCCCGTGCGACCGTGATCGCCCGTTATCCTTCCCGAACCCCTGTTGGCATGGTGATGACAAAACGGATAGGCTTTGAAGACCATCACCGTGGACATCAACGATGACATGGCAAACACGTTTCAGTGTGTACGATATCTGCGGCCGAGGTGCCGAAGAAAACGTGATCGAACCGGATCACATCATGAGCGATGGCCTCCACTTCGTGACCATCACCGGCGGAAATACGGCGCGCACCGAGCGCTTGGTTATCCGGTGATCTGATCGACGGCAACACCGAAGGGGCGGTCTTGAGGGAGGCGGTCCCTTCTCATTCGGCCTCTTTCAGGGCTGGCAGAAGGCGTTCCCCACCAGGGCCTGCCCGTGCCGCTGGATCATGGCCTGCAGATCGCGCAGCAAGCGGCCCGTTGTGGCCTGCTCTGTGTCGGCCAGGTCGTGTGCGAAGAGTGTATCCGTGCGATAGTCATACAGCCCTTGAGCCCGCTCTCCATCAAAAAGTAGTATGCGATCGTCCTGGATCAAGCGGTACTGCCCGCCGAGTTGGATGACCGCGCGGTCCGTGCGATCGGGCCGTCCGGCAGGCAGGCCGCGCCGGAACACGCTCTGGCCGAAGGTGCTTATGGTGCCCTGGTAGCCCGAGAGGTCCAGAATGCTCGGTAGAAGATCCAAGTGCTGGGCAATACGGTCATCGTGGCCGTCGAACGCACCATCGGGTGAAAAAAAGAGGATCGGCACGGCGAAACGGCCCGCAGGGTTCCTGTACCACAACGGGTGGTCATTGTACTGGTACGTATGATCCCCGGTGATCACGAACACCGTTCTGGAATACCACGGTTCCCGTGAAGCCGCCTCGAAGAACCGGCGTATCGACATGTCGACATATCCGAGGCTCTCGTGGATGTCCTGGCGGCCTTTGGGAAATCGCCCGGCGTAGCGCTCAGGGATCGGGAACGGATCATGCGAGCTGAGCGTGAACACCACCGAGCAGAAAGGCTGCGGCATCTCCCCCATTCGTGCGGCGGTGAACTGTAGGAACTCCTCATCGTAGATGCCCCAGTGGCCGTCGTAAAAGCGGTCGTCGCCGAACTCGTCCTTGCCGAAGTAGCTATCGAAGCCGCAGACCTTACTGAACGAATCGAACTTGTATTCACCGTTCAACCCTCCATGGAAGAAGGCCGTGGAATAGCCGATCTCCTTCAGCCGTGAGCCCAGACCTTCCACGCGGTTCCCCCCGAACGCGGTGTTCATGAACGCGTCCTCCGTGAAGGAAGGGATGCCCGCGAGGATGGCGCACATGCTCTTGTTGCTGCGTTCGGCGTTGGCGAAAGCGTTCGTGAGCACAAGTGACCGCGCGCACAGGGAATCCAGGAAAGGCATGTACGCCTTCTCCCCGCTGATCGTCGAGAGGTATTCACGTCCAAGACTTTCCACGATCAGCAGCACCACGTTGCGCGGGACATCCATGCTGTCCTTCCTGATCTCGTAGCGCAGCGGCATCCGACGATCCAGTTCCTCTGCGCTCATGTAGCTGCGCGCGGTGAAGGCGGGTTCGCTCAAGGAGTAGCCGAGTGTGAATGCCGAGTTCGTGACGAGCGGTGCGAGTGCCACCGGCACATGGTCCGCCGCGTGGACCGGTGAAAGCCCTTGGTATTGCCAGCCTCCCCGACCGACCAATGCGAGCAGCCCCATGGTGGAGACGCTAATCACCCAGTTCTTCGGGTTACCCGATGCGGCATACGTTCCCTTGGGCCGAACGCGCTTCCAACCGACCAACAGCAGAACGACACAGGCGATGAAGACCAGCGTCGCCCACCAGAACGTGATGATGAACGTGGGCAGCTCCCTAAGGCCCGCTCCCGCCTGCGCGAGCACGTCGCGGGTGAGGCGCTTGCCATTGAATCCATAGTACGGCAGGTCGATGCAACAGACGAGCAGCAACGACGCATTGACCAAGATGTAGAGGACGAAGAGCATGCGCTGAAACCATGAGCGGTCGCGGCCCGGCCATGGCAGCAGATGCAGGAGGATGAAAGCCCCGTTCGCGACGACCACCGTCATGGCGTCGAAACGCGCACCATGCAAGGTGACCAACAGCGCATCGATGAATGACAACCCCGGAAATGATACCTGATCGGCCACGTAGAAGACCCAGCGCAGGACCGTCAGGATCAACAGGACGATGCCCAGCCGGGCGAGCAGGAGCCGGATGTGCTCGATGGAGGAGGCCATGCGCCGACAATGTTAGCCGCTGGGGCAGCGATCACGGGCATCAGGGCGTCCTTTCAACAGATACCTTCAGACCATGAAGCAACGCTACGCCGCATTCCTTCCGCTCGTGTTCACCCTGCTGACTTGCTGGAGCCAATCACCATTCGAGCATGCGGACCAGCGCACCTTCCAGGTCTCCTACGGCGCCTGCTCCGCACTGGGGGACGGCTGGGTGGTGGCAGGTGATTACGCCGAGGATGACGGATCCCCGGGACACGGGATACTGCGCGCATTCGATGCCGCCGGTGAAACCGCTTGGGAGGTCATGCAGGTGGACGGGGGCAACCAGGTCTACACCAGGGCACTCTCCACGTTCCAGAACGGGGATATGGTGAGTGCCAGCAACCTGATCGAGTGCGATGTGCTCGTTCCCTGGTTCCTGGCCGAGCGGCGCAACACGGGCGGTGACCTCATCTGGTCCAAGGACTATGCGTTCTCTTTTGTGGGGGATGTGGCGGTGAACACGGGGGATTCGGTGGCCTTCGCCACGGATATGGGGATCCTGATCACGAACGCGCAAGGTGACAGCTTGACGAGCTTTGCCACCGGGAGCATACATGGCATGGCGTGGGATGGCCCGCACACGTTGCTGCTGAGCGGATGGCTCGGCACCTTGTGGCGCTGGTCCATCTACGGCGACCAGATCGCGGGCATCAACCTCTACCAGAACGTCGTGGATGTGCTCGGGTGGCATGGGCATATCATGGCGCTCACGAGCGACGGCCAGCTCCGCACCTTCGGCACGGACCTCAGCGCCTTGGACAGCCTGGCTGTGGGGCCGCCGTCCTACAACCGCCGATTGATCCCGCTCGGAGATCAGCTTATCGTCGCGGACAATACCTTCAGCATGGTCCTGGACACCAGTCTGGAGGTGGTCGCTTCCATCGACATGGACCCTGCCGGCGAATTCCCCGACGACCTCTTCCAGACGTTCGCCGCCAATGAGGATGCCATCCTACAGGTGGCTTCAGCAGTTACAGCCCAACGACCGGCGGGCCTGGTGAGAACTGTCTCGCTCTCCGGCGACTTCGCATCACATACGGCGAACGTCAGCATCGAGGTGCTCGGTTTCGACAGCGTCTACTACCAGATCCAAGGCGGCATCGTCTTCCCGCATGCCGATGTCACCGTCCGTGTTACCAACCTGTCCCCCACGGTACTGAACGATGTGATGGTCTCCCATTTCCTGTCTTCCGGCCCCATCTGCGGGACGGCAGGCACCAGCGTGGCCGTGGATAACGCCGGGCTGGCGATGGGCGGGTTCATCTATGTTCCCCTGACCAACCTCTGGCTCAACTACGCACCCTGGGGCTGGGTGAACACGGATCAAACGGTCTGCATCGGTGCCTTGAGCCCCAACAACCTCTATGATCGCGACCAGAGCGACAACTACGCTTGCGATACCGCTCACATCTTGCTCGGCCTGCAGGACCTTCGATCGGATAACCTTGGATTGACGGTATTGAACCCCTTCGATCAGAACCTGGGGATCCTCTTCGCATCGGCCTCTCGCGAGCCCCTCCGCGCCACGCTCTTCGATGCGACAGGTCGCACCCTTTCGACCATCACCATTCCCTCGGGGAGCACGCGCTTCCTCTGGGACCTGCCCGGTTTGAGCGACGGCGTCCACATCCTGCGTGTCGAAGGGTGTTCCAGTTCCGCGATACGCAGGCTGGTACATCAGCACCCCTGAAAGAAGAAGAGCGCCCTGCTGGCGCTCTTTTTCCATCCGGCGCAGTGGATCAATCGGTGATGGCGAACACTGCGGGAGAAATGTTGCGGTCCACTTCGATCGACTTGGCGGAAAACACCATGTTCTGGCCCATGTTCTGCTCGATCACCTGCGGGAACAGGATGCCGTCCACTTCCTTGTAATCCTTGAAGTCCGTGGTCACTTGCATCGTGCCCTGTTCCGTTGCTCGTGCCTCCATGTGGCGCACCTTGAGGCCGGTCTCGGCATCGTAGTACTCGGTGAAAGCGCCTCCAGCGGCCTTCTTCACGAGGATCCTGTTGCACTTGCGGCCGTTGACCTCCACCACACCGTTCAGCATGGCGCCGTAGTCGAGTTCCTTGTACGCGATCTCCGGGAAGGGTACGGAACTCTGCTTCGCATCCTCCAGTTCCAGGTCGACCAGCTCGTCATCTCCGTCCATGCCCGACTTCTTGCCACGCACGCCATCATAAACGAGGCGTTGCATCACCATGGGTCCGCTGCTCATGGTCATCGCGTACATGTGCGGAGCGGCGAACTGTTCGGTCAGTTCAACGGTCATACCTCCCATCTCGGCCGTGTAGACCTTGCTCAACGTCTTCACCTTGGCCAGCTTGCTCGCCCCACCGATGGCCTTCACGTAGGCATCGAGCACCGTTTGTGCGGTCTGGCCGGCAGCGGGCATCTCGAAGGTCTCCCTGTACAGGTCGCCATTGGCATCGTAGTAGATCACGGCCTTCGTGGAGCTCAGCGGTACCAGCTTGTTCGCCACTTCCAGTTTGTCACCAACGACCAGGATGGCCGCATGTTCCGGCTTCAACAAGCGCTTGGCCACAGCCTGCACGGTTTGGGCGCTCACGGTATCCAATCGCTGCAGATACGTAGCGTAGTGCGTGGGCGACAGGCCGAACAGCTGCGTGTTCAACGCGAAGCGTGCGATGGTCCGAGGGTCCTCAAGTGAGCGCGCGAAGCTGCCCGCCATGAAGCTCTTGGCCAGGGCCAGTTCCTCCGGAGTGACCGGTTCGACAACCATGCGCTCGATCTCGTGCATCAGCTCGGTGACCGCGCTGTCCGTTACCGCATTGCGCACGCTGCAACCCGCGCTGAAACTGCCGCACCAGCGGTCCGGCTCTATGCTCGAATACGCGCCGTACGTGAACGCGTGCTTCTCGCGGAGATTCTGCATCAGGCGTGCATTGAAGACCCCTCCACCGAGCATCGTGTTCAACACCTGCGCCGAGATCGCGTCCGGGTCCTTCGGTGTGAGGTCCACCGGAAAAACCACGCGGATCACGCTCTGAGCGCTACCCGGGCGATCGACGAAGTTCACCTGCCTGGGTCCAAGGGCCTTCGGCTGGAAATCCGCCTGCGCGATGGGTCCCAGGTCCTTCACGTTCTCGACACCGTAAGCATCGGTCGTGGTTTCCGTGGCTGCGCCTTTCCATCCGCCGAACCTGTCGGTAGCCAACTTCACGGCTTCCTCCTCCGAAATGTCGCCTACGAAAACGATGTAGCCGTCCTGCGGGCGGAAGAACCGCTTGTAATAGGCAACGATGTTGGCGCGCGTGATCTTCGCGACCGTCGCTTCGGTCGGGACTTCGCCGTACGGATGATGCTTGCCGAACGTGAGCGCACGCGCCACGGCCTCCGAGATCTGATCGGGATCCTCAGGCCGCATCTTCAGGCCGCTCGCATAGCGCGTGCGCGCCTTCTCGAACTCCGCTGCATCGAAGGCCGGAGCGGTGATCACCTCGCTCACGAGCCGCATGAGCTCCTGGAAGTTCTTCTTCAGGCTCGAGGCGAAGAGCCCGTCGCTTGCTCCGTTGAGCTGCGCGCCCAGACTGTCCACCGCTTCATCGACCGCTTCCTTCGAGCGGTGTTCCGTGCCGGCGGTCAACAATTCGCCCACCAGGTCCTGGTATCCGGCGATCCCACCCTGCTTGATGGGCGGATGATCGAAGCGCACCTGCACGCTCACCATGGGCAACTTGTGGTTCTCCACGACGATGACGCGCATGCCGTTGGGCAATACGCTGTTCTTCGACCCGGCCACGTTCACTTGAGGAGGGGGCCCGGGTACGGGTGCTTGGGTGCGATCGATCTGTGCGAGCATCAAGGTGGGGATGAACGCGCTCACCAGCGCGCAAGCCATGGGGATCCGGGGCGACTGGAACATGGTGCCGGGGCGGATCATGGTTTACCGGCCATAGGGAGATAGTGCAGGACCACGCGCTTCTTCGGATCGAAGAACTGCCGGGCCACGCGTTGCAGGTCCGCAGGCGTGACAGCCAGGTAGTTCTTGATCTCGCTGTTCACTTTCTGGGTGCTCCCTAGGAAGGTGTATGCACTGGCCAGGTTCTCGGCGATGCCGGCCACGCGTCCGTTCGCCGTCACGAACTCGGTCTCGATCCCGACCTTCAACTTCTCCACTTCCGAAGCGGGGATCTCCTTGTCGCGCACTTCGGCGATCACGTCGTCCATGGCCGCCTCCAGCGAATCCGGGGCCACTCCCGCGTTGGCGACGGCAAAGGCCATGGCCAAACCGGGGTGCTCGAAGGGCAGGCTGAAGGATCCGACGTACAGCGCCTTCTGCTGCTCATCCTTCACCCGCTTGTTCAAGCGGCTGCTGTTGCCGTTGCTCAACAGGCGGTTCAGCATGTCCACCGCGTAAAAGTCCTTCGTGCCGTAGGCCGGGATACGGTAGGCCTGCACCACGGCCGGCAGTTGGATCTTGTCATGCACCACGTCGCGCGTCTCCTGGGTCATCTCCGGCTCGACCACCTTGTTGCGCTTGATCTTCTCGCCCTTGGGGATGTCCGCGAAGTACTTCTTGACCAGTTCCTGTGCCTTCGCGGGCACGATGTCCCCGGCAACGACGAGAACCGCGTTGTTGGGTATGTAGAAGGTCTTGTAGAATTTCTTGTAGTCGGCCTCGCTCGCGGCGTTCAGGTCCTCCATGAAGCCGATGGTGGGCCACTGGTAGGGATGCTCCTTGTAAGCCCGCTTCAGCACCTCGGGCAACAAGCTCCCGTAGGGCTGGTTCTCGTAACGCTGGCGGCGTTCCTCTTTCACTACCTCACGTTGCGTATCCACTCCCACCTGGTCGACCCGGGCGTGCAGCATGCGTTCGCTTTCAAGCCACAAGCCGAGTTCCAACTGGTTGCTGGGCAGTACCTCGTAGTAATAAGTGCGATCCCCGTTCGTATTGGCGTTCAGCACGCCTCCGGCCTTCTCAACGTATTTGCTGAACTCGCCGCGCGCGATGTTGTCGCTGCCCTCGAACAGCAGGTGCTCGAAGAAATGCGCGAAGCCCCGGCGGTCCTTCGCTTCGTCCTTGCTCCCCACGTGGTACATCACGCTCACAGCCACGATGGGCGTGCCGTGGTCCTCATGGAGGATGACGTGCAGCCCGTTGGGCAGGTCGAATTCGGTGAACGCGATCTCGCGGGTCTGCGCCCCGGCGGTGATGACGGACATGGTAAGAAAGGTGGAAAGGGACAGGTTTTTCATCGGGTAGACCAAGCCTTGGACAGGCCGGCGATGATAGGGCGCCAAAAGTAGGGGTGCGCGCTCTACACCGAAGCTACCTTCGGGCCCATGGAACCCCAAGCGACTGGCAGTGCGCATCCCAAGGCCCGTATGCGGCTGCGCGCGTTACGCTATGCCTTGGCATTCATAGGGCCCGCGCTTGCCTGCTGGGGTCTGATGACCCGCGAATGGGCGACATGGGCCCTTACGCTCTACGGCTTCCTGCTGATCCCCTTGCTCGAACTCATCATCCACCCGGACCACACCGCATTGAGTGAAGCGGAGGAAGCCGCCGCGCTGAACGACCCGATCTACGACGCCCTCCTCATTGCTTTTGTTCCGATCCAGTGGGGGATCCTCTTCCTGTTCCTGCTGCGTGTGAACGAACCAGGCCTCCAGCCTTGGGAGATCGCCGGGCGTATCTCGACCATGGGTCTGATGTGCGGTGTCTACGGCATCAACATCGCCCATGAACTGGGACACCGGGCAAAGTGTTGGGAACGCGACCTGGCCCGTGCGCTGCTGCTCACCTCCCTTTACATGCACTTCATCATCGAGCACAATCGCGGGCACCACCGTCGCGTGGCCACACCCGATGATCCGGCATCGGCCAGGTACGGCGAGAACATCTATTCCTTCTGGGTCCGCACCATCGTGTTCAGCTTCATCAGCGCATGGCGGATCGAAGCGGAGCGGCTGAGAAAGGAGCACAAGGCTCCCTTCGGAGTCCACAATGAGATGATCCGCTCCCTGTTCATCGAAGCGGCGCTCGTAGCGGGTATCGCTCTCTGCTTCGGAGCGACCGTCCTGCTGTCCTTCCTCGCGTCGGCGCTCATCGGCATCCTGTTGCTGGAAACCGTGAACTACATCGAGCACTACGGCTTGGGCCGTAGGTTGAACGAACGGGGCAACTATGGCCGCGTGCAGCATGTGCACAGTTGGAACAGCGACCACCTCATCGGCCGGTCCATGCTTTTCGAACTCACCCGGCACAGCGACCATCACTATCAGGCCAGTCGCAAGTATCAGGTGTTACGGGGTGGTACCGACGGTCCGCAATTGCCAACGGGCTACCCGGGCATGATGATCCTGAGCCTGGTCCCTCCGCTCTGGTTCCGCACGGTGGACCCCTTGATCACCCGTTTGGCGGAACAGGACCCGGCGCTCACCTTTGCGCGCGGTCATCACGCGAACGCCTGACGATCGTAGTTCCCCCATGCCCGGTACCTCTTCTGCTGAAAAACCCATGGAAGACCGGCTGCTCACCGGCGAACTGGTGAAGCTGGTGCAGGACATCGCACATCGCTTCGGCGGGGCGCGCCTGGAGATGCTCGCAGCGCGCGATCTGCGCCGGGAGGAATTCCGCCAGGGCAAGGTGGAACGATCACAGGAGACCGCGCATATCCGCCAGGCCCTCTGGAAGGTGGACCCCGTGCCCGTGGAACTGCTCGAACGCCGCGTTGAACTGCTGGGCGGTTGCTCACGCCAGGAGATCATCCAGGGCATGAACTGCGGTGCCAAGAGCTACATCGCCGACCTGTGGAACATGACGGCGAACGACCCGGGCAGCGTCTTGCGCGCCCACAAGAACCTGGAGCGAGCGGTCGACAGCCGGCTGCAGTTCGTGGACGAGCACGGTGATCGCGTGCGGGTGAACCCCTCTTCCACCACGCGCATCTTCTTCGCCCCCCGCCCGCTGCATGTGAAGGAATCCTCTGTGCGCGACCAGGGCGGCCCCGTTCCAGCGAGCTTCTTCGACCTGGCGGTGTACGCGAGCTACAACGCCGTGAAACTGCGCGTGCGCCAGGCGGGCGTTTACCTCTACCTGCGCGGCGTGCACAGCCATCAGGAAGCCCGCCTGTGGAAGCAGGTGATGGAGCACATCGAAGAGCACCTCAACCTGCCTCGCGGCACCTTCCGTGCGTGCGTCATGGTGGATTCCCTTTCCACAGCGCTGGAGGCCGACGAGATCCTCTTCGAGCTGAGCCACCATTCGGCCGGGCTTTCGATCGACCCTCAGGCCTATGCGGCAGACCACATCCTGCTGTTCAGTTCGCCGGACAGGGCCGTGCTCCCGGACCGCGAACGCATCGGCCTGAACGAGCACTTCCTGCGCAGCCTGAGCTTGATGTGCATCGCGACCTGCCACAAGAGGCAGGCTCATGCCATCGGTGCACCGGCCTACATCCTGCCACCCGATGACCGGGGCAAAACCCAGACCGGGTACCTGGAGATGATCGCGGACAAGGAGCGCGAAGCCGTCGATGGACATGACGGCACCATCGTGGCACACCCGGGGCTGGTGAACCCGGCGATGATGGAGTTCAACAAGAGCATGCCCAAGGCACACCAGATGTACTACGAGCGTTCGGACAAGTCCAAGCCGAGCGATCTGGTGCAGCGGCCTGTCGGGACCATCAGCACCGATGGTCTCCTCGGTGCTGTCCGCACGGCATTGAGCGCGATGGTGGCCAAGGAAAGCGGCGTGCCCGTGGTCGAGCAGGGCGGGCGCTCGCATGACCGCTCCTCCGTGCGGCTCAGCGTGCTGCTCCTCTGGTCGTGGACGCGCAGCAGCCATGGTATCGTTACGGACACCGGCTTGGAGATCCATGACGAGCTGATCAGCTACCTGATCAAGAAGGAAGCCACCAAGCTCTTCGGGCGTGCGGATCCGAGCGTGAAAGAGGCCAGTGCCCGCGCGGTGACCACGCTCACTGCCGCGATGAAGGATCCAACGCCACCGAACGACCTCCTCGGTTGACCGAATGATGGAACCGCAGGACTGGGTGCCCTGTACCGAACGCCTCCCCGCGGACGGCGCGCGGGTGTTGGGATGGTTGCCGCGCAATACCGTGTACCTGCCCGGGAAAACGGGCGCCACCGAAGAGCGCAACAGCGTGATCCTGCGTTTCGCTCACGATTTTTTCGTGAAAAACCCCAGCAAGACCGGCAAGGCCACAAGTCCGCATTTCTGGGTCGGGGAAGGCACCAGCAACCACTTCTTCGAGGAGGTGACGCACTGGATGCCGCTTCCGGAAGGACCAAAGTGAAGTTCTGTTCTCAGCCCATGTTTCCAGCAGAGTCTGGCCCAAGATCCAAGGGTCGTGCTAGGAATTGGGGAATACTAAACATAGCTTCGACTGCACTTTGGAATTCGGCAGAAGACAATCGAAAACCTCAACCTCTTCTTCCCGTGAAAAAACTGACTGTCATACTAATGCTCACTGTGGTCGGCGGCGGCCCTATCGAGGGGCAGCAAACCCCGTATTTCCCGCCGGACTTTTACAATGATTTTGAGCGCGAGGCCTATTCGCTCTGGCACAACCCACAGCCAGGATGGGTTATCGATACAGAGGGCCACCTGCAAGAGGACGTTCAATTCGTTACCGAAGGCGCATTGCCGCGCACCTACATCCGCAGAGAGGCGGTCATGAGCTTTGTGATGAGCGCCATAGATACGAGTGTCAGTACAGCCGATACCCTTTGGCGCTTGGACATGGAACTGGTCGGCACACACGCGCAACGCCCCGATGCTGCGCCATATATACTGCGAGAGCGCCATCTGAACTTCCATCTTCCCCATTGCGGAGCAAGCGGGATCACTGATGTCCAAGGCTATAACAGGATCGTTTATGACGATATCT
>CAZYPC010000011.1:0-72610 GCA_964649165.1 uncultured Chryseobacterium sp.
CAGGCGTCGAGCACCATTCTTACGAAGAGATGTTCGTTCATCTTGGCGATGCTAGTTGTAGCCGATCTGTTCCGTTAAAGCGATCTTGCTGCGCATGAAGTTGCCGGAGCCCCGGCCCACGAGCCTGCCCTTCTCATCGAACAGCTCGCTATCGGCGATGAAGAGGTTGGTGGACTTGAACTTCACACCGCCCACCGAACGGATCACGCCGGTCGTGACCGGTCGCAGGAGCTGGATGTTCATCGAGACGGTGTACACGAACACATCCTCCACGATGGAGTTCACCGCGAAGAAGGCGGCATCATCCAGCAGCTTGAAGTAGACCGAGCCGTGCATGGCGTTCGCTGCGTGATGGAGCTTGGATGAAACAGGCAGCGTCAGTTCTGCGCGTTCCCGCGAGACCTGGATCGTGATACCCTCATACACCTGTATGTTGATGGGTGCGGAGAGGTACATCCGTTCCAACTTCCGGAAATGGCTCATGGTTGCGCCGAAGTTATCCCGGATGGAACTCCCGGGATCCGGATGCTCATCGATCATCCGTGCTGAGGAGCTGGCATGGATCACCGGTCGCGGCAGACACGCGCAAGGGCGCTGTGTGGAGAGTGTCATGAGGATCAATGATGGAAAAGGGATCGGGGTGACCGGTCATGGAAGGATGGAGATGTACATCTCGCTCAGTGTCTCCGCTTCGGTACCTTGGGTTTCCTGCACCTCACGATCTTCGTCACTACAATGAGCACCACCATCGACAACCTCCGCATTGACCATCGTGTGACCGTGCTCCGCGACTTCACCGATGGAAAAGGCGTCGCGATGCGCGCCGGTGAGAGCGGGATCCTGCGCGTCATCACATGGGACCAGCTCCGGGATGAGATCCACCTGGGCATAGAGCAGGAAGCCGGAACGGTCGATCTGGATCTCGCGCTGAAGGTGAAGGAGGGTCCGAGGAACGGCCACATGCAGGAGTACTTCGAACTTGGCGACTATATACCCGTTCCGGGCACTGAGCGCGTCCGCCATGACCCGTCCGCGCGAACGATGATCGTGCCCACCGGCAGCAGCGGACCGTCAGAAGGCAGCGGTCCTGATCGGTGGCGTGAAGCCAGATCACTCGCTGCGGTCGACCGTACCGAGGAGGCTGAACGGATCATCCTGGACAAGGTGGATCATATAGGTGCCGCCGCTTCCGTGGCCGAGATGTACGCGCAGCGGATGCGTGCCTTCCAACTTGCCGGTGACGAGCCGCGTGCGATCGAAGCGTTCAAGAGGGCCGTGAGCTGGATGGGAAGCTATGCGAGTTGGGCTACCAGCGGCGGTGAAGGCGCTGCGCTCTCCTTCGAGCGCGACCGCTTCCGAGCGACGCTCACGCAGGAGCTCGGCTATGATCCCACCGTACCGGAAGCCTGACGGGCTTTCGCTTCCTGAACGCGGCACTTCACTATTTTCCAGGCCATGAGATCCCTGCTCCCCATCGCCTCGATGATCTGCACGGCGTTCACCACCCTCACCGCCGTCATCTTCTGCCTGGGCATGGGCGCGAATGCCAGCCCGGCACAGATACGCGCGCTGAAGCTCTGGATGCTCGCCCTCTCGCTGATCGGGGTCGGCGGGATCGGGGCCGGGATCTTCATCATGCGTTCCGGCGGCCAGAACAGCACTGCCGCGGCCGTCGCCTTCCTTCCCACCGTGATCTTCGGCCTGATCCTCATCATCGCGCTCATCAAATGAGCACGCACCGGTCTCACGCGCTGTACAATCCGTTCTGCCGGATGTACTGCACCACGTTGGGGTGCACCAGCCCGTCCACCGGTTTCCAGTTGCGCAGCCGTACCCGAATGCCGGTGCTGGACGTGTCCATGAGCGGGGCGTCCTGCACCATGGTCACCGAAGGGTGGTAGAGCAGGTCGGCTGCGGCCATATGCTCCTCGACGCCAGGGCGCGGGTAGACCAGCACACGGTGGTTGTCCAGGATCGAGTGCGGGTCTTTCCATGTATGCAGGCCGGCGAGGTTGTCGCTGCCGATGATGAGGCTGAAGATGTGCTGCGGCCAGCGCTGGCGCATGAAGGCAAGCGTGTCGGCCGTGTAGTTCGGCTTGGGCAGATCGATCTCGAAACCGCTGGCGATGATGCTCGGCTCGCCCTGTACCGCCAACCGGGTCATGGCCAGGCGATGCTGCTCAGGGCTCAGCGCGCGGTCCTGCTTGAACGGGTTCTGCGGGGTGACCACCAGCCATACCTGGTCGAGCTTGGAGGCCTTCAGCATGTGCCGGGCGATGGCGAGGTGCCCCGCATGCGGAGGATCGAACGAACCGAAGAGACAGCCGATGTTCATGAGAGGAATTCGCGCACGCGTTGAAGCGCTTCCGCGCACGCACGGTCACGATCGTCGTTGATCACCGTGGTATCGAACCGGTCAGCATACGTGAGTTCGTGTGCGGCCTTGGTCACCCGTTTCGCCAGGCTTTCCGCTGTTTCCGTGCCGCGCTGCCGCAGGCGCTCTTCCAAGGCTTCGATGGAGGGTGGGGCGATGAACATGGCCAGTGCGTTGGGTCCGAAGATCTCCTTCAGATCCAGCCCGCCAATGACGTCGACATCGAAGATGGGATGCTTGCCGTCCTTCCAGATGCGGTTCAGCTCGTGCTTCAAGGTGCCGTAGAACTGGCCGGGATAAACCTCCTCCCACTCCACGAACTCGTCCGCATCGATGCGCCGCTGGAACTCTTCGGTCGTGATGAAGTGGTAGTCCTTGCCATCCACCTCATAGGAACGTTTGGCCCGACTGGTCGCGCTCACGGAGAACGCGAGCGTCGGTTGGTGTTCGAGCAGATGCCGCACGATGGTGGTCTTCCCCGCGCCCGATGGCGCCGATACGATGATGCATTTGCCCAGGTCCCCGCTCACGGCTACAGCACGTTCAACACCTGTTCCTTGATCTTCTCCAGTTCATCTTTCATCAGCACCACGTTCCGCTGCATGGCGGCGTCATTGGCCTTCGAGCCGAGCGTGTTGATCTCGCGGCCCATCTCCTGCGTAATGAAGCCGAGCTTGCGGCCCTGCTGCTGTTCCCTCTCCAGCGTCTCCAGAAAGTAGGCGCAATGCGCACGCAGTCGCACCTTCTCCTCGTTGATGTCCATCTTCTCCAAGTAGAAGACGAGCTCCTGCTCGAAGCGGTCCTGGTCCACTTTCGCCTGCAGCTCGGCGAGGCGCGCCCGTATGCGTTCGCGTGTGCGTTCAGCACGACCGCTGTCCTGGCCCTCTACTTCAACCAGCAACGCGCTGATGTGCTCCACACGCATGCGCAGGTCGTCGCTCAGTTTGCGGCCTTCCGCTTCACGGAACGCGTTGAAGGCGCGCATGGCATCGTGCATCAGCTTGTTCACCCCCGCCCATTCGGTTTCGGTCAACTCCTCGCGTCCGGTGTTCATCACATCGGGCATGCGGAGCACAAGCCCCATCAGGTCGGCATCGGCGGAACGGTCCACTGCGTGGGCAATGGCACGCAGTTCCTCGTAGTAGGAGCGCACCAGTTCCGTATCGAAGTGGCTGCGCTTCACACCGGGGGCGATCTCGCTGTTCACGAAGATCTCCGACTTGCCCCGCACCACCTCTTCGCTCGCCCACTGCCTCAGCTCCGCGTCTTTCTCCCTGTAGAGCGAAGGCAGCTTGATGAACAGGTCGAGCTGTTTGCTGTTGAGCGAGCGTACCTCCACGGTCACCTTTTTCTCGGCGACGATCCCTTCCGCACGGCCGAAGCCGGTCATCGATCGCAACATGGCGCGCGAATGTAGCGGGGTTCTCAAAGAGTAGGCAGGAGCTGCGGCAGAGGGCAGGTCGAGCCTGTGTCTGCCACTGTGACCGTCTGCTACTACCGCACCTGGCGGCTGTCGGAGCGGGTCACCAGATGAACGCCGATGAAGATCATGGCGGTGCAGACCCATTGGAACCAGCCGATACCTTCACCATAGTCAGCGGCACCACCGATGAGCGCCTGGCCATAACGCGCATATACCTCCGTGATCACCATGGCCAGGATGGGTTGCAGATAGATGAACGTGCCGACTACGCTCGCCTCCACGTGCCTGAGCGCCCAGGTGTTCAGCAGGTAAGCGACGAAGGTGACCATGACCACCACGAATACCATGGCGCCGACCTGGGCGTTCGTGAGGGAAGCCCAATGCACCTCGGAGAGTTCTTCCGCGCCGAACGGAACGATGAGCAGGGCACCGATCAGGAAGCTCCACGACATGATGGTGGCCGCCATGTATTTCCGCATCAGCGGTTTCACCATCACCAGATAGATGGCGAAGGATGCCGCGTTGATCAGGATGAAGAGGTCGCCGATGGGCGAAGACACGCCCTCCGGGGCGCGAACGAAAATGATGCCCAAGGCACCAGCCGTTCCCAGTGCCACACCGTTCAACTTCCGCAGGGTGATGCGTTCACCGAGGAGCACGCCGCTGCCCACGAGAACAAGGATGGGCGTGGCCAGCATGATCACGCTCGCGTGGATCGGCGAGGTGCGCATGAGGCCCTGGAAGAACATGAGCTGGTTGAGGGCGACTCCGAATACCGCGCACAGGAACAGGCGCAGCGCATCCTGCGGTGCCACGCGCTCCGGCTGGAAGACCCGCAACAGCCAGAACAGACCCACCGCGCCGATGGCCCGCAAAAGGATGAAGCCGCTCGGCCCGATGACCTGGGGCATCAGGCCTTTGGCCACCACGTAGTTCACCCCGTAGATGAGGTTCACCACGAAGAGCGCGATCAGGGCCAAGGGGCGTTGCCGCATGTGTATGCCGGTGCCGGATGGGAAGGTACCTTTTTGTGCGTGCCGCAGGATGCGACGGGGTCTGCTCATCCCCGCTACTTTCGCGGCCTGTTCAACAGTCCCTTCGCCATGCGCTTCGGTACCAAAGCCATCCACGCCGGTGTGGAACCGGACCCCACCACGGGGGCCATCATGACGCCCATTTATCAGACGAGCACCTACGTGCAGGCCTCCCCGGGCGACCACAAGGGCTACGAGTACAGCCGCACGCACAACCCCACGCGCAGCGCGCTGCAGAAAGCGCTCGCCGCCCTGGAGAACGGCAACCACGGCCTGTGCTTCGCCAGTGGCATGGCCAGCATCGATGCGATCTGCAAACTGCTGAAGCCGGGCGATGAGGTGGTGAGCACCAATGACCTCTACGGCGGCACCTACCGGCTCTTCACGAAGATCTTCGAAGGCTACGGGCTCAAGTTCCGGTTCGTCGACATGACGGACACGGCCAACGTGGCGAACGCCATCACTGCGAACACCAAGCTCATCTGGGCCGAGACGCCGACGAACCCGATGCTGAACATCATCGACATCTCGGCCCTCAGCAAGCTGGCGAAGAAGGCGGGCGCCTTGCTCGGCGTGGACAACACCTTCGCTTCGCCCTATCTGCAAACGCCGATCGATCTGGGGGCGGACATCGTGATGCACAGCGTAACGAAGTACCTCGGTGGCCACAGCGACGTGGTGATGGGAGCTTTGGTGGTGAAGGACGATGCGTTGCACGAGCGGCTGGCCTTCATCCAGAACAGCAGCGGCGCAACGCCGGGTCCGCAGGACTGTTTCCTCGTGTTACGCGGTTTGAAGACCCTGCACCTGCGCATGCAGCGGCATTGTGAGAACGGCAAGGCCATCGCCGCATTCCTCAGCGGACATCCCCAAGTGGACAAGCTCTACTGGCCCGGACTTCCGACGCACAAGAACCACAAGGTGGCGGCTGAACAGATGCGCGACTTCGGTGGTATGATCAGCTTCACTCTGAAGGGCGACAACATGGCCGATGCCACCAAGGTGCTGGCCAGTACCAAGCTCTTCTCCCTGGCTGAAAGCCTCGGTGGTGTGGAATCGCTGTTGGGCCATCCGGCCAGCATGACGCACGCCAGCATTCCACGGGAAGAGCGCCTGAAGAGCGGGCTGGCCGATACGCTCATTCGGCTGAGCGTGGGCCTGGAGGACAAGGAGGATCTGATCGACGACCTGCGGCAGGCGCTCGAAACTATCGGCACCACCGAGCGCATGACCTCCGAAAAGCGGACGGCACGGACGGTATAGCCGGTTCGTGTAGTGGCATTGGGTCGCCGTCGGATCGATCCGCACCTTCGTCGGAAGCGTGAACTTTCTTGGAACCCAAGGATGTCCGGCGTCAGATCCTTGGGGGCAGGGTGCGGAACGGGCGATAGGCGTAAATTCGGCCTCCTTTCAAAGTCCCCTTGTCGCGCATGATCTTGAAGTACTCCTTGGTCGCCACAGCGGCCATTCTTGCGCCTGCGTTGGCCTTTCCGCAGGATGCCCCCTTCAACTGTTCGGCCCACGGGCTGCAGCACCTGTCCAGGTTTTTGGACGGGCACCCCGAGCGTGTTCAACAGATCCACGAAGCCGACGAGCAGTTGGAGGCATTCACTACGGATTTCGCGCACGACTTCGACGCGCGTGGTGGTGGTAACACCTATGTGATCCCGGTCGTCTTCCACGTGATCCACGACAACGGCCCGGAGAACATCAGCGATGAGAACATCCAGGATGCCATGCGGGTGCTCAATGATGACTTCAACAAACTGAACGCGGACTGGGACAACGTGAAGGAGGAGTTCCTGGATATCGTTGCCGACGTGGGTGTCACGTTCCGCCTGGCCGGTCTGGATCCGGAAGGCAACTGCACCAGCGGGATCACCCGCACGCAGAGCACCCTTACCAACAGCGGTGATCAGGACATGAAGGACCTGATCATCTGGCCACGGGAGCGCTACCTGAATGTCTGGGTCTGCGCTTACGCTGCAGGTGCGGCAGGATACACGCAGACTCCCGGCAACGTTGACGGGTTCTGGGGTGAGACGACCGACGGCATCGTAGTGAAGTACGACTACATCGGTACCCTCGCTCCGAGTTCACCGAGCCATTCCCGCACGCTCACGCACGAAGTCGGCCACTGGATCAACCTGCGCCATTGCTGGGGCCCGACCAACGATCCTGGTCTCGCGGAGAATTGCGATCTGGATGACAACGTGAGCGATACGCCCAACACCGAAGGATGGACGAGCTGCAACCGCAACGGCGCCACCTGTGGATCGGCCCTGGACAATGTGGAGAACTACATGGAGTACTCCTATTGCTCCAAGATGTTCACCAACGGGCAGAAGACCCGGATGCTCGCCGCGTTGAACAGCAACACGGCGGACCGCGACAATCTCTGGACCCTGGATAATCTGGAACTGACCGGAACATCCGATCCGCAGGCCCTGTGCGCTGCCGCGTTCACGAGTGATGCGCGCGTCATCTGCGCGGGTACGCAGGTGGCGTTCAATGACCAAAGCTACCATGGCCCCACGTCGTGGCAGTGGAGCTTCCCCGGTGGCGAGCCCGCAACGTCCCAAGAGGAGAACCCGGTGGTGACCTACAATACCCCCGGTGCTTACGCCGTGGAGCTCACGGTGAGCAACGGGAGCGGCAGCATCAGCACCACCTCCACGAACTATGTCACGGTGCTCAGCTCGGTGGGAGCTCCCACGCCTTACACCGAGTCGTTCGAGAACATGGGCACCGACCTGGACCCGGCGCAGTGGACCGTGCTGAACGAGGACAACGACGCTTACACCTTCACGATGCGCAGCGATGCCGGCTTCACAGGAAGTCACAGTGTGCGCATGCGGAACCACGGGAACACCGATGCGCGCATCGATGAACTGATGAGCCCGACGGTGGATCTGAGCCAGGAGAACACGGTGATGCTGACGTTCCGGTACGCGTTCGCGCGTCGCGCGGCCGCGAACGACGACATCCTGCGGGTCTACATCAGCAACAACTGCGGCGATACCTGGAACATGCGCAAGCAACTGCGCGGCAGCATCGACCTCTTCACCGTACCGGACCAGAACAGCCCGTTCACGCCTTCCGGCCAGGACCAGTGGCAACAGGCGGTGATCACCAACATCTCCACGTCCTTCTTCGTGGAGGATTTCCGTTTCAAATTCTGGTTCGAGAGCGATGGAGGGAATGACCTCTGGTTGGACGACATCAACCTGTCGTCGAATACCGTGGGTCTTGATGAGACAGCGGACATCGACGGTGCGCAACTCAGTGTTGTGCCGAATCCGGCGATGAACGATGCCGTGGCCGTTGTCACACTCGCCAAGCCCGGTAACACGCGGGTGGAGTTGATGGACGCCACGGGCCGCCTGGTGATGCTGTTGAGCAACGGACGCATGAACGCAGGTACGACACGTGTCACGATCCCGACCAACGCACTTGAGCAGGGGGTATACCTGGTGCGTGTGCAACAGGAGAACAAGACGCGCGTGACGCGGTTCACCAAGAACTGACGGACATCCGCAGGAAGGCCCCGCTCCGGTCTCACCGGAACGGGGCTTTCCTTTTGGCCTCCTTCTGCATCAAGGTCCTGTACGGGAGTCCGCTCGCAGGTTACGGGAGCGGCCGTAGCTTTGGCTACGACCAGCCATCAGGCTCATGAGCAGAACCACCACCAGACCCGCAACGGCAAAGACCGGCCTCAATGGCCATGGCGCGAACGGTACAGCCAGGTCCACGGAACGCCTCCCCGTGATGAAGACGTACAAGATCTTCATCGGTGGCAAGTTCCCGCGCACAGAGAGCGGCCGCTATTACCAGCCCAAGGGTTCCGACGGCAAGCCATTGGCGAACATCTGCCGCAGCAGCCGCAAGGACGTGCGTGATGCGGTGATCGCTGCGCGGGGAGCATTGGGGGGCTGGGCCTCCCGTAGTGCGTTCAACCGGGGCCAGATCCTCTACCGCATCGGCGAGATGCTGGAAGGCCGTCGTGCGCAGTTCGTGCATGAGATCATGTTGCACGGCGGTTCGCGCGAGCATGCCGAAGCCCGCGTTTCCGAAGCCATCGACCGCTGGCTCTACTACGCCGGTTGGTGCGACAAGTACCAGGCGGTCTTCAGCAGCGTGAACCCGACGAACACGTCACACTTCAATTTCAGCGTCTACGAACCCACCGGCGTTGTGGGTGTGATGTGTCCTGCTGACAGCGCGCTGCTCGGGCTCGTGAGCGTGATCGCGCCGGTGATCGCCGGAGGGAATACCTGCCTGGTCGTAGCCAGCGAGCACATGCCGCTGCCGGCCGTCACCTTCACCGAGGTGCTCGCCACCAGCGATCTGCCCGGGGGCGTGGTGAACCTGATGACGGGCTTCCGCAGCGAACTGCTCAAGCCGCTCGTTGCCCACATGGACATCAATGCGGTGGTCGTTGCAGGTGCGACCGATGAAGAACGCGTCATGCTCGAGCAGGAAGCGATCTGCAACTTGAAGCGCGTGGTCTACCCGAAGGTGACCGACTGGTCGAGCGGCGAAGCCCAGGGTCCTTATTCCATCCTCGATACGCAGGAGGTGAAGACCACCTGGCATCCCATCGAACGTGGGCAGGGTGGGGGCGGGGGGTATTGAACCGATGGGCCTGAGGCTCCGCCTCCGTTTCGCCTTCGTGCTGGCTCTCCTGGCCGGGGGCATGCGATCGATCGCTTGCGACTGCATCGAGTTGAGCGTGAAGGAGGCGGTGAAGCGTTCGGATGCCGTGTTGGTCGGTGTTGTTCAGAGCGTGACGCGGGCAGAGGTCTTTCGGTTGAACACCTTGTCCGGGTTCTTCCGGTGGTTCGTTATTCGCACGGAGATCAAAGTGGAACGGGAGTTCAAGGGTCGCATGGTCACGGAGGTGATCACCGTGTACACGGAGGAGGATGCGAACGATCGCGGCTCGGGATTCCTGACCGGTCAGCGGTACGTGATCTATGGGGATCGTGATCCGGAGTTCGGGGTCCGCCATTTGTCAAGTGATAAGCCCCTGTATGGCTGCGGTGTCTATTGGACGAATGACTGCATGCGTACGCGGTTGTTCGATGGGGAGGAGGTGATGGAACTGGAGGGCTTGCGGAAAGGACGTGCACACCGCTGATCCCGCACACCTGGCTCACTTCCTGTTGTCCCCAGCCGCCTCGACCACACCGATCTTGTCCCTGGTCGCGGTGAACGTGCCGTCCATCGCGAGGCACGTCTTCGCGAACCCCACATGGATCCGAGGCACACCACTCCCGTTCCCGAGTACGCGGGGCGTATCCGGATGGTCGGGTGGCAATGACAGGTCGATGCCCTTCAGCGATGCGACGCCACCGAACTTCATGCGTGAAGTAACTATGAACGCGGGCGACGGAGAACAGGTCGTTACGGATCCTGAGCTTCGATGGTGCTCACGGCCCAGAGGACCTGGCCCGACCCGAGATCAGCCCGCATGATCGTGTGGAAGTATGTGCCGGCGGAGTTGAAGAAGCCGAAACATCCACCGAACGGGTGCCAGCTATCGTTCCTCCATGCATGAGGTAGGGGAATGGCTCCGCGATCATCGAGGAACCCGCCCGTGCAGACGTGGATCACCGTATCCACCTGCACACCGCCGTTCCAGGCGAGTTCGTAAGGCTTCCATGCATGGATCGCATAGACCCGATCAGCCTCGCTGGAGTGGTCCATGCACCGGATGTGCGCTTCTCCCGGCACGGTTCCGACATACAACATGTCCTCGGACTGCACCATGGACGTGGTTAGCACGGTGCGGTCGCGGGTGAACAGGCGGTCACCGCTCTCACTGAACCAGAGCCCTCCTCCGAAGGGATAGTCCCCATGATAGGCGCAGTCGTAGAGATAAGTGGCCGTGCCCGCGCTGATGTCATAGGTCTCAACATCCGTGGGGGAGACATTGTTTATCGCGCCATAGATGCGGGTCGAGCCCGGCTTCAATCGTGCGTTCGTCTCTTCGTAGATGCTCCAACTACCCGAGCTCGTCAGGGCCCCCGACGAGAGTTCGATGCAGCGGATCTCCGTCCACTGGTCGCTCGCGGGGAATGCATAGGCGTAGCCGTTCGAGCCGAGTACGACATCGAAGACATCACATCCTGCTCCATGTGTGGCGAGCAGCGTGAGCGAATTAAGGTCCAGCCAGCTCACCCAACCGTTGTGCCCCGCCACAGCGGTGCTGCCATCTTCCGACACGGACACGCAGGTCGGGTCAGTGTTCAAGGCGATCGCCGAGACCGTAGAGTCCGTCGGATCAATGACCAGGAGCCGGTCCGGATCAGCCGTCACCGCTATGATGCGCTCATGCACCTTGTCGTATTCCGCGTCCACGATGCTATCCACGCCCGTGAGTTCCCAGAAAGCGTCAGGCGGTGGCCCGGGTTCTTCGGTGGTCGGTAAAGGATCCGGCTCGGTGAGGTCATGCTCGCATGAAACGGCCAATGAGCCGAGCAGCAGACTGATGAAGAGAACACGGTGGGAACCTTGCATGGTCGGGGAGGCTGAGGTCCCAAGGTAGGCTATTGTCCAGCGGATGGAGCTTCAAGATCCAGCGAGCCGATGATCAAGGCTTGGTCGATAGCGACATTTTTTCGTTCCGATAACATTCAACCATATGGTTGAATATATTTGCCCGCATGAATGCGAAGAACTATTCCTGCTCTTTCACGGTGACATGCTCGCCGGGAGAAGCGTTCGACGGTATCTGTCGCGTGCGCGAATGGTGGACAGTGAATACTGATGGACGCGCTTCCGAGGTAGGCGATGAGTTCACGGTGCAGTTCGGCGATGTCCATCTGAGCATGCAGCAAGTCATGGATGCGGTGCCGGGGCGGCACATGGTTTGGCGCGTCACGCAGAGCCATTTGCCCTGGCTCCAGGACAAGGAGGAGTGGAAGGGCACGGAGATGATCTTCAACATCTCCGAAGAGTTGACAGGCACGCGCATCACCTTCACGCACATCGGCCTCGCTCCACAGTCGGAATGCTTCGCTCAATGCGAGAAGGGTTGGGGCTATTTCATCGGCACCAGCTTGCGCGATCTGCTCACCGAAGGGGCTGGCAAGCCGGATACCACCGAGCGCACACACATGGATATCATCGGCCATGTCCACCCCAAGAACGCTTGATACCACCCTGCTCGCGCTGGCCGACCCCACACGCCGGGCGATCCTGCAACGGCTTTCCTCCGGCGAAGCGCGCGTAACCGAGGTCGCCCGACCCTTCGACATGTCGCTCAACGCGGTGAGCAAGCACATCCTTGTACTGGAGCGAGCCAGGCTGGTGAAACGACGGAAGGTCGGTCGGGACCACTATCTGAGCTATCGCTCCGAGCCGCTCGACGAAGCCGCACAATGGATCGAACATACGCGCAACTTCTGGTCTTCACGCCTGGATGCGCTGGAGAAGTTGTTGCGTGAAGAGGATGACCGGAAACCATAACTCACATCACGATGAGCAGGATCGACTGGACAAGTTTCACCGTTCGGATCCCGGTACGGGCGAGCATGAAGGAACTCTACGGAGCATGGACGCGCTCGGGGGAACTGGAGAAGTGGTTCCTGCGCAAGGCGGGGTATATCGGGTTCAGCAGAAAGGCGATGCGTCGAACTGCCCATGCGACCAAGGGATGCGCTTTTCAATGGGAGTGGTATGGCTATGACGGTGTGGAGAAAGGAGTGGTGAAGGAGGCGAACGGCAGGGACCACGTGCGGTTCACCTTCGCCAGCTCCATGGTGGATGTGCGCCTGCGGCAGGTCGGGAAGGAAGTGATCGTGGAATTGGTGCAAAGTGGGATCCCCACGGATCCGGCGTCGAAGAAGAATATCCGTTTGGGATGTCATGTGGGTTGGACCTTTTGGCTCGCGAACCTCAAATCGGTCTACGAGGGTGGAGTGAACCTGCGCAACACGAACGACGAACTGACCGGCATGGTCAACAACTGAAGAACATGGAACCCCAAACACACTACGGCAAGCTCATCGCACCGAACACGATCCGTTTCGAGCGTACGCTTCCCGGGCCCATTGAACGGGTCTGGTCCTACCTCACCGATTCCGAGAAGCGCGGCAAGTGGCTCGCCTCTGGTCCCATGGACCTACGCGTGGGTGGCGCGGCGCACCTCACCTGGTTGCACCGGGACTATGCGGCGGGCGAAGAGATCCCGGAGCAGTACAAGAGCATGGAGAACGGCCACAGCATGGATGCGCAGGTGACGCGTTGTGAACCACCGCATGTGCTCGCCTTCACCTGGGGCAAGCGGGCTGATGCGCTTTCCGAAGTGGTCATTGAACTGAGCGAGCGTGGCAACGAAGTGCTGCTGGTGCTTACGCATGCGCGTCTGCCGGACAGGAAGGACCTGCTTGGCGTTTCTGGTGGGTGGCACACGCACCTGGACGTGCTGGTCGAGATCGTGAACGGCCGCCGATCGCCCGGCTTCTGGAAAAAGATGACCCGATTGAACGCGGAGTATCCGGAGCGCATCCCGGTTGACCGATCTCCGCAGGGGAACCGATAGGGCATCCTCGATGACAGCGTCATGAAGGCGATCATGACGCCCATGGCAGAATCCGGTTTTCATGACCGTATGGGTCGAGCGGCGCGGGTGCCGTGCTTCGCGTCTTCGCGGCATGATCCCTTACCGTCATCTGGTCCTGCCCTGGCTTGGTCTCCCTCTATTGGTGATGTCCCAATCGGACACCATCACCGTGCATGTGCACCATTCTGGCTGTGATACCGACGTCCGGTTGGAAAGGCTGTGGTCCCTCACAACGCGCAGCGCCACCATCAAGTCGCACGATGGTGTGGCGGCCACCTACGAAGGAGCATGGATCAAGGATGTACTTGCACTGGACTGTCCGTCGATCGCGGCGATCGAAAAGCGTACCACGGTGAACAGCTATGTGCGCGTGGTGGCGGCGGATGGCTACACGGCGCTGATCGCCTTCACCGAATGCGACAGCAGCTTTCGGGAACGACCGGTGATCCTGGCATGGAGGAAGAACGGACAGCCGATGGATGGCCATGATGGGCCGCTCCAAGCGATCGTGCCGGACGACCTGCGGCATGCCCGCGATGTGCGACAGGTCACGCGACTGGAGGTGGTGACGCCCTAGGTAGCGGTCACAGGTCGCCGGATCCGACCGACCTGAATTCGGTGGAGCACTCGAACAAGTGCCTGAGCACGCCCATGTGCCCAGCCCCGAAGAGCACGAGGAGATGGTCATCGGGTCTCAACCGCAGCTCCTGGATATTGCGGAAGATGCGCAGGTTGCGCGCGTACCAGTGCATGGTAAGCCCGTCGGCGCCGCGGTATTTCCCCAGCTTGAAGTCCCCCGCGAGGTAGGCGCCGAAGTCACGATCAAGGGCTTTGTCGGAGTTCATCATCTTGAACGACTCGAGCAGGGTATGCTGCGAGCGGAAAGTGTCCATCGCATTGTAGTACGATCCGTACCGCTTGCTGACCGCATCCTCGCTTGTGAAATCCCGATCAGCGTAAACGCTGTCCACGAGCGGATGCAGCACGGACGAATCCCGGTGGCTCCAGAGGTCCTCGACCAGGGTGGGTGCATCCACGCCGTAGAGCGTATCGATGGAGGAACGCTGCATCACACGGAAACCGATCTGGTCGATCTCATCCGCCCGGTCGATGGAACCGCTGGCCCTGAACTGTCTGTAGCGACGCAGAAGTGGGCCGGTATCCGGTCCGCATTCGATGGCGATGGCCGTAGGTTTGAAGCGGGCTATGTATCCGACAAGCTCCTCGAGCTCGGCCTGTCGCCTGGGCTCCTTTACGTTCACCCGCATTTCCTTGGCTGTCACATGCGCGTCCAGATCGTAGTATTCGAAGTGGAAGGACCCCACAAGTAGCACATGCGGTAGCTGCTCCTGACCGATCAGGAGACTGTCCGGGTAAGCGAGGTCTTGCGCGTGACCGCAGGCGGCTGCGAGCAGCAACGTCGAGAGGATGAAGGTCGAACGCATGAGGCCATGGTTCTTTGAATGGGACGAACAGGTGGCTCCTATGTTACAGCCGCTCGGGAGGGCTGCCATGTGTGGACACGATATGCCGGACCGGGGCTTACCGCGTAGCTTGGCTGGCGATGGCGCGCAGGATATTGAGGACCGGATCGGCCATGGCCGCTGTCATCTTACTGACGGTCGGCTTCATGGCTTGTCGAAAGGATGCTTCCATATTTCCGGAGGAAAAGGAAGGTGCCGGACCGCTATTGCCCGAGGTGCCCTATGCCTACGGCGTACCGTCGCTACCGGATCATTTCAACTCCATCCTGCTTGCTTTCTGGGAGAGCACGCCGGATGACAACCCGATCACGGATGCGGGCGCCACGTTGGGGCGTGTGCTGTTCTATGATCGCGACCTGTCCGTGGACAGTACGGTACGCTGTGCCAGTTGTCACAAACAGGCCTCGGGTTTTGCGGACCCCATGGCGTCGAGCAAGGGGCATGCGGGCGGGTCCACGCGGCGCAACGCCTCACACCTGGTGAACCAGTTCTTCGTACGTGAACAGTTCTGGGACAAGCGCGCGAATTCGTTGGAAGAGCAGGTGCTCATGCCGATCCAGGACCAGGTGGAGATGGGGATGACGCTGGATGCGTTGATGACGCGATTGCGCACGCGCGCGTACTATCCGGTGCTTTTCGAGCACGCATTCGGGGACGACAACATCACTTCGGAACGTGTGGCACGGGCCCTTGCACAATTCGTGCGCTCGATGGCCAGCTATCGCACCCGGTACGACCAGGGAGAGGCGGATGGTTTCGCGAGCTTCTCATCGCTGGAACAGGATGGCAAGGCGCTTTTCTTCAATGGACAAACGCGCTGCAACCATTGCCACATGACGGCGAACTTCTTCAATCGCGATGCTCGCAACAATGGCTTGGACGAGGTGTATGTGGACAACGGACTCGGCGAGATAACGGAAGACGCGGCGGACAACGGAAAATTCAAGGTTCCGAGCCTTCGCAATGTGGCGCTCACGGCACCCTACATGCACGATGGCCGCTTCGCCACGCTGGAGGAAGTGGTCGAGCACTACAACAGCGGCGTACGCCAGCATCCGAATCTGGATGACCGACTTACGGTGGACGGGCATACAGGTGGCGTGCCCGTGCAACTCGGGCTCAGTGAGTACGACAAGCAGGCTCTGGTCGCGTTCATGAAGACGCTTACCGATGTTCCGTTGATCACGGACGAACGCTTCGCGGATCCGTTCCCATAGGCACAGGACCGGAGTCGCCCGGGCAAGAGGATCTCTCTAGCGGATCAAGGTGATGGAACCGTTGTACTCCTTCTCCAGCGGTCCCCATTCGCTTATCCAGGCCTTGAAGGCGTAGGTCCCCACCGGATAGTCGGTGGCGCTCCATCCCTGCTTCGGATCGGTCGTGCTGAAGATGTTGGTCCCCCAACGGTCGAAGATGTCGAGCCGGTAGAGTCGTGCACCTTTCACTTCAGGTTGCCATATCTCGTTGATGCCATCTCCGTCCGGGGAGAAGGCACTGGGAGCGAAGAAGAAGTGGTCACCGACGAACACGGGACGTGTCAGCGTATCCGCACAACCCAGCCCACTGGTCGCGATCAGTACGATGTCGTACCAACCGGCGTCATTGAACGTGTAGGAAAATGCCGTTGTGTCGAAGTGCTGGCCATCCAGTTCGAACGACCACTGGTAGGCGCCCTGGGAGATGTCGTTCACCTGCACCGTTGGGTGCATAAGGTCGGCCACGACGGGGTCTACCGCGAATCCGGCATGGGGTTGTGGCCACACCTGGATGAGGTCCGGCCGTGTGAGCGTTTCCGTGGCGATGCACCCCGAATCCGTGCTGACCGTCAAGGACACGGTGTAGAAACCCTGGGCGACGTACGTATGCGAAGGCTGCTCCTCCGTGCTGGTGCCCTCATCGCCGAAGCTCCAGACGTAGGACATCGGGGTCCACGCCGTACTCGCGTTGTCGAACTGGGCATCAAGCGGCGCGCAACTCGCCGTATCGACCAGGAACAGTGGGACCGGGCGCGGGTGGATGATCACGCTGTCCGTGTAGGTGGCCGAGCAGTTGAATTCCGTTGCGGTCACATGAACAGCGAACGCTCCAAGTCCGGGGAAGGTCGGGTGTGTCGTGTGCTGATCGGCATCGGACGCGCCACCGAGGACCAGGTCCCACGAGACGGTCGCTGCTGAGGAGAAGGATCCGGTCGCGGTAAGTGACACCGGTTGCTCATCCAGGCAGGTGATGGGTGGCCGGTCGAATTCCACGGTCACGGGGGGGGCGACAGCGAAGAGCGCTGAGGCCGTATCGGCACAAGGCCATCCGGGGTTCGCGATGAGCGTAACGAGATAAGTGCCGGCGGTCGGGTAGGTAAAGGACGGTTCTTCGAGGTTGCTAGTGTCGCTGTTCGAGCTGGTCACGCCGAAGTCCCAATGGTAGGTATCCGCCCCTGCACTCTCGTTCTGCATGTCCACGGTAAGACCATCACAGACACCTGTGTTGGGCTGCCCGCTGTCCACAAGTGCCTGTTGCGAGGTCAGGGTGGAGGTGACCTCGGCAGCGCAGGGAACCACATCGAAGCGGAAATCACGGATCACCTCGCTCAATTGGACCCCGTCCCGGAACTCCTTCACGCGGACGCCCACGGCGAAGGACCCGAGCATGGTCGGTGTCAATGTCACTGCCCCGGTATTGGCATCGATCGTCAGTGGCGGAGCCGCATCGATCATGTTCGATGTGGAGTAACCGCTTTCCCAGGAGACCGGGAAGAACGGAGGACCGCCCGGTGGGCTTGGCTGGGGGTCGAATTGAGAGCCTCCGTTCAAGGGTGCGCATAGGTCATAAACGAGAACGTCACCATCCGGGTCCGTGGCGGCATGGCTGAAGGCCATGTCCTGTGAGATGCACAGCGCGATGGGCGGATAGGTTTCGAAGTTCGGGCTGCTGTTAGGTCCGCTCACGCTCACGTCCGGTACGGTCACCGCGCAGGTGAGGCCCTGGCTCGCAGGATCGAAGAGGTTGATCACCACGGGTGAACGACAGCAACGCTGATAGCTCAACGTGTAGCCACCGGAGCCGGCTGGCAGGTGAATGGTGCCGTTGTACACGCCTTCTTCCATGCAGATCGTGCTCGGTGGACTGAGGCATGGATTTGTCCAAAGGATCGGAACGGCCTCGACCGTGCCCAGGTCGAAGAACCAGCTGCCGAAGAATGTGCCGTCCGCGCTGTACGCGGCGATCTCCGCAGAAGGATCGAACCCGGTCTCGTTCGTGTTCCCCGGTCCGCAGTCGCGGTACATTTTCAGGGTTACCGAGTAATCATCGCCCCCGAGTGAAGCATAGTAGAGCTCGCCACCGATCAAGTGTGTCGCATTGACCGCACTACCGCAGAAAAGAAGGGAGAACGCGACGGCGGACCGCATGGTGGGATGACCCGAAGATAAGCAGGCGGGTTGCCTCGGGCGACATCGAACGACGAACGGTCGGGCGTGATCCCCTCGCGGAAGAGTCCGGCCCCACCTCCTAGGGGCTCAGACCCATGTCGCCTCTAGGAGCCAGCGGTCGAATTCCTCCGGCGCGGCCCACGTCAAAGAACCATCCCTGTTCGCCAGCATGTCGGCGATACGCAGGCGTTCCGGCCAGGTGCTGGCCGATATCCGATGAGCCACGTACCGGTTGCCGACGCGTTGGACCTCCGTGAAGGAAGTTTCGGATTCGACCCGATACAGGCTGAAGCCGCCGATCAGACGGAGAAAAACAGGAAAAGGTGGATGGTCCATATCGCCAACGGATCCCGGTGCTGTCCGGTCGGGTACCTTCGGCGAAGATCGATGATGACGTTCGTTGAGAAGCTGGCGGAAGCGCTGCTGAAGGAACAGGGATCGGCGTTGCGGAACGTGGCGGTCGTGCTGCCTTCCCAGCGCGCTGGTCTTTACCTGCGTGATGCACTTGCCCGACAGGCAGGGAAGGCGCTCTGGAGTCCGGAGATCTTCACCCTGGCGTCTTTCATGGAACGGCTCAGTGGCCTGCGTGTGCCGCCGACGGAGGAACTCCTCTTCGAAGCGTTCGAAGCCTACCGGAGCGTGGCCGGCGACGATGCGCGATCGCTGGAGGATTTCATGGAGTGGGCCCCCGTCACCATCTCGGACATGAGCGAGGCGGATGCCGGCATGGTGCGGTTGGAAGGGTTCTACCGCGATCTGCGTTCATGGGATGAGATCGATTGGAGCTTCAATGTCGATCCGCTCAGCGAGGGTCAGCAGCGCATGGTGCGCTATTGGTCCCTGGCGGGGAAGCTGCATACGGCGCTCAACGCCCGTCTGCTGTCGCAGAAACTGGCGACCTCAGGTCTCGCAGCGCGGATCGCTGCGGAGTCGGGTACGGCGGCCTGGCCATGGGAACGTGTCTGGTTCGGCGGCCTCAATGCGTTCACCGTAGCGGAAGGCCGCGTACTCGATGCCGCGCGAGACGCCGGTCGGGCGCGGTTCGCTTGGGATGCGGACCGCTACTACCTGGATGCGGCGGAACAGGAAGCGGGCGAACATCTGCGAGCGGCGATCATCCGGTATGGCCAGGGCGTGATACCTGTCGGTGACAACCTGCACATGGGCGGTCCGCGCATCACGGTAATGCGGTCCCCGAACACCGTCGCTCAAGCATGGTGTGCGACCAGCCACTTGCTTTCGCTGACACCAGATGCGCGCGCTGATACCGCCATCCTGCTGGCCGATGAACAGTTGCTCCCTGAATTGCTGGAAGCGCTGCCCACCGGCACGGGACCGGTGAATGTGACCATGGGTCTTGCGCTTGCGGCCTTACCCATCGGTTCGCTGCTCGAGTCGTTCTTCCGCGCCTACTCCTCCTCAGGGGGCGCGGGCAAGTGGAACACAGGGTCGGTGTTGGACCTGCTACGCCACCCGTTCCTGCGCTCTGCGGATGATCCGGCCGGTATGGATGAGGCCGTCAGTACGATCCTATCAGGCGGACTTCATAGCATCACCGGTGAAGCGATCATTCGCGCCTTGGCGGGCCTAGGGGAGAAGCCGCTCGCGTTGGCTTCCACGGTCTTCGCAGCTTCCGAGGAAGTTCGTGCGCGTGCACGCATGGTGGCGTTGCTGGCTTGGGCCAGGACCGCGGTCGGCCAGGACGCGTTCGCCATCGAGCAACTGCACAAGGCCTCGATCGCCTTGGCCAAGGCCTCGGATCTTCTGGAGCGCTACGGGCATTCCTCGAACGGAGCCGTCCATGCGTCGATCATGACCCGCCTGCTGCGGACCGCCCGCATCGGGTTGTTCGGTGAACCGCTTGCCGGACTACAGATCATGGGTCTTCTGGAGGCTCGAGGATTGGACCCACGGCACATCATAATACTTGGCGCGCAGGAAGGGAAGTTGCCTTCGCCTACGCTGGAGCGCACTTTTGTCCCGTT
This sequence comes from uncultured Chryseobacterium sp., assembly GCA_964649165.1. GTDB lineage: Bacteria > Bacteroidota > Bacteroidia > Flavobacteriales_F > PHOS-HE28 > PHOS-HE28. Next base: position 20,295 of record CAZYPC010000011.1, read on the forward strand.
CGAACTCCGTCGCGCCTATGGGCTTCCATCGCGCGACAGCGGTGATGCGGTTCAGGCGTACAATTTCTTGCGCACGCTTCAAGGAGCTGAGGACGCGCTGCTGGTGCATGACGAACAAGGCTCGGCGAACGGGCCGAGCCGTTTCATCGCGCAACTTCGTCACGAGCTCTATGGTGAACGTCACGAGGGGTTGGTGTTCCTGAATGCGCACGTGCCTGTTCCGGTATCGGATCCTCCTTCGTTGGTCGTACCGAATGATGAGGAGACACGCGGGAGGGTTGTGGAACTTTTGCACCGGGGTTTATCTCCCTCGGCCTTGCGTACCTGGCTGCGCTGCCCGCTCGACTTCTGGTTCAGGTATGTGCGTGGTTTGCGCGAGCCGGATGTTCAAGGGGCTCGCATCGGTGGGGACGTGTTGGGCAACGCGCTGCACAGCTTGCTGGAGGAGATCCATCGCCCCTGGCTGGGTCGTCCGCTTGTGGCCGGGGAAGTAGAGGCGGCGGTACCTGGTCTAGGAGAAGCACTCGCCTCCAGATGCGCGTCGGAACTTGGAGCAGAGCGCATACGGAACGGGCAGCCCTTGCTACAGCTGGGCATGGCCACGCGCGCTGCTGAGAATTTTCTTCGCGGTGAAGCGCGGCTTGTGCGTGATGGAACGCGCATTACCCCGCTCGCCCTGGAATCGGAGTTCCATGCACCGTTGCTGGTGAAGGGGATGCCTGAAAACGCACGTTGTAGCATCCGCGGACGTTTGGATCGTGTGGATGATCGTGACGGCATGCTGCACATCCTTGACCTGAAGACCGGCCGCGTGGATGAGGGCGCATTGCGCATCAGGGAGATCTCGTTGGACGCGTTGAAGGGAGAGAAGGGATATTCGGCCCAACTGCTGGTCTACGCCTGGCTGTACATGACCCTGCATCCGGAGGTCACTGAACTGCGCACTGGATTGCAACCTCTACAACGATCAAGTGGAAGCGCGGGCTTGTTCCTGCGCATCGACGATCGCGATCACATCGTGCGTGCCGACCTGGAGGCCATGACCGGACTATTGACCAGCGTGGTCCAGACGTTGTTGGACCCCTGCACAACCTTCGCTCACGATCCAGAAAGCACGTATTGCGTTTTTTGCGCCAAGCCGGAATGACCCGTGCAATGGTGTGAAAAAGAAGAAGGAGCCTTGGGGGCTCCTCCTTCGGTCGTTCGGATCGGTCGGTCAGTGGTACACGATCTTGTGCACACTGGTCTTGTCACCACGCGTGATCTTCAAGTAGTAGATCCCTTCGCTCATGTGGGTGAGGTCCATGTCCTTCACATACGTGCCCTCGAACCCACGCAGTGTCTGGGTGAAGCTCGATTGGCCCAGCGTATTCACAACGTCCACACGCAGATCCACAGCCTCCGTGCTCACGAAGGAGAATTGGAACAATCCTTCATTGGGGTTCGGCTTGATCATGACCGTACCCTCCAGGTCCGTGGTGGCGGCCATGCTCTTGTAGATCACCCCAGTCTTGTCGTAGCCACCGAGCGACACGTAGTAATCCGCATTGTTCGTGGGCACCCCGGTCCATTCGTCATTCACCAGTTCCACGACCCCTTTGCCTTCGACCGGGATGTTGAGGATCGTGTATTCCTGTCCGGCTTCCCAACGCAGGCCGCTCGCCGCCATATGATCGTAACCGAATCCGGCGAAAACGAGGTAGTTGAACATGCCATCCTCGTGCATCGTCCCGGACTTGCGCGTGTTGATCGGTGCGCCATCAGGTGTCGTGGCGTTACCAAGGGAGAGGTCCGAAGCGCGGTCCCAGCGAAGGGTAAAGACCACGCTACTGAACACGCCATCGAATTCTGACGTCGGCCGCACCTTCACCTCAAGGTTCCCATCATTATGGAAGATGCCGATATCCATGTTCCCTTGTGCGGAACCGATGGTCGGCAAAAGAGCGACAGTAGCTATCGCGATAGCGAGGGGGTAGTTGCGGGCCATTTCCAGTGGATTTGTGTGTCGAAAGTACGCTTGCCAGGTCCGATCGGCAACAGGGGGGTACAAAAGTTCTCGCCTAACGACCGGTGCCGGGGCACCGAAGGGCTGCTGCGCCCGTTGGACCGCAGTGGGGGTAGGCTGATAGGACGTATGGGACCAGCCGAAAACCAAACAGGGACCCCTTGCGGAGCCCCTGCGTGGTAAACCTGCAAGGATTTGATGGAACCAGTGTCAGGGTCAGGAAGACCGTTGACAACCATAAGACGATGACCAGCACGAGGGGTTGCCGCTGTGGGCGAAAAAACTACGGAGTGAACTTGTACCCTACGCCCCGCACGGAGTGGAAATGGCGCGGCGTGCGTGGTTCCGGTTCGAAATACTTGCGGAACGCAACGATGAAATTGTCGATGGTTCGGGTGGTGGGGAAGACATCATATCCCCACACTTTTTGAAGGATCTCCTCCCGGCTCACCACCTCGTCGGAGCGGTCCGTAAGCAAGCGCAGCAGCAGGATCTCCCTCTGGGTCAAGCGCTTGGATAGTCCGCGTTGTCCCTTGATGTCGTACGAGTCGAAGTCGATCTCGTTGTTCCCGAAGACCCGTTTACTGGGGCCGGTGCTGGGGCTGCCGGCACTTCTGCGGGCCACCAGCTTCGCTACGCGCAGAAGAAGTTCTTCCAGTTCGAAGGGCTTTCCGAGGTAGTCATCGCCCGATCGCAGCCCACGGATGCGTTCGTGGGGCAACGTGCGGGCGGTGAGAAAAAGCACCGGGGTGGCGTTGCCTTCCAAGCGCATCGTTTCGCAGATGGTGAAACCGTCGACATCGGGAAGCATCACGTCCAGAACGATGCCATCGAATCGAGCACCGCGGATGCGGTCCAGCGCCTCGCTTCCGCGGACGGCCGTGGTCACGTCATAGCCTTCCAGTTCGAAATTGAGCCTGAGCGATGAGCGCAGGGTCTCTTCGTCTTCAACCAGAAGGATCCGTTTGGGGCGTTCCATATTCAGGGTGCGAAGATCGTAACCAGGGCGTGCATGGACCACGGCGCGAGAGGTGATAAGATGAGGGGTACTTTCGCCGGGCCTCTTCCATGTTCACGCCGGACCAATTGACCCTCGCCAACACCCTCCGCACGGGTACGTTGATGGAAACGTTGGATATCGTATTCGTGCCGGCGGATGCGAACGAGGTGGCGGCCACCATGCCTGTGGGCCCGCGGACGCATCAGCCCATGGGCCTTTTGCATGGGGGGGCCACTGTGGCGTTGGCCGAATCGCTCGGGAGTGCCAGTAGTTATCTATTGGTCGACCGTGAGCGACAGGCGGTCGTCGGCATCGAAGTGAACGCGAACCATATCAAGGCCGTCCGAAGCGGTATGGTGAAGGCGGTCGGCCGGCTTGTGCACAGGGGTAGGGCAACGCATGTTTGGGACATTCGGGTTGCCAATGAGGCCGGTGAGCTTGTCGCCGTTTGCAGGGTCACCAACATGATCATCGACCGCAAGGCATGAGTACGGACCCCTCCCTGCATGATGCCTTGGCCCGTAGCCTGAAGAAGGGGCTCACGTTCGCGGCGTTCCGTCGTCCGGGTGCGCCCATCACCTTGTGGGCGCAGCGGCAGCCCGAGGTCGAGACGGTGGACGGCTCCTTGCTCTGGGAGGTGAACGATGTCTTCCTGGTCGCCCCCTTCCTGATGGACAATGAGCGCATCGCGATGATCCGCTCGGACGTTGACCTTTCGTTCGGCGAGTGGGGTCCGGATATCAGTGCGTTGTTCGAGTGCCGCGGGGAGGACGTCGAGCGTCCCGTTCCCGTGGCTGATACGCCCAAGAACGATTTCATCGGTGCTGTGGAAACGGCCCGGTCCCGCATCAACAGCGGCGCCATCGAGAAGGTCGTTCTCTCACGGACCCGCACCGTGCTGCTGGCCAGGGAAGAGCTATCAGGACTTTTTCTGCAAGCATGTCGCGAACGGCCCCACGCCTTCGTGGTACTCATGCACACTCCCGATCACGGCACCTGGCTCGGCGCATCACCCGAGCGACTGATCCTGGCAGAGGAGGATCATCTTCGTGTGGACGCGCTCGCAGGGACCATGGCGAGTGATAGCGCACCGGCCGACCCGGGTGCCTGGGGGAACAAGGAGCGGAACGAGCAGCAGCTGGTGATCAACAGCGTGCTGGATACGTTCTCCCGTTGTGGAGCTCGCAATACGGTGGCTTTTCCGCCAGAGGCCGTCGGAGCCGGAGAGGTGGTCCACCTGCGTTCGCGGATCGAGGCTGACCTCGGCGAAGGCACATTGAGCGACATCGTGCTCGCGCTGCACCCCACGCCGGCGGTCTGTGGTACCCCGCGTGAGGCGGCGCGTGAGTTCATTCTGCGGCATGAGACGCATGAGCGCGGCTGCTACACGGGCTTCTGGGGGCCTTGGAACCCGGATGGCCGCACGGAATTGTACGTGAACATCCGTTGCCTGCGTCACACGGATGGGAAGGCCCTGATCTATACAGGCGCAGGCATCACCGCCGGGTCCGACCCGCAGAAGGAATGGGAGGAGACCGAGCAGAAAGCGCAGACGTGGCTGAGGCCGATCGCAGCGCTGCCCTAGAGTATGGTTCCAGGTATGGGCCACCTCGAGACGAGCAAGGATACATTCGCGGCCCGTATGCTCACCAGTGATCACCTGGCCGCAGCCGAACTCGCACGCCTGTGCGCTGGCAAGGGCGTGAAGTATGCGGTGATCAGCCCGGGATCTCGGAGCGCCCCGCTCGTCATCGCCTTCAACCTGCAGGAAGGTATCCGGTGCCTGCGCGTGATCGATGAGCGCAGTGCGGCCTTCTTCGCGCTCGGCATGGCCCAGCAGCTGCACGCGCCCGTGGCGCTGATCTGCACCAGTGGTAGCGCGATCCTGAACTACGGTCCCGCCATCGCAGAGGCCTTCTATCAGCGCGTGCCCCTGCTGGTGATCACGGCGGACCGTCCTGAGGAGTGGGTCGATCAGGGGGAAGGACAGGCCATCCGCCAACAGGGGGTGCTCGCGCTGCATATGAAGCGCAGTTTCCAGCTTCCGCGGAGTTCGGATGACGAGCTGTCGCGCTGGCATTGTGGACGACTGATCAACGAAGCGATCGATGCCACGTTGCTGCCGGTGCCCGGCCCTGTGCATGTGAACGTACCCTTCGCCGAACCGCTCTATGGTACCCGCGAAGTCACGGATGGATCACGTCTGATCGCTCCGGTGATGACGGAGCCGTTCATTCTCCCGGAGCATGCGGGTTGGCTGATCGCACAGGTGAGCGCATGCAGAAAAGTCATGATCCTGGCGGGCCAGGGCAGTTGGAGCGCAGGACTGAAGACGCAGCTCCTCCGGCTGGCTTCGCTTCGACAGGTGACGGTCCATACCGAAGCAACCAGCAACCTGGACGACCCAGCGTTCATCAGTTGCATCGACCGGGTGATGGAGGGCGTGAACGACCGCAACGAAAAGGACCTGTGTCCCGATCTGCTCATCACCTTCGGCGGTGCGGTGGTCAGCAAGCGGATCAAGACCTTGCTGCGCAAATGGAGGCCATCGCAACATTGGAACGTGGATGTCGGACAACGGTACCACGACACCTACCAGAGCTTGACGCACGATATCGCCGTTTCGCCGGAGGTCTTCTTCGCGCAGGTGATGAATGGCGTGCAGCCCAACGAGAGCATTTACGGGGAGGCCTGGCGGATGGTTGATGAACGTGTGCGTGGCCAGCATCATCGGATCATCGCGGACGCGCCGTTCTGTGACCTGACCGTATTCGGCACGCTGAACGACCGCATCCCGGCGGAGAGCGATGTGCACCTCGCGAACAGCACACCAGCGCGCTACGCACAATTGTTCGATCGCGTACGCGGCATCCGGTGGTTCAGCAACCGCGGCACCAGCGGCATCGATGGCTGCACGAGCGCGGCGGTCGGTGCTGCTTATGCGACGGGGAAACTCACCACCCTCATCACCGGAGACACAGCGTTCTGCTACGACAGCAATGCGTTCTGGAACGAGCAGCTATCCCCTCTGCTGAAGGTGATCGTGGTCGACAATGGCGGTGGCAACATCTTCCGGTTCATCGATGGCCCGGACAAGCATCCGGATCTGTTGCATTGGTTCGAGGCACCACACGAGCGCAGCGTCGAACAGCTGGTGAAGAGCTACGACCTGCCATACTACCACGCGGACGATCAGACGTCCTTGGAAGCCGGGTTGGACAAGTTCTACTCCGCACACGACAAACCCGCAGTGCTCCACATTACAACGGACGCCCTTGTTTCCCCCAGGATCTTGCGGGACTATTTCGCGCGGTTGCGCGAGTGATCCATGGGAAGCCTGACAACCGACAACCAACAACCGACAACCGTGGCACCCCGCGCTTGGACCCCCATCAAGGAATACACGGACATCCGATTCGAGTTCTTCGAAGGCATCGCCAAGATCACGATCAACAGGCCGGAGGTTTACAATGCGTTCCGCCCGGAGACGAACAAAGAGATGATCGATGCGATGGACCTTGCACGCGAGGACCCGCGTGTCGGTGTCGTTGTGCTGACCGGGGAAGGCGACAAGGCCTTCTGCTCGGGCGGCGACCAGAACGTGAAAGGCCGGGGAGGGTACATCGGTGCCGATGGTGTTCCGCGGCTCAACGTCCTGGACCTGCACAAGCGCATCCGCGAGCTGCCCAAGCCGGTAGTGGCCATGGTGAACGGCTACGCGATCGGAGGCGGGCACGTGCTGCACGTGGTGTGTGACCTCACGATCGCCGCTGACCATGCGCGTTTCGGACAGACCGGCCCCAAAGTGGGCAGTTTCGATGCGGGCTTCGGCAGCAACTACCTGGCACGGCACGTCGGGCAGAAGAAAGCGCGCGAGATCTGGTTCCTCTGCCTGCAGTATTCCGCGCAGGAAGCCTTCGACATGGGCATGGTGAACAAGGTGGTGCCGCTCGCCCAGTTGGAGGACACCACGGTGGAATGGTGCCGCACCATGATGCAGCGCAGCCCGCTCGCCTTGCGCATGATCAAGCGAGGCTTGAACGCGGAACTCGACGGCCAGCGTGGCCTGATGGAATTCGCGGGGGACGCCACGCTGATGTACTACCTGATGGACGAGGCGCAGGAGGGTCGCAACGCGTTCTTGGAGAAGCGTGCTCCGGACTTCCAGAAGTTCCCGAAGTTCCCTTGAGGGGGTTGGCTGAATGACGGTCGAGACCTACCTGAAGTACGTGCGCTTCCTCGCGGATGAGACTTCGAAAGCGATGGAGGATCCTACGGACGATGTCGTCGTGCGCCTGACTTCTGAATTCAACGCGTTCAAGGAGAAGTGTATGAACAGTGCGCTTCCGGAAAAGATCAGATCCGAGATCTCCAGGATCCACGTCAACTACTCCGCGAAGGAAACGGCAAAGAGCACCTGGGTGATCATTCTGGGGGTGCTGTCACTTGGTTTCATCGCAGCGCTTCTCTACTATCGCCGGAGGTCCGAACGCCGGGAGTACTTGCAGGAATTGAAAACGCACCTGGAGGCCCTGGCCATGCGATCCAGCATGCGTGATCAATAGGCGTCACCCCCATCTATGAAGCACTGGCTACAAGCTTTCCGCCTGCGCACGCTGCCTTTAGCGGCGAGTAGCATCATCGTGGGGAGTGCGTTGGCAAGATTCGCTCATAACTGTTCGGATGAGTATGCCTACAGCCACGGCGTTCTTATCCTGGCACTTATCACCGCCATACTCCTGCAGATCCTCAGCAACCTCGCCAACGACCTGGGTGACCACCAGCACGGAACGGACAATGCGGATCGTTTAGGCCCACAACGCGCGGTGCAAAGCGGTGTGATCACAGCGGCGCAGATGAAGCGCGCCATGCTGATCTGCGGTGCGCTCGCCTTCCTGAGCGGCTGTGCGCTGATCACCGGAGCGCTCGGGCTTTCCATCACTACGCTCGTGTTCCTGCTGATCGGTCTTGCGGCCATCGGCGCGGCGGTGAAGTACACGTTCGGAAACAACCCCTACGGCTATGTGGGCTTGGGCGACATCAGCGTGTTCCTCTTCTTCGGGATCGTGGGTGTCTGCGGAACATTCTACCTGCATACGGGAACGCTCGAATGGCCGGTTTTCCCTCCCGCCGTCGCATTCGGATGCCTTAGTGCCGGGGTGCTCAACGTGAACAACATGCGCGATGTCGTGAACGATGCGGCGAACGGTAAGCGCACCCTTGCTGTTCGGTTGGGGGTTGTTGGAGCCAAGACCTATCACACCTTCCTTGTGCTCATCGGTATCGCCTGTTTGGTCCTCTTCTCCTTCATGTTCTTCGGTCCACGGTTCCCTATGGATAATCGATGGATGTGGCTTTTTGTGCTCGCACTGCCTGGTTTCATCGTTCACCTGAAGAAGATCTGGACAACGGCGGAGGCTCGTGCGCTCGACCCCCAACTGAAAGTGCTGGCGATGGGCACTTTCGCCACCGCCCTGCTCTTCTCCCTGGGTCTCATCTTAGCGGCATGATCCGCGCCGCCTGGAAGGAGGTCCAGCTCACGCCCAAATTCGAGCTCGGTACTTCAAAGGGTCCGATCACCTCGCGCACGGTCTGGTACCTGATCGCATGGGATAGCGAACGTCCGGAAGTCAAAGGCATCGGCGAGGCCGCACTTTTCCCCGGTCACAGCAAGGAATTCCCGGCTGACGTCCGCACGAAGTTGCTGGAGTTGTGCGCGGACACGTCGGATTGGACGCAGCGGTTGAACGGTGATCTCGTGGATGTTCCCAGCGTGCGCTTCGCCGTGGAGCAGTGCTTGAAGGATCTTTCGGTAAGCGGAAGCAAGATGCTCTTCCCATCCGCTTTCACCCTTGGCAAGCAAGGCATCCCGATCAACGGACTGGTGTGGATGGGCGACAGGTCGACGATGACGGAGCGCATCCGGGAGCGGATCGACGACGGCTTCACCACCATCAAGATGAAGATCGGTGCCATCGGCATTGAAGACGAACTGGCCCTGTTGAAGAGCGTTCGGGCTGAGTTCAGTGCCAGGGACATCACCCTGCGCGTGGATGCGAACGGCGCATTCGATGCCCGCACCGCTCCCGATGTGTTGAAGCGATTGGCAGAACTGGATGTGGAGAGCATCGAGCAACCTGTAGCGCCAGGGCTCTATGAGGTGATGGAGGAGCTCTGTGCCACGTCTCCGCTTCCCATCGCGTTGGATGAGGACCTCATCGGACTGAACGCGCGCGACGCGAAGGCGGATCTGCTTGATGCTGTGAAGCCGCGGTACATCGTGATCAAGCCGAGCTTGGTGGGAGGCTGGTCGGCGGCAGAAGAATGGATCACACTGGCGAAGGCTCGTGGGATCGACTGGTGGATCACCAGCGCGCTGGAAAGCAGCATCGGCCTGAACGCCATCGCGCAATGGACCGCGACCTTGAACGTGGACCGTGCCCAGGGTCTGGGTACCGGCGGGGTGTATTCGGACAACATCCTGGCCCCGCTGGAAGTCGTAAGGGGCGAACTGCGTTTCCGCCCCGAGCGGGAATGGGACCTGTCCCGCATCCTGGTGTGACTTACTTTCGGCCGACAGGTTCCACCCGTCCGCTCATGCCCTCCCCGTTCGATCGTTTGATCGCCGATGGCGTCACCCTGCGGGGTGCGGACATCCTACGTTGGGCGGATGAACTGGTCGCCCGTCACCGTTCGGGTGCGTGGGCCAGTGATCTGCGATCCACGTTGCGTGAACTGCTTTCGGACGATGGAGTTCTCAACACGCGCACGAGCGGTACCACCGGTATGCCTCGAAGCCTGGCCTTCGATATGAAGGATCTGGTCGCCAGTGTAGGTATCACCCGCGATACGTTCGGGCTCAAAGAGGGCGACCGCGCGTTGCTGTGCCTGCCGTGTGAGTTCATAGGTGGCAAGATGATGCTCGCGCGGGCGATGCTCATCGGACTGGACCTGCATGCCATCGACCCCCGGGGCGGCGTGCTGCGGAATCTCCGGACGACCGAGCGGTTCAAGTTCGCCACCATGGTGCCCATGCAGTTGCACACGGCGTTGCAGCATGACCGGGTCCGGGTCGAGGAGCAATTCGAGACCGTGCTGTTGGGCGGCGGACCGGTCAGCGATGCGATGACGGAGCGATTGCAGGGCTTGCGCACGCGCGTTCTGCTCGGCTATGGCAGCACCGAGATGCTCACGCACGTCGCGCTGCGCGCACTGAACGGGGAGGACCGATCGGATGAGTACGGCGCTTTGGGCAACGTGAGTTTCAGCACGGACGAACGCTCATGTCTCATCGTGCGCACACCTCATCTGTCGGTGAAGGAGCACATCACGAACGACATCGTGGAGGTCATAGGTGAACAGCGCATGAGATGGATGGGGCGCCGCGATAACGTGATCCTGAGCGGAGGCCGCAAGATCCATCCAGAGCGTTTGGAAGCGATGACCGCCGGCATCATTCCCTACCCGCACTTCTTCGCCGCATTGCCCGACGAACGGTTGGGGCAAAGCGTCGTGCTCGTCCTGGAGACCGGTAACGACAAGCGCCAGGCGCCGACTGAGGTCGTAGAGGATATCAAGGGGGTGCTGTACGAGCATGAGCGACCCCATCGGGTGATACCCGTGCGTGACTTTCTGAGGACAGGTAGCGGAAAGGTGGATCGCGCAGGAACGTTGGCGCTGATCGCCAACTGAACTACAAGAGCTATTTCACGGATGTCGGTGCAGTGGCGATCTCGATGGTCACGCGTTCGCGACCAAGACCCTTCATCAGCGTGTACGCGCAAATGACCAGGGCGACCATTTCGAGGGTTTCCTCCAGTGTATACGCTGCTATGTAGCGTACACTGGTGTACAAGTGGCAACTGTTGGCGGGATACACTTCGCAGGGCAGGTAGTCCATGGCGCCCGGCGGCAGTATCGATGGATCCAGGTGCTCCGCTATCCGACCACTGTACATTTCCATGAACACCGCGCCCATCACGTAGACGAGCCCGCTGAGGATGAACCCGCGCCGCATTTCCTTGTCCAAGGCGAGCATCCATTTGGTCAGTGTAAGTACCAGCAATGCGGCGGCGATGCCGTAGGGAAGGACCCATGCGTAGTAGAGCCAGCCCATGTCACTGCCGTTCTGCTGCCCATGATTGAGCAACCGGAGGGTTACCAGCATGAACTTCTCGTGGATCTGGGAGCCTTCATCCACGCCGAGGAACGCACATGCACCGGTCATGACCAGCCAACCGTACCGCTGCTTGACGTTCCAGAGCCTGCTATGGGCAAGGAACAGTCCGGCGCAGACGAAGAAAAGCAGGCAGTTGTAGAAGGTTGGCAGGTTGCTTTCCAGATCCAGGTCGAAAAGGGTGATGAAAGCGCCGGCCCTGATGTGGAACACCAGATGACAGGCTGTTCCCGCCAGATGGAGAAGCACCAGCAGCGCCACGCCCATGCCCAGCAAGCGGGCTGTTCTGGTCGCAGGCAGCGAGAAGCGGATGTTCATGCCGGGTCCCGGGTCGGGTGCTTTCGAAGCTTCGGGAACGGCGCGCGAGCGCTCGCTGTTCCCGGACTCGGGCAGGCTTGAACGGTCCATCAATACGGAAGGTTTTGGGACATGGAACGCCCCGAAGGTGGCCTTGCCACCTTCCTTCACGCTCCGGAACGGGCGATCGGAACTACTTCCCGAGGATCTTGAACATCCCCGTCCCACACTTGGGGCACGTGCCCTTCATGGCCTTACGGCCGTTCGCCATCGTGTTCTCTTTGGGATCCTTCATCTCACGCTTCGCCTTGCACTTCACGCAATACGCTTCAACGGCCATGATCGCAGGTTTTTAGTTTTCCGCCGCAGGGCGGACCGGTTATGGATGCCCAAAGTAGTGGCGGGTCGGCAAAAGGCCGCTCCCATCCGGATCCAGTTGTCAACAGGTGCGCATGGGCGGAGAGGGCGCTAGACCGGGCCCATGACCATATCAACGTGCGGGATCCCGTCCCACAGGTATGTTCCGCTCCTTGCCACGTAGCCGAAGGTCGCGTAGAAATCGACCAGGTATTCCTGAGCGGCCAGTGCGCTGTGCCGGTTGCCGTAGAGGCGTTCGAGCGCGATCAAGGCCTGGTGCATCAGGTGCCTCCCGAGGTGCCTTCCCCGGAAGTCGAAAGCCACGATCACGCGGCCGATGTGCGGCGGTTCCGCGCCGTGCGGGGGAAGCACCCGTGCATAGGCCGCAAGCGCACCGCTATCCGAGAACCCGAGGATATGTGTGGCTTCCGGATCCTGTCCGTCGACCTCCGGATACACACAACGTTGCTCGACCACGAACACGTCCACGCGCAGACGCATGATGTCATGCACCTCCTTTGCGGTGAGGTCCGGGAATCTTTCCACTCGCCAGGTGATGGTCGGCACGCTCATGGGACGGCGTTCATCGATCGATCGTTCACCTCGACCACCGCGCCATCGCTGGCATACAGAAGATGACCCGTCACATGGGCCTCGCCCAATTCCCGGAGGAGTTGCATGTAGAAGGCTACCTGATCACGGTGCTCCTGGGACGGGGCTCCTGTTTTGATATCCAACACACGGGTGATTGTTCCATCGCTGGTGATCCGGTCGGGGCGATGGGCGCGTCCCCGGCTATCGATCAGGGTGGCCTCTGCACGCACATCCAGCTCCTGGCCGAAGAAAGGCTCAAGCGCCGGTTGGGCGAGCAGCGCGGCCAGCTTGTCGTGCAGATCCTTTTTGCTGGACGCATCGAGCCCCCAGGCTCCTGCTTCGATATCCACCGCTGCCACAAGGTCGGAGGGTACGCGCACCCGTGCGAGCACGGCGTGCATCGCATTCCCGTGCGAGCGGAACGGGTCGGGGTCCGAGGGATCCCAGTTCGAAGGGGCTTCCAGCCGGATAGCCAGTGCGACCGGAACATGAGGGCGCTCCGCGATCGCCAGCGCCATGGTATCCTCTTCCTTCTGCGGTTTCCTTGCGGGCGCTTGAACGCGGGTGCCGAACTCCTGCTTGTCGCCCGGGGCAAGGCCCAGGACCGATCGCGCGACGGCACCGGCCCCGCTCTTCTTGCCTCCATCGAACCCCGCGTAGAGCCGGAGTTCGGGGCGGGTGAAGGCCACGTAGAGCAGATCCAACTGGTCCACCCGGGTGAGTTCGACCTCCTCCACGAGTTCTGGGATACCCAGTGCTTCCAATGTCTTTCCGGGCCTTATCAAGGCGGCCGGCAATTCTTCTGTGATGCTGCTGGAGTCGATCCATATTGGATCACGAGGCCCCCGTGCGTCCATGTCCGCATAGGGCACGATGACAACCGGGAATTGCAAGCCCTTGCTGGCATGCACGGTCATCACGCGAATGGTGCGATCATCCCCGTTCGCGCTAACTGAACGTCTGCCCGCCACTCGTGACCAGTGGTCCAGGAAGCCCGTAGCGGAGTCGCCATGTTCCTGGATGAAGAGATGTGCCTCGTTCAGCAGGCCCAGGACGAAGGCATTGCACGCAGGGTCGGCATCGATCGCTCGAATGATCGTATTCAGCAGTGCCATCAAGGGCTTGCGCGCGTGGAGTTCCGGATGTGCCTCCTGCCAGTCCTTCATCCGTCGCGATGGATGTGAGAGCCCCGGCAGGGGGGGAGTTGTGCCATCGAGCATGGCCAGGAACTGGACCGCTTGTGCCGCGCTGACGTCATCGGGGAGATGGACCCAGGTGAGCACCGCGATCGCCGTTCGCACCGTCGGATCGCTTTGGAGCGTCAATCCATCCGGAGAAACGACGTGGTGACCATTGGCGACCAAGTGCTCAGCGATAGCTCTTCCTTGCGCTTTCGTGCGCACCAGCACGGCGATATCGCCGGGCATGAAACCGTCCTGGAGGCAGATATCGACGGCTGCAGCTGCGAACCGCAGCGCTGGAGGAACCTTCACCTCATCGGCTTCTGGGTCTTCCGGCGCGAAGCAGACGAGTTGAACATGGCCTTCATGATCCCGGACGCCTCGCTGGGCCAGGTCCGCATATACGACGCGGTACATGTCCGGCAGCGTTCCGCTCAGCGCTTCGAAGAGCTCATTGTTGAACCGGATGATCGCGCGTGCGCTCCGGTAGTTCTCTGTAAGAGGTCCGGTGTGCCGGTGCTCCCGCTCCAGAATACCCTCATGTTCTTCCCCATCGGCCATGCGTTCCTTGCCGAAAAGCCGGGGCAGCGCGGTGAATTGACGCGCCTCTCCGTTGCGCCAGCGGTAGATGGCCTGTTTCGCGTCCCCGACCAATAGCGCTGAGCCATCCGCGCTGAGCGCATTGGTGATGAGCGGAAGTAGCGCGTGCCATTGCAGGAGCGAGGTATCCTGGAACTCGTCGATAAGGAAATGTCGGTATCTCTCCCCGAGCCGCTCGTACAGGAAAGGCGCAGGTTCACGTTGCACGATAGCGGCCACCTTTTTCACCAGATCGCTGAAGAAGGTCAGTCCTTCCTCGCGTTTGATCGCCTCGAGACGATCATCCAATAGGTGTAGTGCTGCGGAAGGCAGCAGATCCCGGAGGACCGCGCAGGCCACTGCATGCCGTTGCAACTCTCCGGTCGCGCGCAGGTCCTCCACGGCTTGGATGGTCTCACGGAACAACCCCGCGAGGCTTTCCACGGCCGCTTTCGCCGAGGGGTCGGCCTTGTCGCTCGACCATTTGTCCTTTTCAACCGCCTTCCGGGTGTTCTTTTTCTCCTCCAACCAGTCGTCGAAGGAGGCGAGCGCACGGAAGTAGGCGATAGGCCCGGTCTTTCCGAAGTAGAGGTCCTCATCGCGGATACCGGCTTGTTCGATGGACGCAAGTACACGTGTGCCGAGCGCCCGAAGCCGCTCCCGCAAGGCCGACGTTTCCGCTCGGAGCCGCTGGCGTATGGCGAGGAAGCGGGCGTTGCCCACGCCGCGCAGCTGCTCGAGATGAGAGATCGCCTGTTCCTTGGTCAGTTGAGCCGAGAGCGCCCTCAACGGCCTGTCCGCTCGCCAATCGCGTTCTGATTCGACCAGGTCCTCGCAGATGGACACGAGCAATTCGGTCAAAGGCGCATCGGAACCGGCCTCATCAAGCAACCGGTCCACCGCCATATCCCGGTAGTCCTGTTCCTCGGTGGTCATGCGCAGTTCGCAGTCGAGCCGAAGGTCCCGGGCGAAAGGCATCACCACCCGCCGAGTGAACGCATCGATGGTGCTCACGGCGAACTGCGGCCAGTGATGAAGCATGTGCGTGAGCACCCTCCCGGCCCGTTCCTGCACTTTCCCGGGGGGGGCAGCTCCATCCCTGACCAGGGTATCCCGTACATCCTGTAGCGCGATTGACAGTTCAGCGGTCTTCGACAGCCCCTCGAGGTAGCTGATGATCCGCTCCCGCATCTCTCCCGCCGCTTTGTTGGTGAACGTGAGCGCAAGGATCCGCGTGTACGCGGTCGGGTCGTCGGTCGCAAGGGCGAGCGTCAGGTAGTGCTTCACCAGCGCATGCGTCTTGCCAGCACCGGCTGAACTATGGAGGACCTGGAACACGCTTGAACGAACGGAGTTGCCGAAGGTAGGCGGGCAAGGGTGGAGGAAAACCTGTTGATGCCCGTCACTTGGTGGGCGGTCCGGAGGTCTACATTAGCCGACACGCATCGGGCAACAGCCTGGTGGATGTTTCTTGATGATGGAACATATGAGCATGAAGGCAACTTTTCTCCCGCTCATGGCTGTGGTGTTGATCGCCTGTGACAAGGACGCGGAGGAGGTGCATGAAGACCTGGTGGGAGCGCCGCACGCGAATACGGTTGTCGCGTTGACAATGAGCTACACGCGTGCAGGCGTAGCCTTCGACAAGAACGTGGCGTTCATGGACGCAGCGGGTACTCCGGTGAAGATCGACCGGTTGAGGTTCTACATCAGCCAGGTGTCCTTCACCGACGATGCGGGCGATACCGTTGCGACCTTCCCGGAGAAATACTTACTGATCGATATGGATGAAGGGGGACTGATCAGGAACATCGGTGAACTGGACGGGCACCTTCATGAAATGCACTTCGGACTAGGGGTCGACAGTGCGACCAACCACGCGGACCCGTTGACGCTCGACCCGCCCTTGAGCGCCCCCGGGATGTGGTGGACCTGGGCGGCAGGCCATATGTTCCTTTCGTTGGAGGGCCGTTACGACAGCAACGCCAACGGTGTTGTTGACGACACCCCGGGCGTGGACAACGAGTTCCTGTATCACTGCGGCATGGACACACTGTACACGCCGGTCACGCTCCATGTGCATACGGATGCGGATCAGGGCGGCAACGTGGCCTTGCCGATCGATCTGAACATCGACACGCTCCTTTCCGGTCTGGACATCGGAGCGCATCCGGTGATCCAGGAGGTGACTCCCATCACACGCGAACTGATGGAACATCTGGCCGCTGGATTGAGCCATGTGGAATGAGGTACCCGGTCGCGATAGCCCTGGTTCTCGCCCTTTCCGGTTGCCGGCATGACCCGCCCGTGGAGCCCGAAGTGCCCCTCGAACCGTTGGAGGGCGAAGTGCGTGTGACGTTCATGCCTGTTTGGAACGGAGCGGCATTCGACAAGAACATCGTGTATCTGAGCGCCGCGAACGAGCGTGTGCTCATCCAGCAGGTGAAGTTCTTCATGAGCCGGTTCACGATGATCGGTGACAGTTCGACGGCCATGGTGAGCGAGGCGGAACTGCTCGACCTGACCGACGGGCCCCAAGAGCGGATACTTCGCGTTCCGGCCGGTTCGTACGACAGTCTGCTTTATGGATTGGGCTTGCCTTACGATCTGAACCATCAGGACATCACGCTCATCGAGCCGCCCTCACCTTTGGATTTCAGCCAGGGCATGTATTGGACATGGACCACGATGTACAGGTTCATGATCTTCGATGGCCGGTATGATACGGACGCGGGCGGATCGGGCACACCACCCTATCAGTTCAGCCTTCATACGGGGCGTGATGAATGTTACCGTGAACGGGTGATACCGATCCCGCTCGATCTCTCAGTGGACGATACGACCGATCTCGTCCTCAAGGTGGACATCGCCCGGTTCTTCACTGATGGGGACCAGGTGCTCGACCTGTCGCAAGGTCCCCAATCGCACGGAGAGTCGCAGAACCTCGCTCCGGCTCTCAGGTTGAGCGATCTGGCGGTCAAGGCCATCAACGCGCAGTGATCGATGCCCCGTCACATCCCTCTGTCCTTGCTGCTGGCGACCGTACTGGTGGCTTGCGTGAAGGAGCGGGATGAGCCACCCGTAGGATCGGACGGAACGTACGTTGTCGCCATGCCCCCGGGTGCTCCCGAATTGCCGGTGCCGAACGGGAATGAGCCAACTGTTGCCCGTGTTTCGTTGGGGAAGGC
Organism: uncultured Chryseobacterium sp.; assembly: GCA_964649165.1. Lineage (GTDB taxonomy): Bacteria > Bacteroidota > Bacteroidia > Flavobacteriales_F > PHOS-HE28 > PHOS-HE28. The sequence continues at coordinate 37,672 of CAZYPC010000011.1, forward strand.
GCTTTTCTTCGACGAGCGTTTGTCACTTGGCCGTGGCCTTTCCTGCGCCAGTTGCCACCATCCTGACCGGGCTTTCAGCGATACGACCGCCTTGAGCACCGGCGCGGATGGTGCTCTCGGTCTTCGGAACGCCCCGTCGCTCGCGAACCTGGCCTATCATCCGGCCTATTTCCGGGATGGTGGTATCCCGACATTGGAGCAACAAGTGCTGGCTCCGGTGCATACCGAGAACGAGATGGCCAGTAACATCGTGGACGCGGCCGCTCTCTTGCGCGGGGACGAGCATCTCGCTTCGCTGAGCCGCAAGGGTTATGATCGCGAGCTGGATGCCTTTGTGATCACTCGTGCCATCGCTTGCTATGAGCGTACGCTGGTCAGCGGATGGTCCCGTTATGACCGGTTCCTGATGGGGGACATGACAGCTTTGAACGCACAAGAGCGCCGCGGTCTGGATCTGTTCAATAATACGGAGGTCGGTTGCGCGCAGTGCCACGGCGGTTTCGACCTGAGCGATCACAGCTATCGCAATATCGGGACGTCCACGGATCACGCCGCCGACCCCGGACGCGAACGCATCACGCTCGATCCTTCGGACAGAGGAAAGTTCAAGGTGCCGACCTTGAGGAACGTGGCGCTGACTGGACCTTACATGCACGATGGGTCCATGGCGACGTTGGAAGAGGTGGTCGAGCACTTCGCCATTGGAGGGGTGGCTGACCCGAACAAGGATCCGCTCGTGCAGCCCTTGGACCTGAGCGCACAAGACCGGTCGGACCTTGTCGCCCTCCTGCGCGCGCTTACGGATGACCGATCTTTGGACCAGGTACCATGAAGCCGACGCGCAAAGCCCTTTTCGCCTTGGTGGCCGGTCTCTCGCTGGCCTCTTCCTGCAAGAAGGAGGAGCCCGAGGTGGACGATGGCGGAGATGGCGGTGGTGCGGTCGGTACACCGTACACGTTGCAGATACCGAGCAATCTGCCCCCGATGCTCATTCCGCCTGACAACCCGATGACGGTTGAAGGTGTGGCGCTCGGACGATACCTGTTCTATGAGGAACGATTGAGCGGCGATAACACCATGAGTTGCGCCAGCTGCCACGCGCCCGCCTTCGCGTTCACCGATGAGGGCAATGCTGTGAGCACAGGCATTGACGGTGTTCAAGGCACGCGCAGCTCGATGGCCTTGATCAACCTGGGCTATGGACAGAGCTTCTTCTGGGATGGCCGAGCAGCCACGCTCGAGGATCAGATCCTTCGGCCGGTGCGCGATCCGATCGAGATGCACGAGACCTGGATCAATGCGGTAGCAGAACTGCAGGCGGATGCGGCCTATCCCGGGTTGTTCAATGCCGCGTTCGGCACATCCACGGTCGATTCATTGTTGGCGGCCAAGGCGATCGCCCAGTTCCTGCGGACCATGATCAGCGCGAACAGCCCGTGGGACAGGTTCAAACGTTTCGAAGGGACGATCCCGATCGAGGCACAGGAGGGCTACACCCTCTTCAAGCTGGAAGGAGGGGCCGAGGGTGTGCCCTTCCAGATACCCGGTATGGATTCCACCGTCATCGGCCAGGGTGGCGCGGATTGTTTCCATTGCCATCTGGAAGCCTCGGGCCTCTTCACGGACGAGCAGTTCCACAACAATGGACTGGATGCGGAGCCGTTCTCCGATCCCGGGCGGGGCGCGGTGACCAATGATCCGTTCGACAATGGGAAGTTCAAGGTCCCCACGCTGCGGAATATCATGCTCTCAGCGCCCTACATGCACGATGGCCGGTTCGCCACGATCGAGGAGGTGCTGGATCACTACAACGATGGTGGGCACCCGAGCAGCACGGTGGATCCCTTCATGAAGTTCACCGATCCGGACATCACACTCGAATTGGACGCGACGAAACGGGCGCAGATCATCGCCTTCCTGCATTCGCTCACGGACATGGATTTCGTGAACAACCCGGCGTTCAGCGATCCAGGACCGCCTTAGCATCATGCAGCGCGGACCCTATCGCGCTCCGGCCGCCAGGTGGTGTATCGCATCTTATCGCCGAACACGGGGCTCTTGAAAATGCTGGTGCCGAGCAGCATGCGTGCGCATTCCTGCACGCCCTCGGTGATGCTCGGGTGCGGGTGCACGAGGTCGGCGAGTTCGCGAATGCCCGTGCGCGTGCGCATCATCAAGGCGACGGTCTGGATCGCGCTGCTGGCATGTTCGCCCACGGCCCGCATGCCGAGCACACGCATCTCATCGTCATCCGTTACGATGAGCTTGAAGAAGCCGCGCGTGCGTCGCATTGCGATGGCGCGTGCGATGCAGGCATAGTCGATCCGAGCGGTGCGGTGCGGTATACCGGCCTTGATGCACTCCTGCTCGTTCAGTCCGACACCGGCCACCTCCGGATCGAGGAACATGATGGTGCTGACATTGTCGTAGCTCAACGCACGCTGGTCACCACCGCACATGAGTTCCACGGCATGGCGTCCTTCGAGTTCACCGAGGTTCACCAGCATGTGCGATCCGGTCGCGTCCCCCACCACGTGGATATGGGGAACACTGCTGCGCGTGTCCTCGACCAGGATATTGCCCGTACGTGGATCGCGTTCCACGCCGGTATGCTCCAGGCCAAGATCATCGATGTTGGGTACGCGACCCACGGAGAGCAGGGCTCTTTCCGTGCATACGGTCTCCAGGCGACCGTCCGGGTAGGACAGGACATACTCCACCCCGTGAGGCATCGCCTGCATACGTTCCAGTCGTGCGCCGCGGTGTATGATCACCCCCTTGCGTTCGAACTGCCGCGCGATGACCTCACTGACATCCTCGTCCTCGAAAGGCAGGATCCGTTCGGCACGGTCGATCAGATGAACACGTGTACGACCGAAGTTGCTGAAGATGGTGGCGAACTCGCAGCCGATGACACCGGCACCGATGATGACGATGCTCTCGGGAAGGTCATCGATGCGGAAAATGCCGTCACTGGAAAGGATGCGTTGCTCGTCCACCACGATATCGGCCACGGTGCGGGGTCGGCTGCCTGTGGCGATCACGAACCGGTCGGCGCTGATGGCCGATCGTTCGCCCGCCCGGCTGACCATCACGTGGTGGGCGTCAGTGAAGCGGGCGGTCCCGCGTTCGTGCCGGAAGCGGTCGCCCGCGTTCTCCAGCAGCTGCATATGGCAGGCGTACAGGTATTTGCGTTCGAAAACCGCTTCATTCAATGTCTTGGAGATCTCTTCCCATGACAGTCGGAAGGGCTGGCGGCCGCGCTCGCGCACTACTTCGTTCGCCGAGGTCACGCGTTGGCTGAGCTCCCAAAGCGTCTTGCTCGTGAGCGCCCCGTTATAGATGCCCGTACCGCCGATGCGCTCCTTTTCAATGAGCACGGTGCGTAGCCCGAGGTCGAGGGCGCGCATGGCGGCCGCATACCCGGCGGGTCCGCCACCGATCACACAGAGGTCATAGTGTTCCATACAGCGGTGGTGTGAGCAGGAATTGCCGGTTCATACGGTCCCGGCACTGGTTGGTTCAGCACGGGTGTCGGTATCCTTTGGGCCGGGAAAGCGTACGAACGGCCGGGAAACTGCCTCCCGCAATGATCGCGCGCGTCCTGACCGCATCCGGCCTTTCCGCCTTGCTGAGCACGGCGGCGCAGGCGCAGTGCCCCCAACTCTACGACTATGACGGGGTGCCGAGCGACGACCCGACGTGGTACAGCTGCAGCGGGACGAACTTCACCCTGCTCATAGCCTCTCCCTCCTCTATCGGGGCCTACACCATCGACTGGGGCGACGGCTCATCCTTGCAGAGCGGCGCCTCGTTGGTGCCTCCCATGAGTGTGAACCATGTGTATGCCGCCACGGTGGGCGAATACACCGTGACCTTCACGGAAACCGGTTCAGGTTGTGCGGTGACGGGTACGGTGGTGATGGAGGAGAGCACGAGCGCTTCGATCCAGATCCCGGTAGGAGGCCTCACGCAGGTGTGCGCGCCACAGGCGGTGGAGTTCATCAACAGCAGCACGAACGTCTCGCCGAACACGGTCTTCACATGGGACTTCGGCGATGGCTCTCCGCTGGAGGTCTACGACTTCACGAACCTGAGCCAGACCATCTCCCACACCTATTTGCAAGGCACGGTGAACTGCGAGACCACGGTGACGCTGAGCGCGGAGAACACCTGCAATACGCTGCAAGGCGGCCCGAGCGAGGCCACCTTCAACCCGATCCGCGTATGGGACCTGGACGAGGCTTCGATCGCCGCAAGCGCGACCTTGTTGTGCTGGCCCGATCGAACGGTGACCTTCCTGAACACGACGGAGCGCAACTGCGTGCAGCAGGGTAACATCTACCAGCGGTTCGAGCATTGGAATTTCGGTGACTATTGGGGAGCAGGGCAGGACAGCATCATCGATTGGAGTCCGTGGCCGCCGACATTCCCGCGTGTGATCCAATACCCCGGCATCGGTACGTACGATGTGACCTTGCTCGACAGCAACTACTGCGGCATCGACACCGCGAACATCACGATCACCATCGTGCCGCCGCCGACGGTCTCGCTCACGAGCGACCCCGACACGATCTGCGCCGGGGAGACGGTCTTCTTCGATGAGACCACCAACGGCGGGGCGAACAACTACCAGTGGAATTTCGGCGATGGCGCCGGCTGGCAGAACACCGGCCCGGGTGACCAGGCGCACAGCTACAGCGCTGTGGGTACGTTCCAGGCGTCCTTCGCCGCGAACATCGCCGGGGCGACGGCAGGCTGCGCGGACACGGCCACGGTGCTGGTGACCGTGCTCCCGAGCCCGACGGCGCAATTCAACCTGGATGTACCGGCGGCGTGCAATTCGCTGACGACCGACCCGACGAACACCTCCATCGATGCCATCCAGTACTTCTGGGACTTCGGTGACGGGACCACGGACACGCAGTTCGACCCTCCGCCGCACACGTACGCGGCGGTCGGTGATTACACCATCACGCTCACGGCCACGAACGCCGACGGTTGTTCGGACCAGAGCGCGCAGGAGGTGCATGTGTACGACCCGCCGCAGGTGGTGATCGGCGCGCAGAACGTGTGCGTGGGAACAGTGGCGCAGTTCAGCGATCAGAGCATCACGGCCCCGGGCAATCCGGTGATCGATTGGGCCTGGGACTTCGGTGACGGATCCATCGACAGCGTGCAGGCCCCGACGCACCTGTATGCGAACGCCGGTACCTATTTCGTTTCGCTCACGGCCACGACGCCGTATTGTGGCAGCGCAGGCATGCAACCGATCACCGTCGAGGCACGGCCGACCGCCGGCTTCACTTCTACGCCGACGGCGGGTTGTTCCCCGCTCACGGTGGACTTCGGGAACACGAGTACCGGAGCCGTCAACTACGTGTGGGACTTCGGTGACGGCGGCGGGGACAATGCGGTCTCGCCTTCGCACACCTTCCTGAACCTGGGCGGCTCTGACAGTGTGTACACGGTGATGCTCATCGCGGGAACGGCGTTCGGCTGTGCGGACACGGCGGTGATGAACGTCACGGTCTCTCCGACGGTACAGGCCCTGTTCACGAACAATGCCATCCCCGGCTGTGCGCCGCTGGATGTCGATTTCACCAACAACAGCACCGGTGGTATCGGCTATCAGTGGGACTTCGGTGACGGTGCGACCAGCACGGCCGTGAACCCGTCGCACCAGTACGTCAACACGACCTTTTTCCTGCAGACCAATACGGTGACGCTGATCGTCAATGGCCCGAACGGTTGCGCGGACACGGCCCAGCAGAACATCGTGGTCTATCCGAACCCGGACTTCGTCTTCGTGGCGGACCCCGACAGCGGCTGTGCGCCCTTCTCGGTGACCTTCCCGCCGATCAATGGCGCGGTGGATTACCAATGGGACTTCGGCGACGGCACGTTCGGCAGCGGTCCGTCGCCCACGCATGTGTACCTCGACTCATCGGGGACGGAGACGCAATACCCGGTCACGGTGATCGTGAGCAACGCCTTCGGTTGTTCGGACACGCTGTCCGATATGGTGACGGTCTTCGCCGCGCCACAGGCCCAGTTCTCCATTGATCAGGTGCAGGGCTGCCATCCATTGAACGCGGTCTTGACGAACACATCGCAGGGCATGCTCAGCGCCTTGTGGAGCTACGGCGATGGAGCGACCTCCACGGACACGGCATCGACCCAAGCGCATACCTGGTACAACTTCCAGGGTCCTGGGCCGGTGACCTATCCCATCTCGCTCACGGTGGCCTCGGCCGATGGCTGCTCAAGCACGGCGACCGCCCAGGTGGAGGTCTTTCCGCAGGTCATCGCCGCATTCGTCGCGGACAGCACGGGTTGCTCGCCGATGGATCCGAGCTTCGTGAACGTGAGCAGCGGAGCCAGTTCGTTCCTCTGGACGTTCGATGACGGTGGTGGAAGCATCCAGCAGAACCCGGCGCATACCTACTTCAATGAAGGGGTGAACGACGTGGTCTTCACGCCGACCCTCGTGGCCAGTTCGACATTCGGTTGCAGCGACACCACCTCGTTCGCGATCCTCGTTCATCCGTCGCCCATCGCGCAGTTCACGCCCAGCGATCCGGCGGGTTGCACGCCGTTCCCCGTGCTGTTCGACGACCAGACGATCGGCGCGAGCACGGTGGCCTGGCAGTTCGGCGATGGCGCTTTCCAGAACGGCGCGCCGGGTGATGTTCAGCACACCTACACGAATGCGGGTACGGCACCGGCCTTCTTCGATGCCCAGCTGATCGCAACCTCGGGCTTCGGTTGCACGGACACGGCCGTGCATCAGATCCAGGTCTATCCTCCGGTGACGGCGATGTTCGATGCCCCGGACGAGGGTTGCGCACCATTCACCGTGGACATCACCGAACAGGGTTCGGGCGCTTCGCAGTGGCTTTGGAACATGGGCGACGGCACCACGCTTGTGGGATCATCGATCACGCACACCTTCTTCAATTCCAGCCTCTCGGACATCACGCGGACCATCACTCTGGTAGCGACGTCGGCGTTCGGTTGTTCGGATACGCTCACACATTCGGTCGTCATCCATCCGGTGCCGAACGCATCGTTCCAGGCCACGCCGTTCAGCCAGCAGTTCCCGGCGGCCACGGTGAACATCAACAACACCACGCAGAACGGATCATGGACCTACGAGTGGGACTTCGGTGACGGATCGACGAGCACGGCTCAGGACCCGCTCACGCACACGTACGGAACTTGGGGCACGTTCACGATCACGCTGGTGGTGACTTCCGGCGGATGCACGGACACGACCACGCAGGATGTCACTATTGGCCCGCCTTTGCCCACGGCCAGCTTCATCGGTCAGGGGGAAGGCTGCGCGCCGCTGACGGTGGACTTCATGAACACTTCCTTGCTCGGTGAGACGTACCTGTGGAATTTCGGTGATGGCGGCACGAGCCAGGCGTTCCAGCCCAGCTACACATGGAACGCACCGGGCACGTACACGGTGTCGCTCACGGTCACGGCGGTCGGCGGTGGTGTAAACCAGGCGATCAAGGTCGATTCGATCGTGGTGCATCCGCGTGCGACAGCCTACTTCGTTCTGCAACCGGAAGAGGTGGTGGTGCCGAGCCAACCGCTCTTCACGTATAACCTGAGCGGCAATGCGACGGAGTTCCTCTGGGACTTCGGTGATGGCGTGACCAGTACCGATCTGAACCCGGTCCACTACTACCAGGCCGCTGGCGACTACGACGTGATGCTCGTGGCCAACAACGAATGGAACTGTCCGGACACCTTCACGGTGGAGAGCGCGGTGACGGCGATACAGGCGGGCGAGATCGCTTTCCCGAACGCCTTCACGCCCAGTAACTCCGGCCCATCGGACGGCGTATACGACCCGCAAAGTTTCGAGAATGACTACTTCTTCCCCATGTATTCCGGCGTGCAGGACTACCACCTGCAGGTCTTCAACCGCTGGGGCGAGCTGGTCTTCGAAACCTTCGACGTCAAAAAAGGCTGGGACGGTTGGTACCGTGGCAGTCCGGCGAAGCAGGACGTCTATGCCTGGAAAGCCTACGCGCGGTTCAGCAGCGGTGAAGAGACCACGATGAAGGGCGATGTTACACTCCTCCGATAGATCATGAAGAACCGTTACACGATCCTCCTACTGTGCGCATTGTCCGGGACTATGACAGCCAGCGCTCAGAAGGGGTATTCGCGCACCCACAGCAAGATGCTGGATGAGGCGAAGAGCCTCTACGACGCCAACCAGTGGACCGACGCGGCCAAGATCTACCGCAAGCTGGTAGACGTGGACACGACCTTCGGGGAGGTGGCTTACGAGCTGGGGATCTGCTTCAACCACATGCCCGGACAGCGTGACCTGGCTGTCGGTCAGTTCGAACGCGCTGCGCGCAACGGGAGCATCGAAGCGAAGTATGAGGTGGCCATGATGCGTCATCGCCAGCAACGGTTCGATGAGGCGATAGCGCTGTTGAACGCCTACAAACAGGTGAGCGGCCGGGCGGTCCCGGACGCAGAGGTCGATCGCCGCATAGGCATGGCTAACACGGCCAAGGAACTCACGGCATTCCCGGCGGAGATGACGATCCGTAACATGGGAACGCTGATCAACAGCAAGGATCACGACTACTGCCCCATCATCACGGCGGACGGGAACACGATGTACTTCACCAGCCGCCGCGAAGGCAGCACGGGTTCGATGCGCGACCCCAGTGGTCAGTACTTCGAGGACATCTACATGGCCAAGCGGGTGGACGAGATCTGGAGCAACGCCACCAATGTGGGCGCCCCGTTGAACACGTTCGTGCAGGATGCCACGGTAGGTCTCAACCCGGACGGTAGTTCGATGATCATCTATCGGACCGCGCAGAACCTCACCAGCGGGGACCTGTACGAGTGCAACCGGCACCTCGGCCTGTGGCAGCCGCCTGTGAAGATGACGGACCGCATCAACAGCGAGTTCCATGAACCCAGCGCTACGATCTCTCCCGACGGATCCGAGATCTATTTCACCAGCGACCGCGAAGGTGGTATGGGTGGTCGTGACATCTACCGCATCCGCAAGCTGCCCAACGACCAATGGAGCCTGCCGTTGAACCTGGGCCCGACGATCAACACCCCGTACGATGAGGACGCTCCGTTCATGCACAGCGATGGCTCCACGTTGTTCTTCAGCAGTAATGGGCACGGCACGATGGGGGGCTATGACATCTTCAAGAGCACGCTCGTGGACCACGATATGAACGGGTGGTCCGCACCAGAGAACATGGGCTATCCGCTCAATACCGTGAACGACGATATCTACTTCTGTATGAGCGAGGATGGACAGACCGGCTATTTCAGCAGCGAGCGATCCGGCGGAGTGGGCGGTCAGGATATCTACCAGATCACGTTTCCCACGAGCCAGCTCGAGTACCTTGTAGTGCGGGGCGTGATCACGGACGCCGGGGAAGAACCAGTAAAGGCGCGCATCATGCTGACGGATGCGGACGGCGAGGAGCTCATCGGCGTGTACACGGCCAACGCGAAGACCGGCCGATACCTCATGGTGGTGCAGCCGAGCGAGAAGTATTCGATGACCGTTGAGGCTCCGGGCTACGACACCCGCGTGGTGGCCTTGAGCACGATGGTCGTGGAGGAGGGCTCTCACGAGATCCCGATGGACGTCGTGCTCATCCGCAACGAGAGCACGGCGCGTATCGCCAAGCCCTGAGAGGGATGAACGCACGGCATGCGGGCGCGATGGTCATGGTCTGCGTTCTGGGCCGGGCGACGGCACAGGACCCGCATTTCACGCAGTTCTATTCCGCCCCCACGTATCTCAGCCCGGCGTTCGCCGGCACGGGCGTTCAAACACGGTTCGCACTCCAGTCACGCGATCAATGGCCCTCTATACCGGGGGCGTTCATGTCGTACAATCTTGCGGTAGACCACTACCTGAGCGAGCTCAACAGCGGAATAGGCCTGCTGGCCACGCATGATCGAGCGGGCAGCGGCGTGCTCCGCTCCACAAGCATCGGCGTGCAATACGCTTACGAGATCCAATTGAAACGGAAGGTGTTCCTCCGGCCGGCGCTACAGTTCTCCTTCGTCAACCAGGCAGTGGACTATTCCCGACTGGTCTTCGGCGACCAGCTCGCGCGCGGTAACGACGTGGGGACCTATGAGAATTTCACGGGGCGCAACGCGAAGTACACGGACATCAGCGGTGGTCTGCTCTACTTCACGCCCAAGACATGGCTGGGAGTAGGCCTGCACCATTTGAACCAGCCTAATGCGTCGCTGCTGCTCAAGGAAGCCATCGTTCCCATGAAGCTGAGCATTCACGGCGGCCGTCGGTTCAAGATGTCGACCCCCGTGATCGTGAAGCACCCGGTCAGCATCGTCGCAGCCTTCAACTACCGGATGCAGGGGAAGTATGACCAGTTGGACCTCGGTGGCTACTTCGAGCGGGACCCTGTTTTCGCGGGCCTGTGGTATCGGGGGCTTCCTATCGTGAAGGCCTACGAGCAGGGCTACCAGAACAACGATGCGATCGCCGTGGTCGTCGGATACAAGGTGAACGACTGGCGTTTCGGCTACAGCTACGACATCACCATCTCGCGTCTCGCGGCGCAGAGCGGCGGGGCGCACGAGCTCACCATGGTGTACGAACTGGCCGACAAGCGCAAGCGGAAGAAGATGGCCAAGCGGAGGGTGGTGCCGTGCGCGAAATTCTGAGCGACGGGTACTATTGGCTGGCCTTGAGCTTGCGCAGAAATGCACGGTCGTACACCTTCCGGTGACGCAGGTGAGTCAGTTCGATCTCCGACCTGAAGAATGACCCCAAGGTGCCTTTGACCTGCGGCGCGAAGCGGGTGTCGCCTTGGTAAAAACAACCCGGCACGGAGAATCTGGCCGTGTGAAAGAGCTTGGAGAGCTTCAAACGCCCCGGGATACCGCGGAGTGGATCACAGGGCGATCCTGCCGCGGACTCCGCTGTAGGGCTTTTAGTGCGGCACTCGGAACGCTTCAGGAGTGCCAGGCCCAACGCATTGACCTGCGCCCTGACCGTCTTGTCCAGGCCCATCGAGATGGGATCGCCTTCCGACATGCAGAAATCCCAAAGGCCAGTGCCGTGATGTATCCCTCGGATCGATCGGAACGGGACGGCGATACTATCGCGCAGCACCGGATGAGGACGGTCAGTCGTGAAGATCAATGCGCTATCTGTGAAGGTCACCTGCCCGCGGACGGTATACCAACCGAAGAAGTGTTGGTTCAAGGCGATGAACCCCGGGTGAGATGCCGCAGGTTTTATCACTTCAGGTGGATCGAGCACCTGATCCTGGCCCACGGTCACTGAACCGAAAACCGAGGTCAAGCCGATGAAGAAGGTCTGTGCGAATGAAATGGTGCCTGACGACCGAACTCGCATACTACAAGTCTACAAGTTGTGTTTTTCAGAACCCAGGTAACTTCTTCTGGGAGCTAATCCGCACGTGTACCGGACCCTCTTCACGTCTTTCCAGTGTCCTCAGCGTAGCGCGTATCCCGCGCGCTCGCGCACCCGCTTGAGCGTGGCGCTCGCTACGGTCCGCGCCTTCTCCGCCCCGATGCGCAGTTGTTCGTCCAATTCGGATTTGTCGTTCATGAGGCGTTGGAACGTCGCCCGGGGTTGCGCCCAGCGCTCCATGATGCACTGGAGCAGCTCCTTCTTGGCGTGGCCGTACCCGTAGTTGCCGCGCAGGTAATTCTCACGCATCGCGCTGACCTGTTCCGGTGAAGCGACGAGTTTGTACAACTTGAACGTGTTGTCGTTGTCCGGGTCCTTCGGTTCTTCGAGCGTCTTGCTGTCGCTCACGATGCCCATCACCTGCTTCTTCAGTTCCTTGTCGTCGGAGAAGACGTTGATGACGTTGCCGTAGCTCTTGCTCATCTTCTGGCCATCGGTGCCGGGCACGATCATCACTTGCGCGTCCACTTTCGCTTCGGGCACCACGAACGTGTCCTCGCCATAAGCGCGGTTGAAGGCGTTGGCGATGTCGCGCGTGATCTCCAGGTGCTGCACCTGATCTTTGCCCACGGGTACATAGTGCGCGTCGTAGAGCAGGATGTCGGCTGCCATCAGCACGGGGTAGTAGAAGAGGCCGGCATTCACGGCGCTGAGGCGATCGCTCTTGTCCTTGAACGAATGCGCGTTGGCGAGCATCGGGTAGGGCGCGAGGCAGCCGAGGTACCAGGTGAGTTCGGTCACTTCCGGCACATCGCTCTGGCGATAGAAGGTCACCTTGTTCACGTCGAGTCCGCACGCGAGCCAGGCAGCGGCGGCGGCGTACGTGTTCTCGCGCAGCACGTGGGCGTCGCGCTGTGTGGTGAACGAGTGCAGGTCGGCGATGAAGAGGAAGGCATCGTTGCCCGGTGCCGTGCTCATGGTGATGGCGGGCTCGATGGCGCCGAGCATGTTGCCGAGGTGCTGGATGCCGGTGCTCTGGATGCCGGTAAGGATGCGGGGCATGTGCGTAAGAGGTCGGCGAATGTAGGTCGGGGGCCGTTGGCCACTCACTGCTGGCCGCTGGCCGTGCGGATCGTTGCACGGCCGGCGACCAGTGGCCAACGGCCCGCAGCCGATGGGGCATTCTACATTCGCGCTCTTTTCCGGAAGGCCCCATGTCGTTCCATCCGCACGAGCACCACGAGCAGCCCACGGTCTGCGACGGCGCCTCCATGCGATCGGCCGCGCTGAAGTGGCTGCTCTGTGTGCCCCGGTTCTGCTACAAGCTCTACTTCGGTCTCATTTTTTTCGGGACACTGACCTTGCTCTACCTGCCTTTCCAGTGGCTGCTGCGGTCTGAGGCAGGATACCCGCGCGCGTTCAAGCTGATGAACGCCTGGGGTGTGGTGTTGAACGTGCTGCTGCTGGTGCCCATCAAGCGCGTTTCGATGGCCCCGTTGCCGAAACCACCGTACGTGATCTGCGCGAACCATGGCAGCTACCTGGACATCGTGCACATGTACAGCATCGGGCTGGACTTCTTCCTGTTCATGGGCAAGTACGAACTGCTGAAATGGCCTTTGGTGGGCATGTTCTTCAAGCGCATGAACATCGCCGTGAACCGCGGCAGCCGCACCGAGGCCGCGAAAGCCCTGATGCGTGCTGCCCGCTCGATCGACAAGGGCATCTGCGTTTCGTTGTTCCCGGAAGGAACGATCCCGCTTACGGCGCCGCGGATGAAGCCGTTCAAGGATGGCGCCTTCAAACTCGCCATCGAGAAGCAGGTACCCATCGTTCCAGTGACCTTCCTCGACCACTGGAAGCTCTTCGGGGACCCGGGTGATCTGTTGAGCCGGGGCCATCCGGGCTTCGCGCATGCGGTGCGGCATCCCTACATCGATACCAAGGGCATGACAGAGGCGGACCTGGATAACTTGCGCCGTCGTGTGCATGATGCCATTGAAGGCCCGCTGAAGAAATACGCACCGACCAAGAACGCCCCCCCCCTTGTGTTATGAAGATCGACAACTCCACCCTGGACCGCATCGCTGAACTCGCCCGTTTGGAAGTAGGCGATGATGCCACGCGCGAACGGCTGCTCAGCGACATGCAGCGCGTGATCGACTTCGTGGAGAAGTTGAACGAGATCGACACCACGGGCGTGGAGCCGCTCATCCACATGAGCGAGGAGCAGGATGTGCTGCGAGAAGATGTGGCGCTGCCCGGACTCTCCAAGAAGGAAGCGCTGATGAACGCCCCGGTGAAGGACAGCGACTACTTCAAGGTGCCACGGGTGGTGGACAAGGGTTGAGCAAGCTACAAGGGGGCAAGGGGCAGGCAACAAAGGGTCCGCCTTCGCGAGCCGGTTTGTGCGATCATGCGATGCCGGGCGTCGGGCAGCGAGGATGCGCTCGGGCACCCATGTCCCGTCTTTTTCCCAGCTTCGTCTCCAACCTTGTATCCATGCGCACGTTGCTTCTCTCCCTTCTGGTCGGTAGCGCGCTCACCGGGCGCGCGCAGATCGAACAGTTCCGCTACGGACAGCACAGCGGCGAACTCCCCGTCTGGGTCCAGTTGATGTACGGGGACGATCCGGACCCCGGCGCGGTGCAGGCGGCGTACGATGCGTACTACTCGACGCATCCCTTCGTGAAGAACAGCCACACGCAGTATTTCAAGCGGTGGAAGCGCGAACTGGGCCGCGACATCGTTCCGAAGGACCCTGCACAGCTGGCGAGCTATCCACAGAACCTGGCGAACTACGCGCATGCCACGGAGGCGCTCGCCGGTTCGCGCGCGGCGAACTGGAGTTGCATCGGCCCGTTCGATTGGGACCATGGCTCGGCGGCGAAGAGTTACGCCTGCGGTGCCGCGCACGTGTACACCATGGAGCAGAGTCCGCTGAACGCGAACCTGATGTACGCGGGCACGGCCACCTGCGGCGTGTGGAAGACCACGGACAAGGGCCTCAACTGGACGAACGTCACCAAGAGCCTGGTCTTCCCCGGGGTGGTGCAGAGCATCGAGCTCGATCCCGCTGTGCAGAACACGGTCTATTTCGGCGGGGGCAAGGACCTGTGGAAGACCACGGACGGCGGCACGACCTGGAGCACGATCGGCGATGCGACATTCCAAGCGGCGCAGCACGACATCACGGACATCGTGATCCATCCGGCGAACAACCTGTTGGTCTTCGTGCTCAGCGATCAAGGGCTTTGGCGCAGCACGAACGGCGGCACATCCTTCACGCAGGTGCAGGCGGGCATCTGGCAGGAGTTGGAGATCCAGCCGAACGATCCAGACACCGTGTACGCGGTGAAGCAGGTGAGCAATCGCACGGAGTTCTGGCGCAGCGCGAACGCCGGAGCGACTTTCACGCAGGTGGGCACCGGCTGGCCGAACCCGGTGAGCCCGGACGAGCAGATGCGCACGGAGATCGCGGTATCGGCCGCAGCGCGCAACACCGTCTATGCGCTGTGTACGGGCGCGGCTGACGGGGGCAGCGGACTCTACGGAGTATACCGGAGCACCGATCGTGGTGCCACGTGGACCTTCCGTTGCTGTGGCACGGGGCCGGGCGGCGTGCCTTCCTTGACCAACCAGAACCTCATGGGTTACAGCGGCACGGGTGAAGAGGACGGCGGCCAGTATTATTATGACGTGGCCTTCGCCGTTGATCCCGCGAACGCGAACAAGCTGCACGTGGGGGGGATCCACCGCTGGGTGAGTACGGACGGTGGAACCACGTTCACCTGCCCGGCCGCGTGGAGCCAGAGCAACGAACCGGATTACATCCACGCGGACATCCACGACATCCGCTACTTCGGCACCGAACTTTGGGTGGGCTGCGACGGCGGCGTCTTCTACAGCACCGATGGGGGCAACACCTTCAACCGGCGCATGTTCGGCATTGCGGGCACGGATTTCTGGGGCTTCGGTGCCGGCGGATGGACGGGCAGTAACGTGATGCTCGGTGGCACTTACCACAATGGTACGCTCTTGAAGGACAACAACGTGTACACCAACGGTTGGGTGAGCACCGACGGCGGCGATGGCGTGCGCGGCTTCGTGCATCCGCAGTACGACCGCAAAGCGCTGAGCGACTATGGCTACAAGACACTCAGTGGCGATCGGACGGTGAACAACACGAGCGCGAACTGGAGCAAGCAACCGAACGCGGACTACATCATCGGTCACAGCAGCGAGGTGGAATGGCACCCGAACCTGGTGAACACGGCTTTCCTGGGCAAGGATAGCACGCTCTGGAGGACGGACGATGAGGGTGCTTCATTCACGGCGGTACATTATTTCGGTGAACAGGTGATGCGCATCGAGGTCGCCTTCAGCGACCCCAACACGATGTATGTCTGTACCTGGACAGACTGGTGGGGAACGAAGCACGTGTACCGCACCGTTAACGCAGGCGTGGATTGGACGGAGATCACACCGACGGTGGCACAACTGAACGGCAACGAATGGGTGCCGTACGACATCGCCGTCAGTGCGACGGATCCGCAGACCCTCTGGCTGGTGCGCACATCCATGTACGGTGACTACCCCGACCATGATGGCTTTGTGACCTACAAGAGCGTGAACGGCGGCACCACCTGGACGAACATCTCCACCACCAGCCTGAATGGTGAGTGGCCCACGGGTATCGCTCACCAGTACGGGAACAGCGGCGGTCTCTACATCGGCACGCGCCGGGCAGTGTACTACCGCAGCGATGCCACGGGTACCTGGAGTTTGTGGAATGCCGGATTACCGGCCCGCACCTTCAGCACGCGCTTGCTCATCAACTACCGCGATGGCAAGATCCGCAACGCGACCGACCGCAGCATCTGGGAGAGCACCCTCGAAGCGGCCGCGCCACCGGTCGCCAATTTCGCGGCGGACAAACGCACGGTGACCTGCATAGCGCCATCAGTGCAGTTCTGGGACAACAGCGCCCTACGCAACAGCAGTGCGACCTGGAACTGGTCCTTCCCCGGCGGAAGCCCTTCCACGAGCACGAGCCGCAGCCCGCTCGTTACGTACAGTGCGCCTGGGGCGTACAGCGTTTCGCTCACCGTTACGGATGCCAATGGTTCGAACACACGCACGATCCCGGGCTTCATCACCTTCCAGAACAGCCTCGTATCAACGCCTGTGAGCGAGAATGCCGAGAGCCAGGCCATAACACCGCCGGGCTGGCAGTTGCAGAACCCGGACGCGCTCATGAGCTGGAACAACATCGAGGCAGCGGTCGGCCCCACGGGAACACCGACGCGCGCTTGGTGGCTGGACAATTACTCCTACGATGCGGTCGGCCAGGAGGACCGACTGGTCTCGCCACCGATCGGCCTGGGTGGCAGTGCGGGCACGCGGCTCACCTTCCACCATGCGTACGCGCAGTACAGCGCTGACTACATCGATGGTCTGCGTGTGGATGTGAGCACCAACTGCGGAGCGGATTGGACGCAGATCTACTTCCAGTCGGGAGCGGGACTGGCCACGGCACCCATGATCGCGAACTTCTGGATGCCCACCTCCGCGAGCCATTGGCTGTTCCACGACATCGACCTGAGCGCTTATGACGGCCAGTCGGTGATGATCCGGTTCGTCGCGGTGAACGGCTTCGGCAACAGCCTCTTACTGGACAACATCGCGGTGACCAACACCGGCATGCGCGTGGCGGTGAAGCTGATGCTCGAAGGGGCCTACGACACAGGAACGTTGAAAATGCGCGACGACTTGCGCATGGCGAGCCTGATCCCTGCGTCCGAACCTTATTCGGCGCTCGGCTTCCCCCAGGCATCGGGCGGGGGGGGAGAAGTGCTTCAGCCAGGCGTGCTCACCACCATCGGGGACAACGCCATCGTCGATTGGGTGCAGGTGGAACTGCGCAACAACGCGACGCCTTCGACCATCGTCGCTACCCGGCCGGCCCTCGTGCAACGCGATGGCGACGTAGTGGCGGAGGACGGTATTTCCCCCGTTTCCCTGTTGGCTTCTGCCGGCACGTATCGTGTAGCGGTGCGGCACCGCAATCACCTTGGTGCGATGACCTCCACCGGACTGCTTCTGAGCACGACCGCCACGTCTATCGATCTTACCCAACCCGGCCTTGCCACGTATGGAACATCGGCGCGGAAGCAGATCGGCGACAAGAGCGTTCTCTGGATGGGTAACGTGGTGCGCGATGGCGGGTTGAAATACACGGGAACCGGCAACGACCGCGATCCGATCCTCGTGCGCGTGGGCGGTACCACGCCCAACAGCACGGTGAACGGATACTATCTTGAGGACTGCACCATGAACGGCCAGGTGAAATACACGGGTACGGCGAACGACCGGGATCCGATACTGGTGAATGTGGGAAGCACAGTGCCCACGAATGTGCGGGTGGAGCAGTTGCCATGAGACGTGACACCAGGAAGCCAATAGCTGGACCGATACCGTCCGAAAAGAAGAAGGCCACACGATCGTGTGGCCTTCTTCCTTTTCGGGCGATGGGTCTACTCCTTGAGCAATCGCGCTGTGAAATGCTCTCCGTTCACTGTGACGCGTACGAGATAGAGGCCGGATCCGATGTCGTCGCTCAGCAACAAGCGATGGTTCATCAGGCCATCGGCAGCTACGGAACGCTCGCTGAGTACCAGGCTCCCGAGGGGGTCAAAGACCGCGATCCCCACAGGCGTGGCATCGGTCACGTCCAAACCCTCCATCCGCAGTGTGACCATTCCATCGCGGTTCGGATTGGGATATAGCAGCAGGCCGGAGGCGACGTCTTCCACGAGAGCTTCACGTCCTGCATTCTGCGCACCGCAGACCACGGTGATCGAGCAGGTGTTGCCATACGGACAATAGGTCCCACCTCCATCATAACTCACTTGTACGCGCACATCATAGGTCAGTCCGCATTGCAGTGGGGCGGTGGCCCAGTTGCCGATGGTGACCGAGCGGGTCGTACTTGCAACGACGCGGTTGTACCCGGGGCGGGTGAATGTGAAGCGGTAGTTGGTGGCTCCCGTCACACCGGTGGCGTAGATCACCCCTCCTGGCTTGAGCACGTTGGCTCCGCAGGAGATGATGGGATCGTTCGTTGTGGTCAGTTGCGTGGTGAGGCACGCTGGCGTTGGGATGCGGAACCGACAGGCCGGACCGAACGCCTTGTACACCCCGGCCACCTGCGCCCTCACTCGCACGTTGAGCAGCGTGTTAAAAGGCAGGGGACTGGTCACCATGGCGTTCAGGCGCAGATAGGATGCGCGAACACTGGCCGGTGCCGTGAGAACGGTTCCGGGATTGGCATGGGTCTGCAACACGCGACGTGAATAGCCACCGTCGGGGTCGAAGAACCAGAACTGGTAGCCGCTGGTGTAGTTGTTCGGTCCGAATTGAGCGGTCACCTGCGGATCCACCTGGGCCTGGATCACGTCAGCGTGGGTCCAGTTCTCGCGGTCGCAGTGGGCGGTGATCACCGTGTTGGTGCTCAAGGGTATGCAGAAGCCGAGGTTGGCCGCTACCTGGCTCACCGTACCGAACACGCCGTCGCCCGCATTGTCGATGATGCGTCGGCCCTGCGGATCGCGAAGTACATAGCCACCCGGCACGATGCCATCCCCGGCGCTGTCGAACACGCGCAGTTCGTAGCATCCATCCGGCAGGCAGCACGAAGCCAAGACCGTGGTATTGCTGGCCAGGCCACCGCCGCTGCACACCGCTGCGGTCGTACCGACGGTCACGATGTCGTAGCTGGTCTGCGGCCCGTTGGCGTCCGTGGTGAATGTGATCCCCACGTACTGAGGACATGTCTGGCCTTCACAGATGCAGCTACTGTTGAGCGTGTCGTTGATGGTGTTCGCATCGCCATCGTCGCAGGGAGATCCCTGTTGTCCGGGCACCGCAGGACAGCTATCCGAGCAGTTCGGTATTCCATCGCCATCGGTATCCAGAAGCGTTGATTGGCAGATGCAAGTGGCATCGATGAAGCCGCCGCCTGTGCAGGGGTTGCCCACATCGCAGGGAGAACCGATCTGGCCGGGCACCATTGGGCAGTTGTCCAGGCAGTCTGCCAGGCCGTCCAGGTCCGTATCCGTATCGGGCACGCCGCAACCGCACGCGCCGACGGCGATCTTCTCCGGATCGGTGGGGCAGCCGTCGTTGGCATCACAGGTGCCGTCGTCGTCCGTATCAGCATAGGTTCCCGCGCAGAGACAGGCCGCATCCCAGAGATCGCTGGTGGTGCAGGCATCGCCGTCATCGCAGGGTGTGCCGGGCAGCGCCGGGCCTCCCACCACGCCTTCACAGTCCTCTTCCACAAGGCTCACGCAGATGCTGATCGCACCCTCGGTCACGATGTTCATCACGCGGAACCAGTAGTCGGTGTTCGGCGTGGTCGTCAGGATCGAGGGGAAGCTGTTGAGGCAGGCGATGTTGTTGCCACCGCACGCATCCAGCACTTCCACGCGCAAGCCAGTAGGGCCATCACCGGTGAGGTACAACTGGACCTGTGTGGCGCTGCCGGAGTTCACCGTGTACCAAACGTCGTTGTAGGGTAGACCCCCACACCCCGTCGCATCGGCGGCGGTCGCCCCGGCCAAGGTGCCGGCCATTGCCATGGCGGGACATTCACCTGCATCGTGCAGTGTGAGCACGACGGCGTCCCCGCATGCATCGTTCGGCAAGGCACCCGCGCACACGCAGGTTGAGCCGATGACATCGTTCACCGTGTTCGGGTCCAGGTCATCGCAGGGATCTCCTTGCACCCCTGGAAGCGACGGGCAGTTATCGTTCGCGTCGCAGATGCCATCGGCGTCAGTGTCAGGACCGGCGGTACCGCCCTGGCATGCACAGTTCAAGTACGTCTCACCTGTGGTGCAGGCATCCCCATCATCGCACGGCGAGCCATCCGTTGTGTTGTCGCAGGGGTCGCAGGCATCGCCCGTACCGTCGCCGTCCGTGTCCGCTTGACCCACGTTCGCGGTGCCGGGACAGTTGTCAGCGCCGTCGCACACACCATCGCTGTCTATGTCAGGACATGCCGTGCCGAACGGCAGCACGGCCTGGTTGTCCGCGTAGGTGAACTCGAGACCGGACGCGTTCACGATACGGCCTATCAATCCGGTCGCACCGGCCTGCGTCGTCCACAGGAATTGCAGCGGAACGGATGCGCCATTGTTCACCGACACCGGTAGCGTGGTGATCAGCACCGTGTCCAACGTGCCGGTCACGTGGAAGAACTGCACGTCACCCGAGATGGGCAGGTCACCGTTGTTGGCGATGCTGGCCGAGATGGTGATCACCTCACCTGCCTGCGGATCGGTATCGCTCGCGCCGAACGCTGCGAAGTACAGGTTCGCGGCGGCACCGACGACGATGGCACGTGTGGCCTCGTTGTTCAGTTCATCGCCCTCGAGCACTTCGTTGTTCGCGTCGATGATCGCGCGGATCACATGCACCCCGACCAGATCGCTGGAGAAGGGGACGGGAACGGCCACGGTGTTGGTTCCGCCGGTGACCAGTCCAGGAACGTCGGGCACCACGGCGAGCTCATCGTTGTCCGCCATCACCCGCAGATCGAAGGTGCTGCCCAGGTTGCCGTATCCGATGTTCTCGTAGGTGATGTCGAAGGTCACCGGTTCGTTCACATCGGGGTTCAGCAAGCTGGGGTTGATGTACTGCGAGAGCACCCGCAGATCCGGCAGGTTGGTGATCACCACCTCGCGCACGAGCACGTTGTTGCCCTCGTCACACTCGGCATAGTCACCGTCGGGATCCACCGTGAAGGTGAAGGTGTAGGTGCCTTCGGAACTGAAGAGGAAGGAACCGGGGAGGGTGACTCCTGTTCCGCAGTAGCAGCGCCCGGGCGCCGGGTCGACCAGCACATCGCCCAGCAGGGCGGTGCCTGTGATATCGGGACCACTGACTTCAAACCGCACCTTGACCAGCGAACCTGTGTACAGATGCGCCGAAGCCAGTACAACGCTAACAGGAGTGGTCTGGCCCAGCACGGGCGACAGCGGCCAGCCCCAGCCGTAACATATCGTCGGATAGTATTCGTGGCACAGTTCGTCCGTCGCGTTACCACCTTCACTGAATTCGGGAACGGTGTTGCCTGGGTCGACCAAGGCCGTGAGCTGAGCCGTGGCAGGAGCAACGGAAGGGGCGTTCACTGAAACCGGGACACTTTGCCCAGGAGCGAGATCACCGGCATATTGCACGGAGTAGACGCCACCGGTGCTCACCTCGAAGCTCACCTCGATAGGCCCTTCAGCTACGGCGTTGCCACCATTGCCGACCACCGCGTTGTAGGTGACCGATCCAGGGAATTGCGGATCAACAGGCGCTACGGGGAGTTCGCAGGGATAGGAGATGTACAGGTCCGCCTGGCATGCGGTCGTGCTGCCTGCGTAGGAAGCGGTGTTGTTCGTTTCATCCAGTTCCGCGACCGAGCCGTTCGGCAGGGGCACATCGCATTCCAGTTCAAAGGTGTAGGAGCCGATCGCCGGTGGCACGTAGGGAACGCTGAACCCGATGGCCGAGAAGGGATCGATGTTGCTCACGTTCACGGTGAAGCTCTCCTCGAAATTCCCGTCGCGATATGCATCTACGCGGCAATCGAATAGCCCGGTAGGCACGGCACCGATGTTCCATACGGCGAATGACGGTTCACCCACTTGGCACTGGAAGACATTCCCGATGCCTCCGCTGCCATTCGGAACGATATCCGGAAGGGCCGGAAAGACCGTGAGCCCGGCGCAGTGCGTCCGATGGTAATCGACGTTTCCTGTCGCGTAGTCAGCGTCGGAGGTTGCACACAGGCTGTAGTAGCCGGGTGTGCTGAACTGGATGCCGGAGTAGGGCAGCGTGAAGGTCGCGCCGGCCGCGAGTGGTGGCACGACGACATCACCCAATTCAGGGATGCCCCCGTCCTGGCCGATGTCCAGCAGGGTGGGGATCGTCACATCTTCACAGGTGCTGTTGGTCACGGTGATGGCACCGGAAATGCTCTGGCCGGCGAGGATGGCATTGACCGTTTGGCCGAAGACCACCATCGTCTGATCGATCGTTACGCCCACGCTGAAGCCCGCCGGGCAGATGCCGAGGATGCGCTCGTAGCTGGCGGAGACCGCGCCGGTGAGGGTGTAGTCCGTGACTTGTCCCGTGATCGTGTACGGGCCGGGCACGTCCACGGCCAGGACATCGGCCGTGAAGAAGCCCTGTGAGTTGGTAAGTACCGTGTACGTTTCGCCTAGATGGCCCTGGAGCGTTACCGTAGCCCCGGCCACGCTGCTATCCTGCAAAGGCACCGCAGTGCCCGTGTAATAGGCAAAGCCGGAGATGGTGACGGTCTCGGAACTGTACAGATCGATCAGGGACGGGTCCGGTACGACGGAAGCATACACATTGATCCCACCCGGCACGTTGTATTCCCCGTTCACGAAGGGCCGGATCGCGGTGTTGTTCAACTCGTTCGTTTCAACGATCGCGTTGCCCACGTCCACACGTACCTGCATGGGGCACCAGGCCTCGGTGCTGGGCGTGATGATGTCCCAGCTCACGGTAATGGAATCGTGGGGGGCGATCCAGGGCACATCGATGTCCGGGTAGACGGTGCCTGGCTCGAACTGGTCGATCAAGCGGACGTTGAAATCCGCAGCCGCGTAGTCCGCGTTATTGCGGACCGTGGCGTACACCGTCAGCGATGATCCCACCTCCGGGTTCGGCTCGCTGAAGCTGATGTCATTGGCGAAGATCTCCAGGTCGGGTGCCACCAGTACATCCGGGTAGTCGAAGGGCCCGATGCCCGCCGTGCAGCCGGCATTGGCGATCTGCACATGCGTGCGGTAGGCTGTTCCAGCCGGTAAGCCAAGGACCGTGCAGCGGTAGCGCTTGCCATCGTTCGTGGTGAGGTCGCTCACGTCCGTGGCCGTCATGAGCACCGTGCGATCCAATGCGCCGTTGAAGACGCCGTCGCCCTCGTAGTCGAGGATCAGTCGCGGGTAGCCGAGCGGCAGTTGCGCGTTCCCGGACTCGGTATAGATCACCTCCGCCGTGTAGGTGGAGGAGGGCTCCCCGGTCAACGGATAAAGTACCGCATCAGCGAAGTTGCCGACACCGGTGAAGCTGAGCGTTCCAACCGGGCCGGGCAGCACGCTTACCGAAGTGCTCGCCGGAGCGCTACCGCAGCCGTTGCTCACGAGCACGCCGTAGGTGCCCGTCGCCGCGCCTGTGACCGTGACGCTCTGCGCGCTGTTGTCCGGAGCGAAGGTTCCTGTGCCTGTCCATGCGTAGGTGAAGGGCGAAGTGCCGCCGGGGTTGATGCTGAGCGTGAGTTCGCTTCCGGAACAGATCGGTGAATTCGATGTGATGCTTCCCGGAACAGGTGCCTCGCAGGGCGTGCCGGCACATACGCAGCTGATGTCCCACTGGTCATTGATCGTTGAAGCGTTGCCATCATCGCAGGGTGTACCGGGTTGTGCCGGGCCACCGACGACGCCTTCGCAATCCTCCGGTAGTTCACCTGCGCACACGCACGCGGGCGTTATGGTGTCATCGACAGTGTTCGCGTTCAGGTCATCGCACGGATCGCCTTGCTGCCCGAAAAGCGACGGGCAATTGTCGTTCGCGTTGCAGATACCATCGCCGTCGGTGTCCTGGAAAGTCCCGGCGCAAGTGCAGCTCACATCCCACACATCGTTGGTCGTGCAGGCGTCGTTGTCGTTGCAGGCCGTGCCGGGCTGTGCGGGACCACCGGGCACGTCAAGGCAATCATTTACCAGCATCCCCGCGCACACACAGGTGGGCAGGTTCACATCCCCGGTGGTGTTCGGGTTCCCGTCGTCGCAGGCGTCGCCGATCTGGCCGAAGAGGTTCGGGCAGTTGTCGTTCGCCGTGCAGATGCCGTCGTTGTCCGGATCCTCGAAAGTCCCGGCGCAGGCGCAGCTCGCATTCCAGAGGTCGTTGTTGGTGCAGGCATCGGCATCGTCGCAAGCAGTGCCCGGGAGATCATCGCCTCCGATCACGCCCAGGCAATCGATCAGTTCGCCCTCACACACACAGGCAAGGCTCCAAGTATCGTTGCCGGTGGTGGAAAGGCCGTCGTCGCAGGGCGTGCCGGGCTGAGCGGGACCATCAGGCACACCTTGGCAGTCGTTGATGCAGCCCGTCGAATAGACGAGGATGGCCACACCGGCCGCGCTCTGGCAATCGGTCAAGGAAACCGCGACGGTGTTCGACCCATCGCTCAGTTCATCAGTGATCTCCAGGTCGTTAACTCCAGGGCCAGCCGCACAATCGGTTTCTGCGTAGACCTCAGTCCCGTTCACCGTGATCACCAGATCATCATCCGCAACTGCGGAAACCCATATGCGGCCCCCGCTCGAGGCGCTCCAGGTGAAGCTGCGCGAAATGATCGTGGTCGGATGCTGCTGCCCCCACATCAATGGCACGCTGATGCCGTTCAAGCTGGCGTAGGTCGCACCGTAGTAGGGTGGATCAAGCGGCAAGGGGTAGAGCCCGTTCGTCCAGCCGTCACCGGAGGTGAAGAGCACGTCCGAGTCAGCGCAACCGGTGCTGAGGCCGGCGCATGTGCAATTCAACTGCACCTTGTCCCCGCTGGTGAGCGGGTCGCCGTCATCGCAAGCCGCCCCGTAGACCAATGGCCCGTTCACCGCTCCCGCGCAATCGTAGTAGTCGGTGCAGGTGCATGTACTGCTCCAATAGGAGTTCGGCGTTTGCGGGTTGTTGTCCTCGCACACATTTCCGGGATAGGCGGAACCATTGGGCACGCCTTCGCAGTCCATCCAGGTGCACGTGCAGTTCGCGTCGTACACGCCGTTGAAGGGCGTGCCGCCGATGGTGGTGGACACCGCGCACGGCGAGCCGGGGCCGGCATTGCCGCCCAGGATCCCGGCGCAGTCGTATCCGGAGCAGGAACAATCGCTCTGGTAGACATCACCCACGGTGTTCACCTGTCCGTCATCGCACGGCGCGCCGGGGCCGTTGGGCCCGCCGGGCACACCTTCGCAATCCTCCGTAGCTCCGCTGGCGCAGATGCTGAAGCTGTCGTCCGTGCTGGTGGCGTACACACGCAGCAGGTAGGTGGTAGTGGGCGTGGCGCTGAACGTCACAGGGAAGTTGTTAAAGCAATGGAGGGTGTTGCCGCCGCAGGCATCCATCACATCCACGCGCAGGTCAACGGCACCTACGCCGCTGAGGTCGATCTGGATCGTGGGCGAAGTGCCGGAGTTCACGCTGTACCAGACGTCATTGTATTCCAGACCGGTGCAGGCGCTGATATCGCTCGAGGTGGCACCGTCCGTCGTGCCGGCGGTAGCCAGGCCGGGACATTCACCGGCATCGTGCAGGGTGAGCACTGCTGGGCCCAGACACTCGTCGTTCGCCAGGGCGCCCTCGGGCAGCACGATGAAGGGCCGCGACTGCGCCAGCCCCCAGTGGCCCTGCGTGTCCTTCAGTCGCACAGAGAGCGTGTAGGATCCGGGCGCAAGGGTGGAAGCATCGATCAGCGTGGTGATATCGATCACGTCCTGGGGCGTGCCCGTGCTCAGCGGGATGCCGTTGCCCACACCGGGATCGGCCCCGATGAAGTATTCGGCGCTCGCTATCGGTGCGGCGGGCGTATTGCCACCGCCGTTCGTGCCATAGATGTAGAACAAGCGGCCGGGGGCATGGCTCCAACGGCCATCGGCATCCTTGTAGCGGAAACTCAGCGTGTGGAAGCCGACAGCGAGGGCGCTGGCATCCACGGTGAAGCCTGACGCAGAGGTATTGCCTCCGGGGACGCTCACCGCCGTGCCGTTGCCTACACCGGGGTCGGTATCGATGAAGTACTCCGCTGCCGCTATCGGTGCGGCGGGTGTGTTCCCACCGCCATTGGTGCCATAGATGTAGAACAAGCGGCCGGGCGCGAGGCTCCAGCGTCCGTCAGCATCCTTGTATCGGAAGCTCAGCGTGTGGAAGCCGACAGTGAGGGCGCTGGCATCCACCGTGAACCCCGAAGACGACGTATTACCGCCAGGAACGCTCACCGGTGTGCCGTTGCCTACACCGGGATCGGTATCGATGAAATACTCGGCAGCCGCGATGGGTGAGGCCGGTGTGTTGCCGCCACCGTTCGTGCCGTAGATGTAAAAGAGACGGCCGGGCGCAAGACCCCACACGCCGGTGTTGTCCTTCAGCCGTACGCTCAGTGTATGGAAGCCGACGGGCAGGGTGCTCGCGTCCACGTTGAGCGTGGTGCTTACCGTGTTGCCCGTCGTGATGGGAAAGGAGGTGCCCTGGCCTGGGCCGGGGTCGCTATCGATGAAGTACTCGGCAGCCGAAAGCTGCTGAGCGTTGGCGCGCGCGCTCCAGAGGATGCAGGCCGCCAACAAGGGAACGAACGTTCTCATCGCCTTGTGGTTGGGGTGATGGACCGTTCCTCAATCGTTCTTGCGGCCTTCCACGGTCACGTTCAAGGAACCGCCCTCCGCGATGGTGGAAGTGTTGATGACGAAATTGGTGACCAGGGGGATTCGCGGGCGACCGTCCAAGGGAACGTTGAGTGGGGTCCCGCCGCCATAGAGCCCCAGATCTGATCCATCCGTACCGGCGTTGTGACCAGGGGAGGCGGCTTGCAGGTGATAGTCATAGCTCACATTGCCGGTGAAGTCTGGCACATCCACGAAGAGCGGATCCACACCTACCAGATTGCCTGAGCCGACGTTGCTGCCGGTGGGCGGAAGGTCGTCGTCCGCAGACCCAAAGGACATGTTGTTGTTAAAAGCGCAATTCTCCACGCTGTACCCGTCGAAGCTTGGAGCCAGCCCGTAGAAGATGTTATTGGAGATCACTGCATAGCTGATAGATTGTAGCGCATGGCTGCCGTTGCTGTTGGCGAAAACATTGTTGCTGATCAGTACGGAGGGACTGCTGCTCCCAGTCACGTAACCCTTTATCAAGTTGCTGGTGATCAATACGTTCGTCGCCTCCCCCAGATTGATGCTTGTCAAGACTTCGCAGTGCTTGACCAGAAGTCCGTCCATTCCGTAGTTGTTGTAGTAGGAGATCGAGTTGACGGCGCATCGTTCGATCAAGACATCAGTCATGGTCGAGAAGTAGTTGTAGTAAAGGATGTACATGTTCATCCCGATCACCTTCGAGCCATCCGCGCCGGCACCCAAGTAGATGTAGTTCACGGTGCTTGAAGGCCCTCCGATGTTGTAACCCCCTCCGATTATTGTCATGGGACGGTCGATAATAACGTCATCATAGTATGTTGCGGAAGGCGTTACATACAGGGTGTCGCCGGCCGATGCCGCAGCATGGGCATCGTTCAGTGTCGTGTACTGCGCCGGATAACCGGGTTCATTGCTCACGGTAAGCACAGCGGCGTTCAACGAAACGGCGGCTGCGAGGCCGAGGAGGGTGGTGAAGGCTTTCATGGCAGATGGGGATGTGGGGTTGGGTTTCGGGTGTTCAGGTAGTCGGTTGCGAAGCAGGCCAAAGGCCGATGCCGGCTCCAGGGGTGTTTTCACGGGCTCCGATGTGAAAAGCGCGGTGCGCTGGCTGGACGGTAGCGAAAGAATTCGCCGGAACGGACCCGTGCAATAGTCAAAAACAGGTATGTCGCGCAACGGAGCGGATGCGTTCGGGCAGTTGCCGGATCCCGAGTGCGATCGGAGACAAAACCGAGCGAACATGGACTTTCGTCCGATGGGTAAGTTCTTCCACATGTTGGTGAAAGCGTCGTAGCCTTCATCTTCTATCTTTTCGGCGAAGCGGAGGATCGATGGAGCACATCACGAACAATGGCGTCGGCCGATCGGTGGTCCTCGTCCACGGCAATTCACTGTCGAATGCTATCTGGCGCCCCCAACTCGATGATCCGGACCTGAGGAACCTGCGACTTGTCGCTGTTGACCTGCCCGGTCATGGAGAAAGCGACTGGCAGAACGGAACCGATACATATCTGCTCGATGGATACGCTACCTCCGTGGCCGACCTGGTGCGCTCGTTGCCCGATCCCGTGCTGGTGGGTCATTCCCTCGGCGGACACATCTGCATACGCGCGCTGGCGAAGGCCCCCAATGCGCGCGGCCTGA
Source organism: uncultured Chryseobacterium sp. (assembly GCA_964649165.1). Classification (GTDB taxonomy): domain Bacteria; phylum Bacteroidota; class Bacteroidia; order Flavobacteriales_F; family PHOS-HE28; genus PHOS-HE28. The sequence goes on from CAZYPC010000011.1 coordinate 66,229, forward strand.
TGCTCATGGGCGCGCCGCCGATGACCTCCGCAGCGGACATGGCCCGGGCCTTCCTGCCCACCCCCGCCATGGCCAACGCCTTCAAGCCGGACCTGTCCACGGATGATGCGCGCACTTCAGCGGAAGTGTACACTTGGCCCGGCAGCCCGTGGATCGATCCGATGGCCGACATGATCATGAACGCCGATCCGCGCGTACGGTCCGATCTCGGTCGAGAACTCATGAGCGGCCAATGGGATGATGAACATGCGCTTATACGCCGGAGCGGAGTTCCGGTCTGTATGGTGCATGGACAGGACGAACCTTCCATCGCGTTGGAGTACTTGAACGGTATCGCCGAGTTGTTCTGGCAACAGCGCGTTCATGTGGTGGAGGGTTGTGGCCACAGCGCACAACTGCAGCGCCCTGAAGTGTTCAATGTGCTCTTGCGCACGTTCATCAACGCACTGTGAGCGGGGAGGAGAAGGAGCCGTTGCATCCGGCGGTCGTCGCACTGCGCGATACGATCACCGGGCTGCGCGATACTGGCAGACCCCGTGCCCGCCGCACTGTGGACCGATGGCCGCAGGTGCTGGAGCGCATGCCACTATTCCCCGACCAGTTCCTGTACGTGTACGACTACAAGCTGGGTCGCATGACCTTCACCAGGGGCTTCGCCGAGGTGCTGGGCTACGCGGATACGGAGGTGGACGTGGATCTCATCTACCGCACGTACCACCCGGAGGATGCCCCAACGGTCGCTCGCCTTACCGAGGTGTTGATCCGCACGATGACGCGACTTCCTGCACCCGTACAACCGTTCGACCTGTGCGTGACGATGGACTACCGCATGCGCAAGGCCAACGGCGAATACATCAAAGTACTGCGGCAGAGCGCCATCGACGCCATCGACGCGGAGACCGGTCTGGCGGTGAGCACCGTGAGCATCTGCAAGGACATCAGCACCATCAAGACCAGCAACAGGATCGGTTGGCAGGTACGCGGTAGCGGCAGTGAATTGCTCGACGTGAGCATGCTGCGGCCGCACATGCCCGCCCTTCAGTACCGCCCTACGCCGCGTGAGATCGAGGTGATCCGCAAGCTCGCCGAAGGCAAGAGCAGCAAGCTCATCGCGCATGAGCTGCGCCTGAGCGAGCACACCGTGGCGGCGCATCGCAGGAACCTGCTGCAGCGCACAGGCCTGAAGAACACCGCCGAGCTGGTGAGCCACGTGAAGGAGGCGGGGTGGTTGTAAGTTGGCGTAACACACGCAACGGGCATCAGGGGTCGACTGTTTTCCTACATTGCTTTCAAGTTCGTGGCATGGAGAGCAAGCACGCGGAGGAAGCCTACCACCCGGATGTCGCAGCGTTGCGCGAGACCATCGCCGGCCTGCGGACGTACCCACCGAAGCGTGTGAAATACCTGGGCAGACGCCTCAAGGAGATCCTGGGGCTGATGCCGCTCTTCCCTGACCAGTTCATCTACGTGTTCAATTACAGCGAGGGGCGCATGCTCTATACCCGGGGCTTTCCGGAGGTGCTCGGTTACACGAACGAAGAGGTGGATATCGACCTGCTCTATCGGATCCTGCATCCGGACGACGCGCCGATCGTTGCGCGCATCAACAAGTGCGTGATCGAGGCCATGACCGCGCTGCGCCGTCCGTTGGATCCCTTTGAGCTGTGCCTGACGATGGACTACCGCGTGCGGAAGGAGAATGGGCAATACGTCAAGATCCTGCGGCAGACCGCCGTGTTCGATACGGACGAGGAGACCGGGGAGGTGATCAGCACCTACAGCCTGTGCAAGGACATCAGCACCATCAAATCCAGCAACAGCATCGGCTGGCAGGTGAAAGGCAGGAACCTGGACAAGCTCGACCTCAGCGCTCTGGATGATCTGGTGCCCAAGCTCCAGTACCGCCCCACCATGCGCGAGATGGAGGTGATCCGCAAACTCGCAGCGGGCAAGAGCAGCAAGCGGATCGCCGAGGAACTGCACCTGAGCGAGCATACGGTCGCCGCGCACAGGAGGAATCTGTTGAAGCGCATGGGCTTGAAGAACACCGCCGAGCTGGTCAGCCATGTGAAGGAGGCGGGGTGGTTGTGAGCTGCGCCGCAGGACGGGGAGTTTCCACGGACGGGCGTACCTGTTTTTGACTATTGCACGGGAAAGCGCGGTCTTCTTGCTTCGTGCGCATAACCCCTGCGGAATGTGTAAACCCATCCTGGCCTGTGTCGGCATACTGGTCGTCAGCGCGTTATCCGCCCAGCGCATCCTGCCCGTCGGCGCGGGTGCCGACCTACAAGGCATCACCGCCATGGCCGAGTACAACGGCGAACTCGTCCTCGGCGGCATGTTCGCCAGCTTCAACGACCACGCCCGGCGCAATATCCAAGGCTGGGATGGTGGCACCGGTCACAACGACCTGGCAGGTGCTTTTGACGGCATCCCTGAGCGCGTTTCCGCACTGATCACCTTCGAGAACGACCTGATCGCCGCTGGGCGTGAGACCTCCTTCAACAACATCGCCCGGTGGGACGGGACCATCTGGAGCGCCATGGGGTCGGGACTTTCACAGCGTGTGACGGCAGTGTGCATGCACAATGGTGAACTCTATGCGGGCGGATTGGACAGCGCCGTGAGCCGTTGGAACGGCACCGACTGGGAGCAGGTCGGCGGTCGTTTCAACGGTCCGGTACACGCGCTCGCTTCGTTCAGTGGGTACCTGCACGCCGGTGGTGGGTTCACCCAGAACAGCGAGGACGGATTCCTCGATCAGCGCTACTTGAGCTACTTCAACGGGGAATCCTGGCAGGAGGCAGGCACCGGTTTGAACGGAGCGGTACACGCCCTGTTAAGCGCGGGGGATGAGCTCTACGTCGGTGGGGAGTTCACAGCGGATGCGGATGGCAACGGCTCCTTCCCGAAATGGACGCGACTGAGCGTCGGTGCGTTCAGCAGTGAAACCCATGCGCAGCTCGCGGATGGTGCGGTGGAAGGCATCGCCCAATTGCCCGATGGCCGGGTGATCCTCGGCGGAGCTTCGTCCAGCCTCCTGCTGCAAGGCAACAACGCGCACGTGTTGCGCCTCGATGGCATCCACGCGGCGGACGTGATCGGCGGCCGAACGATCGTCGCTGGCGACGGCGGCACGCAGAGCTACGCGCTCGTGATCAGCATCGGCGAACTGGCCGAGGGCCTTGACTACGATGAACTCGCCATCAACAACATCCGCGCAGGAGCCACGCCCACGCCCGCGCTATTCAGCGATCCCGTGAGCAACGCGCCCAGCTTCGAGGCGGACTCCATCTCCGGCCGGCACACCATCTACTCGGCTTCACCGTGGATCACGGCTTACTCCAATGGCGAGCTGCACAGCGCCACGCCGAAGTACAACGAAGCTGTGGCGGAGGGTGATTGGTCCTGGGCCGGACCCCTGATGGCCGATGTACGCGATGCGGACTTCTTCCGGCGATACTACCAGGTGTGGCGGGTGCGCAAGTCCGAGATCGACTTCCACATCGCCTTCTGGGACCAGGTCGGCTACGAGATGCCGTACAGCATTGCCACCTGGCCAGGCAACGGGAATACGGACAACGGCGAACCCGCCTTGCTCGCGCCCTTCGCCGATCTCGACGAGGACGGCTTGTATGAACCCGAGCAAGGGGAGTTCCCGCTCATCCGCCAGGACGAAGCCATCTGGTACCTGATGCGCATGAAGCCCGATCCGGACGGCCAGCACCCAGCCATGGCGGTGGAGATCCAGGTGATGCATTACGGCAGCTCCAACGACGCGAACCCCGATCTCTTCAATACGGTCTACACCAACTACCAGATCATCAACCGCATCAACATCACCTGGGACAGCGTGCGCTTCGGCGAGTTCACGGATTTCGAGATCGGCTGCGGCGCGGATGACCGCGTGGGCTGTGACAGCACCTTGAACCTCTACTACGCTTACAACGGTGATGGCTCGGACGAGGACTGCAACGGCTTCCTTGGCTTTGGTGCACAGCCACGCGCGCAGGGGACGATGTACCTGAACCAGGCCCTCACCGCGCACCGCTCCATACCGGAGAACCTGGTGCCCCTAGAGGACCTGATGAAAGGCACGCAGGGCGGGCAGCCCTTCACCGAGCCGGGCTACCCCACGCATTTCCAATACCCCGGAGGAGGTTGGAGCGACGATGCTGCCCCCGGTGACCGACGCTCCATCGGCACCATCGGACCGTTCACGTTGGGGCCCGGCGATACGCTATGCGTGGATGTGGCGCACACCATGGGCACGACGAACGACATCTCGGTCCTGCAAAACATGGTGGCCGGGGTGCGGCAGGCATACGACGGGTGGAACTCGCCGTGCTTCGCGGATTTCAGTACGGGGGTGGAGGCGAGCGAGAAGCCAGCAAACTTTCTCGTGTACCCGAATCCGGCGGATGACGTGGCGATATTGGAATTGCCAACCCATTACTTGAGTGGCCGTGTGATCGTGCTTGACGCCACCGGCCGACAAGTCAAGGTCCCCGTTCAGACCTTCACCAACACGCAGGTCCGCTTGGACACGAGGGCACTACCGAATGGATCCTACCATGTCATCGTTGGTCCGGCGGTGCCCGCGGCGCGTTTGATCGTGATCCATTGATGCTTTAAAGAACTCGACCCATGATCCATCTTCGGTCCTTCAGCGCGGCGCTGATGGTATTTGCAACCTGCTACCACGCCCAGGCCCAACTGGCACAGCGCCCACCCGCTCATGGCCCAGCTATGCAGCTAGAGGGCCAGGCCATGCTCAACGAATTCAATTCGGACAGCCGCTCCCTCGCGCCCACCGGCTTCGAGGAGAACAAGGGCCAGGTGATGACCACCGACGGTGAGGCCGCACCTGATGTGCGCTTCCGATTTGTGCAGGGCAATACCAGCATTTTCCTGTTGAACAACGGTATCGCCTACCAATTCAACCGTCTGCACAAGCCCGAAGGTATGGATGACCTGGAGGAGGAGGCACGACGCGATCCCGCGAAGCAGCGGGATCTCGACGCGCTACGCGAGCAAGTGTGGCTTGAGACTTACCGCATGGACATGTCACTTGAAGGGGCAGACCCCAATGCCCAAGTGAGCACCGAGGGGCGCAGTGCCGATTACACCAACTACTACACGCACGATGTGCTGGATGTGCACAGCTACCAACACATCACCTACCACAATGTGTACCCGGGCATCGACTGGGTGCTCTATACCACGGGCAAAGGGATCAAGTACGACTTCTTGGTCCACCCGGGAGCTGATCCGGCCATGATCCGCTTGCGCTTCAAGGACCATGAGGAATTACGCGTGCAGGCCGACGGAAGCTTGGTTCACGCCAATCGCATGGGCCGCTTTACCGAGGACAGACCTGTGAGTTACCAGAACGGCCGCGAGGTGGACACCCGCTTTGTGCTGGATGAGGACATGCTGCATTTCGAAATGGATGCCTATGATGCTTCGCGAGCACTTACAATCGATCCCGCACGCATATGGGGCACATACTACGGGGGAGTAGGCGATGATTTCGGCTACTCCTGCGGAACCGATGATAACGGTAATGCGTATTTGGTAGGAATCACAGCATCCTCTGTGGCTATGGCGAGTGGGGGACATCAGAATTCCTACGGAGGGAATCAGGATGCTTTCCTGGTTAAGTTCAACTCGGTGGGTACACGTCTTTGGAGTACCTACTATGGAGGAAGCAACTATGATTCTGGTGAATCCTGCGTCGTCGATGGCAACGGCGACGTCTATATGGGAGGTTCAACCCAATCTACCACAGCAGTCGCCATCGGGGGGCACGATAACACGCTCGGAGGGAATTACGATGCTTACCTGGTGAAGTTCAATTGGGCCGGCGTTCGTCAGTGGGGTACTTACTATGGCGGAAGCAGTTTTGAATTCAGTTCATCCTGCGCCATCGACGGCAGTGGCAATGTGTATTTGGCGGGATCAACCGGATCCACAGCGGCGATTGGCAGTGGGGGACATCAAAATGCACTCGGTGGGGGGGATGACGCCTTCTTGGTGAAGTTTAGCCCGACTGGTGTCCGTCTCTGGGGAACCTACTACGGCGGAAGCAGTTTTGACAATGGTCATTCTTGCGCGGTGGACGGCAGTGGAAATGTTTATCTGGCCGGTCGGACTCAATCCACCACGGCCATTGCCAGCGGGGGCCATCAGGACATCTATGGGACGGGATTGCAGGATGCCTTCCTGGTGAAATTCAGTGCAACAGGCATTCGCCAGTGGGGTACCTATTACGGAGGCAGCGGCAATGATTTTGGCTTCTCTTGCTCTGCGGATGGCAGCGGCAATGTAGAAGCCATCTCAAAAATACCTGAAGTGGTCTAGGCCATGCACAGTGGGCATT